>CAZNYK010000093.1:0-16714 GCA_964577215.1 uncultured Saprospiraceae bacterium
TGGCAATCGAAAAAAGCTCTACCAACTGGCGGGAACAAATAGACGCGCTGCGGCACCTGCCGCCGTTCTTCCGCATGATATGGCGCACCCATCCCGGAATGGCCATTGGCAATATCGCCTTGCGGCTGCTCAAATCGGTCATTCCGCTGCTGAGCCTGTACGTTGGGAAGTTGATCATCGACGAAGTCATCCGCCTTATGGGCGCCGAGCTGCGCGACATGAATTACCTCTGGCTCCTGGTAGGCGCCGAATTCGGCCTGGCGCTGGTTTCCGACCTGCTCAACCGGGGCATTACCCTCCTCGACAGCCTGCTGGGCGATCTCTTTTCCAACCGCACCTCGGAAGAACTGATCCGCCACGCTGCCACCCTCGACCTGTATCAATTTGAAGACCCGACCTTTTACGACAAATTGGAGCGCGCCCGCCGCGAAACCACCGGTCGCACTGTGCTCATGTCAATGGCTTTGTCGCAAGTACAGGACATCATCACCGTGTTGTTTCTCGGCGCAGGGCTTATCGCGTTCAATCCCTGGCTCATCCTCATCCTGGCGCTGGCTGTGATCCCCTCCTTCCTGGGGGAATCGTACTTCAACCAGCAAAGCTATTCCCTGACGCGGGGCTGGACCCCGGAGCGGCGCGAATTGGACTACCTGCGCTACATAGGCGCAAGCGACCAAACGGCCAAGGAGGTCAAGGTATTCGGGCTTGCCGATTTTATTGCCGACCGCTTCGCCGAACTGTCGGCACGCTATTTTCAGGCCAACCGCGCACTTTCGGTGAAGCGCGCCGGCTGGGGCGCCCTCCTCTCCGCGGCAGGTACCATATCCTACTACGGCGCATACGTGTTCATTTTACTGCAAACCGTGAGCGGCCTCATCACCGTGGGGACGCTGACCTTCCTGGCCGGCTCTTTCAGCCGCATGCACGGCACGCTGCAGGGCATCATGAGCCGGTTTTCGCGCATTGCAGAAGGGGCGCTGTATTTGCAGGACCTCTTTACATTTTTCGAGATCAAGCCCTCCATCGTTTCGCGCCCGGGCGCCCGGCCTTTCCCCCGGCCCCTGCGGGAGGGATTTGTTTTTGAAAACGTCGGGTTCAAATATCCCAACAGCGAACGCTGGGCCTTGCAGGGGCTTTCTTTCCAACTCAACGCTGGAGAAAAGCTGGCTTTGGTAGGCGAAAACGGCGCGGGGAAAACCACGCTGGTGAAACTCCTGGCCCTGCTATACGAACCCACGGAAGGCCGCATCCTCATTGACGGCGCCGATATCAGGGAATACGACCTGGAAGACCTGCGCCGCAACATCGGCATCATCTTCCAGGATTACATGCGCTTCCAACTGAAAGTGTCCGAAAACATCGCCATCGGGAATATCGATGCGGTAGAAGATTTGAAATCCATAGAGCAAGCGGCCCACAAAAGCCTTGCTGATGCCGTGATCGAGCAACTCCCGGAAAAGTACCGCCAGATGCTGGGCAAACGGTTTGCCGACGGCGTGGAGCTATCCGGCGGCCAATGGCAGAAAATCGCCCTTGCCCGCGCCTACATGCGCGATGCACAATTGCTCATACTCGACGAACCCACCGCCGCCTTAGACGCCAGGGCTGAACACGAGGTGTTTCTTCGCTTCTCCGAACTCATTGAAGGCCGCACCGCAGTGCTTATCTCCCACCGCTTTTCCACCGTGCGCATGGCTGACCGCATCCTTTTCCTCGAAAACGGCGGCTTGCTGGAACTGGGCAGCCATGACGAGCTATTGGCCCAAAACGGCAAATACGCCGAACTTTTCCGCTTGCAAGCCAAGGGTTACGTTTAATCGCCCATCTCCTGCCGTTTTGTCAGCACCGGCACGCTTCCTGCCAACCTGTTCCCGTCTTGCGCTGCCGTTTGGCAGCTTTGGCAGTTTCGGCAGCTATCCTCCTCCCTCAATTTCGCTTTGGCACAGGGATTGTTAAAGCAAGAATGACATTTTCAATTTTGCATCATCCAAAATCAAACTGCATATCATGGGTAAAATTATCGGGATTGACTTGGGAACCACCAACTCTTGCGTAGCCGTAATGGAAGGTAACGAACCGGTGGTAATTCCGAACGATGAAGGCCGCAGGACCACCCCCTCGGTGGTGGCTTTCATGGACAACGGAGAGCGCAAGGTAGGAGACCCCGCCAAAAGGCAGGCCATCACCAATCCCAAGCGCACCGTATATTCTATCAAGCGCTTTATGGGCGCCCGCTATTCCGAGCGCGCAGGCGAAATCCCCCACGTGCCTTTCAAGGTGACCAAAGGAGACAACGACACGGTCCGCGTAGATATAGACGGTCGTCACTTTACGCCCCAGGAAATTTCCGCCGCCGTACTTCAAAAAATGAAGAAAGTAGCTGAAGATTATCTCGGACAACCTGTCACCGAAGCGGTGGTCACCGTGCCGGCATACTTCAACGACTCCCAGCGCCAAGCCACCAAGGAAGCCGGCGAAATAGCAGGCCTCACCGTCAAACGCATCATCAACGAGCCTACCGCTGCGGCGCTCGCTTACGGCCTGGACAAGCATCACAAAGACATGACCATCGCCGTATATGACCTCGGCGGAGGCACCTTTGATATTTCCATTCTCGAACTGGGAGGCGGCGTCTTTGAAGTGAAGTCCACCAACGGCGACACACACCTCGGTGGAGACGACTTCGACCACATCATCATCGACTGGCTCGCCGACGAGTTCAAAGCTCAGGAAAATATCGACCTGCGCAAAGACCCCATGGCGCTGCAACGCCTCAAAGACGCTTCCGAAAAAGCCAAGATCGAACTTTCCTCCTCCAGCGAAACGGAGATCAACCTGCCGTATATCACGGCTGTGGACGGCGTGCCCAAGCACTTGGTCATGAAACTCTCCCGCGCCAAATTCGAGCAGCTTATCGACCACTTGGTGGAACGCACGCTCAAACCTTGCGAACTCGCGCTTAAAGATGCCGGCGTCTCCAAAGACAAGATCGACGAAGTCATCCTCGTAGGCGGCTCCACCCGCATCCCGCGCATCCAGCAGGCCGTAGAGAACTTTTTTGGCAAAAAGCCCAACAGAGGCGTGAACCCCGACGAGGTAGTAGCCGTAGGGGCAGCTATCCAGGGCGGCGTACTCACAGGCGAGGTCAAAGACGTACTCCTGCTCGACGTCACCCCGCTTTCCCTCGGCATTGAAACCCTCGGCGGCGTGTACGACGTGGTCATCGAGTCCAATACCACCATTCCGGCGAAAAAGTCGAAAACCTATTCCACGGCTTCCGACAACCAACCTTCGGTGGAAATCCACATCCTGCAAGGGGAGCGCCCAATGGCCAAAGACAACCGGACCGTAGGACGGTTCATCCTCGACGGTATTCCGCCGGCCCCGCGCGGCTTGCCGCAAGTTGAAGTTTCCTTCGACATCGACGCCAACGGCATTCTCAGCGTGACCGCCAAAGACAAAGGCACCGGCAAGGAGCAAAATATACGCATCGAAGCCTCCACCGGCCTCTCTAAAGACGAAGTGGAACGCATGAAGGCCGAGGCTGCCGCCAACGCCGACTCAGACCGCATCGCACGCGAACGCGTCGAAAAGATCAATATGGCGGATACGCTGATCTTCCAGACGGAAAAACAGCTCAAAGAATTCGGTGAAAAAATACCCGCCGATAAAAAAGGAGCCATCGAATCGGCTGTGGCAGACCTCAAAGAGGCCCACAAAGCGCAGGATATAGACCACATCGAACGGGCTTCCAACGAACTCAACGCTGCATGGCAGGCCGCCAGCCAGGATATGTATCAAGCTACCCAAGGCCAGGCGGAAAGCAGCCAGGCCTCCGAAAACGGCGCCGGCACTGCCGAAGACGTAACGGATGTAGAATACGAAGAAGTCAAGGACAAGTAATCCTTGCCGATGAACCAAAAAGTGCGAATGGGCCGGTCCGGGCATCCGGGCCGGCTCATTTTTTTAGGCCCCGGCATACCTCCGCCCCAAATGTTCAGGTGAAGTGTTTGAGTTGAATGATCTCCCTTTCGGTGAGGCGGCGGAAAAAACCCCGGGGCAGGTCTTTTTTGGTCAAACCCGCATAGAATATACGGTCCAGCGCCGTGACGGTATAGCCCAAGTGCTCGAAGATGCGGCGTACGATGCGATTCTTGCCGATGTGTATTTCGATGCCGATCTCGCTCTTTTTCCCTTCGTAGTAAAACACGCTGTCCACCTGCGCGGGGCCGTCTTCCAACTCCAGCCCCTCGCGAATGGTTTCCAGGTCTTTCGGCGCCAGCGACCTGTCTAAGGAAACTTTGTACACCTTGACGACTTTGTGCTTGGGGTGCGCCAGTTTTTGCGCCAGGTCGCCGTCGTTGGTGAGCAGCAGCAATCCTGTAGTATCGCGATCCAGGCGGCCCACGGGATATACCCGTTCTTTAATCTTGCCCTTGAGCAGATCGAGCACAGTTTTGCGCCCTTTTTCGTCGTCGGAGGTGGTGATCACGTTTTTGGGCTTATTCATCAGGATATAGACCTTGCGGTCTTCCGGCCGCACGAGTTGCCCCTTGTAAGTGATGCGATCATCCGGCTGCACCTCAACCCCGGGTTCGGTTACTACTTTGCCGTTTACCGCTACCAGCCCTTCCTTGACGTACTCGGCGGCCTGCCGTCGCGAGCAAATGCCGCAATGTGCGATGTATTTATTGAGGCGCATGGGCCATTGCTCTGCCGGCTGGGTCAGTTTGCGCAACGGCGCCTGCCGGCGGGCGCTGAAGCCTGCCGGTTTGCGCGGCGGAGTACTCGGACGCGTCTTTTTCGGTTTGCGTGGATTGGGCATACGTTGCGGAAGTTGTTAGAATGGAATGTCTTCATCGTCGTTCATGCGCGAGGGGCGGATGATGACGTTGGCCGGCACGGGGTCCTGGAATACGCCTGCCGGTAGCGCGTCGAAGTTGAACTCGTCGAGGTCGGAAAAGCGGGCAAGTTTATCGGTAAAGCGCAGTTTTACGGTATCTGTGGCGCCGTTGCGGTGTTTGGCCACGATGATCTCCGCCACGCCTTTCTGGCTTTGCCCGTTTTCGTCTTCCATGATCTGGTAGTACTCCGGGCGGTAGATGAAGGAAACGATGTCGGCGTCTTGTTCGATGGCGCCGGAGTTGTGGCTCACTATGCCGTTGGCAATAAAGGCATGGGTACCCGGTACTGTAAGGTCAAAGACCTCCTCTTCCCCCACAGGGACGATTTCGGTTATTACATCCCAGAAAATATCGCTTTCAGATAGCCGGGGCAGGTATTCATCTTCCAGTATTTCTGCATAACCGGCTAACACTTTTCGCGAGGGCGCGAAACTAAAGTGAGATTTTCCACCATATGAAGTGCCTTTTGAGGCTGTGGTATATCGAAGAGGTTGCCTGCTCAGGTAGCTTCCATCTCCGATCAGGTGGGCAGGAAGAATGATTTGGTTTTCGGATAGTTCATTTTTTGGGGTCACAGGCTCATAAGTTCTCCTTAAAATACCTACACGGCTGCCGGGCTTTAATTCAACCACTTTTTCCCATCCATCCAGTGTCAGTAATCGGTGGTTGGAGGTAGTCTTGAGTCTTCTGCCACTTGCCAACTTGACCTGGAACACTTGCTTTTTTCCAACTGGCCAGACTATCTCGGAACGCCCCGTGCGGAGCTTTTGCGTTTGAGCGTCCAAGGTCACTATTTCAGGTTGTTGCCCTACCAGGTCTTTGATGGGCACTGTACTACCATCTGCCAGATAGACGAGCGTGTCGCCGGCCACACACTCCCGCAAATCCGAAAGTTGGGGCCTTTTAGACCCCCCGCGTACCTCCACCGCCCGGCTGAGCTGGGAAAGCGCGATGACGGGCACGTTGAGTTCTTTGGCCAAAGCCTTGAGCGAGCGGGAGATGGAACTGATCTCCTGTTCGCGGTTGCCGCGCTGGCTGTCGGGGCCGCCGCTCATCAATTGCAGATAATCAATGACGATCAGTTGGATATCGTGCTGTATCTTCATGCGGCGCGCTTTGGCGCGCAGTTCGAAGATGTTGATGCCGGCGGTATCGTCGATGAAGATGGGCGCCTCGCTGATGCGCTCCACGGCGTGGTGCAGGCGTTTCCACTCGTCTTCGTCCAACTGGCCGTTGCGCAGTTTGCTGCCGGAAATTTCGGCTTCCATGGATACGAGGCGGAGCACCAATTGCAGGTTGGCCATTTCCAACGAGAAAATGGCAACCGGCTTTTTGAATTCCAAAGCGGCATTGCGGGCCATGGAAAGCACAAAACCGGTTTTACCCATGGCAGGCCGGGCAGCTACGATGATGAGGTCGGAAGGCTGCCAGCCGGAGGTGAGCCGGTCTAAGGCTGTAAATCCCGTGGGTACGCCGGTGAGGCCGTCTTTTTTGCCTTTGAGTTCCTCTATCTGCTTGAGCATTTTGGCCGCCAGGGTATCGGTGCCTTCGTAGCCGCGGCTCATGTTGTTCTGGGCAATATTATAGAGTCCCTGTTCCGCTTCGTCTAAGAGTTCAAACACATCTGAAGTATCCTCAAAAGCGTCGCGTATGGTTTTGGTGGAAACGCGGATCAGCTCGCGCTGGATGTATTTCTGCGCGATGATGCGGGCGTGATATTCAATATTGGCCGCTGACGCCACCCGGTGGGTGAGTTCGGCGAGGTAAGCCGGGCCGCCCGATGCTTCCAGGTCGCCCGATTTCTTGAGTTCCTCCATCACTGTCAGGAGGTCTATGGGCTGGGAGCGGTCAAAAAGGCGGCGCATGGCGCGGTAAATGTGCTGATGGGCTTCTAAGTAAAAGCTCTCAGACTGGAGGATATCAATGATGATGGTGAGGGCATTCTTGTCGAGCATGACGGCGCCGAGCACCGCTTCTTCAAGCGGCAGCGCCTGGGGCTGTACTTTGCCGAAGACGTAATTCGACAAGTCCTCGCCTCTGCGCTGCGGGGCCGGGCGCCGTTGGCCGGCGGCTACCGGTTTGTTCGTAGTGTCTTTTTGCTCCGGCATACTCGTGGATGGCTCTTTTCAATACAAAGCTAAAGGTAATGATTTAATTCAAACCGGTGAAAATGTATTGCGGTTTTCAATGGCTGTGAATAATGCCCTTGAGAAATGTGGATAAACTGTGGATAAGGCCAAGCGGGTGTTAATTAAAAAACAACGGCAGGCTAAATGCTTCATTTTGAGGAGATCAGACGCAGCAAACGCCGGGCCGGCGATGTGGAAAACTTCTGATATGCCGCTGCCAACATCAGCAACCCCGCTGCCAGAAAAACCTGGAAAAAACTGCGGTAGCGTTCGAAGCGCTGCTGCTCCATTTCTTGTTTTTCCAAAGTATCAATTCGAGTGCGGATAGATTGAACAGCCTGTTCGTTGGAGCCTCTTTGCAAGCGAAAATATTGCCCTTTGCCGGTGTGGGCCAGTTCGCGGAGCAGGCCTTCTTCTAACCGGGTACGCACCGGCTCGCCGCGTTCATCCCGCTTGTAATCGCTTCGCCCTGCCACTTCAACCGGGATAAATCCGCCTTGCGGAGTGCCGGCGCCTGCGGTAAAGAGGAGCACCCCGTTTTTGGCGACGGTGCGCGCACGGGCGACGGCCTCTTCGTCGTGGGTTTCTCCGTCGCTGATGAGAATGATCGCCTTGCCGGCCCTGCTATCCGCAGCAAAAAGTTTTTCCCCGGCGTTTATGGCCTCCCCTATGGCGGTGCCGGGGCTTGGGGCCATACCGGGATGAACGGTTCGCAATGCCATATCCATCGCTGCAAAATCGGATGTGAGCGGAACCTGTGGGTATGCATTGCCTGCCAGCAACACCAACCCCATGCGCTCGCTGCGCAAAACCGACACCAATTCGCGGGCAAACTGCCGCGCTTGTTCCAGCCGGTTCGGGGGCACGTCCTCCGCCAACATGCTTATGGAAATATCCAACACCACTACCACATCCAGGCTGCGCCGGGTCACTGTTTCGCCTTCGATGCCGATCTGTGGATTGCAGAGCGCCGCAACCAGGAGTATCATGGCGCCGGTGAGCAACCACATCCGGGTACGCTCGCGCCCGGCAGAGTAACCCTGCATCATGGCCATGAGCAGTTCCGGCCTGCCTATGCGCTCCAGTGTGCGCCTTTTGGCGCGCTGCGCCAGGGCAAAGCCCAGCCACAGCGCTGCCGGCAAGAGCAGTGTGAACAGGTATTCGGGATGTTCGAGTTTCCACATAATTGCTCAGGGTATGGTGCGCAAAATGGTGAACCGAAGCAACATTTCTACCACAATCAGCGCCAGGGCCGCCCATACAAAAATGCGGAACATTTCTTGAGTTTGCTGCACTACTATGGTTTCTGTTTCGGTTTTTTCCAAGCGATCAATTTCGGCGTAAATGCGTTCAAGCGCTTGAGGGTCCTCCGCCCGGAAGTAGCGTCCCCCGGTTTTTTGAGCCATCTCGCCCAGCAGCGTTTCATCCACCGGCGTTTCCTCCCCTGAACCGGAGAACTGCCAGGCAGCAGCCACGCCGATGGTGTAAAGCCTGATGCCGATGGCTTGGGCTATCTCGGCAGCCACGGCGGGCTGAATGTACCCGGCGTTGTTCTCCCCGTCGGTGAGCAAAATGATGACCTTGCTTTCCGCGGCAGAATCTTTGAGGCGGTTGACGGCAGTTGCCAGGCCATCGCCGATGGCGGTATTGTCGCGGATGATGCCGTGCCGGATACCGGCAATGAATTCCTTGACGATGCGGTGGTCGGTGGTAAGCGGACAAGGAGAAAAAGCCTCTCCTGCAAAAACGGTAAGACTGATGCGATCGTTGGGGCGGCGATCCACAAAATCCATAGCTACGCGCTTGCTCGCCTCCAGCCGGTTGGGCCGGAAGTCCTCAGCCAACATGCTCTCGGAAACATCGAGCACCAAACCTATGTCGATACCTTCGGTGGTGATGGTCCGGTCTTGCAACAACCGCTGCGGGCGAGCCAATGCCGCAATGATGAGAACCAATGCCGCCACCCTCAGCCATACAGGAACATGCATGAGCCGGGTGCGAAGGGTGACCGCGGGGGGAGCTTCCGGCCAGATCAAGGATGCGAAGGCACGGCGGGGCTTCCAGAAAAACAGAGGCAGGATCAGCAACAAAAGCAGCCAGGCAGGTTGGCTCCAGGTCAGTCCGTTCAGGAAGCTCATGATCCGGCAGTTGAGGGGAGATGAGAAGGCATGGTTTCTTCCACAAAACGAAAAGCCTCGTCGAGCAGTTGCACGCTGAGGGCTTCAGCAGGCCTGGCTTTGGCAAACTTGGCCAGATCGGCAGTGTGCAGTATGCGCTCCAGCCGCTCCCCGGCCGACGGAGCGATCCTGCTTTCGGATAAGTCCTGCAAGATACCGGTACTGGTTTCGCTGAGCGCCGGAATATGAAAACGGCGACCGATATAGGTGCGCAGTGTGTCGGTGAGTTCGGTATAGTGTTGTTTATGACTGGATAGCCAGAGTTTTTTTTGCTGCAAGCTCTTGAGTTGCTGCAAGGCAACAATATGCGCCGGAATTTCTACCGGCGGCGTCACTTCGGCGGATGAAGCGCTGTTGCGCCGTTTTTGGAATACATACCAGGCTGCAGCCCCAAGCGCAAGCGCGGCGAGCGCCCAAAGATGCCACTGGTCGCTGAGCCGCACGGGTTCTTCCACGATGTTTTTAATGGGCGCAAGGCCTTCATCGGGGGTCAAAGCAGGCATAAGGACATGGAGGCTCAACGGCGCGGGCGTCAGGATTGTATCCGGCAGATGGATTTTTATACCGCCAATTTCCCGGCGCCCGGGTTCAAGGGCTATCAGTACCACTTCAGCTTCCCAGCCTTTACCCTCAGGCACATCTATGGGCCGGAAGGGTTGTGTTTGCAAAACCTCCATGCCGCTGAGGCTGTCCAAAGCGCTATAATCGGCCTGCGGCGCCGGGGTATCAATTGTCGAGTGCAATTGAATGCGCAATGCCGTAGTGTTACCCAATTGGATATTTGCACTATCCAACTTTGCGCTTACCGATACCTGGGCGCCTGCAAGGCGGCAAAACCACGGCAAAAAAGACACGAAACATACCCATGCAAACCTCTTGCATGCCAACCTCGCGCAACCTCCAATACGAATCTCAGGTCTTTTCTCCAGCAACATGAAGCAAAGATAAGCGAAGCGGATATAAATATGCGACATGGCTGCAATTTGGGTTTTCCGGCTCCCAAATGGGGTTCTGGGTCAATTCCGTAAAAAAAGCGGTTAATAGCGTGGTAGCGCCGCGATCTGATATGCCGGTACCTTTGCACGGTAAAAATCACCCAATTGTTTTACTAAAAAATTGAAAATGAGGACGATTCTGAAAAGTGTATTTATGGCTGCAGCTTTTTGCGCTGCCCTGGGCGCCGGTTTTGCGGCGCCCGGCCCGGACATGACAGCCTCCCTGCGCATTGAAAAGATCAATAATGCATTCAAGCAGGTGTCTTTAGAGGTATCCGGATTCGGAGGCCCGGTTAAGGTAACCCTGGCGGAAGAAAAAGGCGAAATACTGATGGAGGACCGCATACCCGCCGGCAACGCCTTTTCCAAGGTGCTGGACCTGTCGAATTTGCCGGCAGGCTCGTACACCATATTGGTTGCATCCGAACTCAGGGAAACCGTTCAGCCGCTGCGCATAACCGCAGTCGACATGATACTGAATGAGGATATGCGCCGGGAGTACTTTGCTCCGGTCTTTCGCCTGCGCGAGCGCGACCTGGATATCAACTGGTTCAACACGCGCGTGGCTGATGTGGGGATTGCCATCTTTGAAGCCGACGGCCCGGAAATCTTCAGCGACAAAATACACAACGTGACCCGCTTGGAGCGCCGGTACAAACTCCCGGACCTCCGGCGCGGAACCTATACCGTGCAATTCAGTACGCCGTACAAAACGTACAATCAAACGATTACACTTAAGTAAGAGACATTCATTCATTAGGTTTTTATAGCAACGGCCCGTGGGGATGTCCCCCCGGGCCGATTTTTTGTGCCTGCATAGTCGGAGGACGACTTGCCGGGAAGTATCTCCTCAGTCGTCCAACGAACCGGCCCGTATCCCGTCCAAAATCTCCGCCAGTTCAAGGCTGAAGGCTAAGGGCAACAGAGGGCTTTCCTTCCATCCGGCTTCCAAACACCTCATGACTTCAGCCGCTTCATACTGGTAACCGTAACCGGGATAGTCATAATTGAGTACAGTTGGCGAACCTTCCACAGGCGTGCGTGTCAGTTGCCGGGTGTGGTGCCAGCGGGAATGCATGTGAATGAGGCCGCGATCGCCGTAGATAAAGGCCTCCGTTCCGGTTTGATAACGAATATTGGCATGGAGATGGGCAAGGGCGCCGCTTGCATATTCAAACAACATCCCCGTATCCTCATCCACGCCCGTAGGGCCGAAGGAAGAAACCGCCTCCAAGCGCTGGGGAACGCCCAAAACCAACAGGGCCAAAAAGGCCGGGTAAATACCTATGTCCAACAATGCGCCGCCGCCGAGTGCCGGATCGAAAAGACGGCCCTTGGGATCAAAAGGAGCGGGGAACCCAAAATCGGCTTTTACTGCCTGTATATTCCCTATGACGCCTTGTTGTATCCATTCCAGCACTTGCAGGGTAGGCGGCAGAAAGCGCGTCCACAGGGCTTCCATCAGGAAGACGCCGTTGTTGCGGGCTGCATCGGCCATGCGTTGCGCCTCACTGTGGTTCAGCGCTAAGGGCTTCTCGCACAGTACGGCCTTGCCTTGCTCCATACATAACAATGCCGCTTCGCAATGCGAAGCATGGGGGGTGGCTATATAGACGATGTCAATTTCCGGGCAAGCGGCGAGCGCTTCATATGAACCGAAATAGTTCAGCGCGCCGTATTGCCGGGCGAATGCCTGCGCCCGTTCAGCCGAGCGGGAGCCGCAGGCGTATAATTGCGCATTGGGCAGTAATGCGAGATCCGCCGCGAACTTGTGCGCGATCTTGCCGATGCCGAGGATGCCCCAGGTAAACTTTTTCATTAGGGGATAAAGATAGGAAAAAATGCCCCTGTTTTTTGCCCACCAAACTAATCAGAAATGCATATCCACCCCAAGCGTAAAACTCCGCCCCGGCATCCGGTAGCGCTCCAGTTCCTCATATTGCGCATTGTTGAAATTGTTAACGGCAAAATAGACCGTTTGACGATCGGAGGGTTTGTAGTTTAATCTGGCATTGGCAATAAAGGCAACGCCGGGCTCGCTTCCTGGATAGATGAATACCTCCTCTATGCGGCTGCGGTAACGGCTGCCCACATGCAGCATGAATTTCTTGTAATAAGCCGTAGCCGACATGCCGAGGCTGTGCCGCACCTTGTAGGCCAACGCGTCGTTGAAGCGCTCCGGCGAAATATCGCGCGCATCTAAGTAGGTGTAGGCTACGTTCAGCATAAGGAAATCGCGGATGCGCTGACGATACGATAACTCGAAGCCCTGCATGATTGCTTCGCTGAGGTTGACCACCATGAAGGTCAGCGGCTCCAAGGGCTGCGAAACCTGTTGGAAGGAAATCAGTCCCTTGTAGCGGTTGTAAAACAAAGCCGCGTCCAACGATATACCGGGCGCCGGCTCCCACTTGAAGCCCGTTTCGGCCGATAACACGAGCCGCTCTGGTCTCAAGCCTGGATTAGGTTGGAAGGCAAGTCCGCCGCCCTGTTCAAATTTGATGAATCGCTCCGCTATGGGCGGATCGCGGAAGGCCTGGGCCAGCAACATGCGTAGAGAGAGATTAGACTTTGCTTTGTAAAGCAAAGCCAGCTTGGGGCTGAAATTGGCCTCCTTCACCTCGCCGATGATGTGGTAGTAGTCGTAGCGGGCGCCCGCCGTTGCGGTGAGTTTGTCGCTGATGCTGATCTCATCTTGCAGGTAAAACCCGGCGCTCAACACCCTGTGCTCGCCGTAGAGGTATATATCCGGTTCGCCCAGCACGTAGTCTCGCTTGATGTCAACGCCGCCGATGAGGTAGTGTCTGTCACCGGCAAAAAGATCGAGTTGTGTGACATTGCCAATCCGCTGCGTGCGAACGCTGTACTCCTGTACGATCTGTTTTCCGGTGTTGACATTGGTGCTGTCGTTGCCGGGATCGTCGTCGAAAGTGAAGACGGAAGTATTGCGGTAGTGATATACGCGGGAGGAGAACTTGAGTTTCGAACCGAGCATAGTGTGGTAGTACATATCGGCATTGAACTCACGCCTGTTCTGGTAGTCGTCTTTTTTGAAATCGGCTACGCTGTAAGCCTGCCTGCGGCTGAGCCAGGTAGCAGGCGCATCGCTGTACATTTGGTTGTAGTTGGCTGAAAATTGCAGATTTTGGCCGGGTTTGAACTCCCAATTGGCCTTGCCGAAGAAATTGTACAGGTCGAAAGCGGTTTTTTCCCTGTGCCCGTCATCGGATTTCCAGCTACCGTCCAGGAGGTAGGCGAAATTCCCGGTGCGGCGGCTGTGGCTGAATTCTGCGACGTGGAAGTCATTGTAACGCCGGTAGCTCGCGCTGCGCGGAGCGGGGCCGTAAGCGCCGTAGTTGAGGTGGATGCGGGTTTCGGGTCGGTTTTCAGGCTTTCGGGTAATGACGTTGACTACGCCGCCCATGGCGCTGGAGCCGTAGAGGGAGGAGTAGGCGCCCCGCACCACTTCGATGCGTTCGATTGAATTGAGGGGAACGAGATTCCACAGCGCGCCTCCGGATTCGGGGCTGAGCGAGGGGCGCCCGTCAATGAGCAGCAGCACCCGGTTGCCTATACCACCGCCTGCCACTTCCGAAGCGCCGCGAATGGAAAAGGCCTGCACGTTGGCGCCGCTGGAGCGCGTGACCACCACACCCGGCATTTCATCGAAGGCCTGATCAAAGGTGACGAGATTGCGTTCACTTATTTGTTGGCGCGTTACCAAACCGATACTGGCTGGGGCCAATTTGATGGCTTGTGAGCGGGAGCTTGCCGTCACCACTACTTCGCTCATCAGCAGGGAAGCGGGCAACAATTTTACATTCATTTGCACAGTACTCCCGGGGGACACTTCCAAGTAATCCGTACTCAACTCCTGGTATCCTATGCAGGATACCTTTAATACATATCTGCCGGGGCGAAGGCCCTCGATGCGAAAACTGCCATCCAGGTCGCTGGAGACCCCTGTCGAAGTCTCCAGCACCAGGATATTTACCAATGGAACTGCTTCCCCGCTTTCCGCATCGCGCACCAGCCCCTCTATCGCGCCGGGCAATACAGCCGTATCAGCATTTGACATGGAGGAAACAGATACTGCGGGTTGTCCGTGCAATGCGATACCGGACAACAGGACAACCATGATGGGCCATGCGGGTTTGAGGTAGCAGCCAAACATAGTGCTATTGGTACCAGACGTTCACGAAGTTGAAGTCTGCCTTGAAATTGATCTCTTTTTCCTCGCCGGCAGCAATATCGAAAGTTAGCGGCGCCGGGTAGTTGAAAATGGGTATGATCGCACCGCCCGGGCCGGGAATCTTGATGACCACGCCATGACTTACGGCATTGGGGTTGCCCCAGTGAACGCCGAGCGTGGCGGTTTTACGGCTGGGGTCGGTCACCCTGTCGTGGCGAAATCCAAGGGCGAGTGCGGAATAGGTACCCGCCTCCAATTCGATTTCATATTCATAAACCGTTTTGCCGGGCACATATTCCAGCACGAGGGGGTCTTGAGAATTGTACGGAGCGCCGATAGCGAAAGTGCCGCCGGGCACGTTGGGGCCGAGGGTGTTGTCGGGAATTTCGCCCCAACCCGCCAGAGGGCTCAGGCTAAATTTCGGAAAAACAGTGACCTGCACCTCTCCGCTGTCCTGCCATGTGGCCCAGGTATTTGCGTTTTCAATGGTAATGGCGCCGTAAACCCGCGTTCTTTCGGGTTCATCTTTGGTACAGGAAGCAAGGAGAACAATTGTGGATATGGCAAGAAGAGCGATACCCAAAGAGAGTTTGTTCAATTTCATGGTGAAAATTGCAATTGAGTGTTACGAAATTTGAAATAACGTTTTTGACAGCAGGCGTTCAAGCCGCCGCAAAGTTATTCCGCTTCGCAAAGCCAATTTTCACGGAAATGTCAAAAAAACGGATGCGGAGAAAATGCCGGTTTGCTGGTGAAACTATGGCGGGCTTCAACTTTCCTCACCCTCCAGGTCCAATTCTCTTTCAAGTTCTTCCATGAAGACGTAATCAACGGCTTCCGACACGGAGGGAACGAGGGTGAGAATAGTTTCTAAACGGGATATCTCGATGAGCTTTTTGACGCTGGGATGTTCGATTCCTGTTACGATAAAAGACCCGAGCCGTTTCCACAGGCGGTCGCCTGTCAAAATGGCACTGAGCCCTGAAGAATCAATAAAGGCGACGTTGGAAAGATCGAGTATAAGATTATTGACGCCTTCGTTGGAGAGAATGACAAATTCCGACTTGAGCTGAGGGGCAAGCAGGGAATTCAGATTCTCTTCGTCCAGGCTAAAAACGGCGTAGCGCTCTTGTTTATCAATCGTGTACTTCATATGCTTAGGTTTTCAATACCTCCCGGCAAAGGTAAGCATTCCCGGAAAACTGACAAATTATATATGCGAAAGCACAAAATCAGGAAGGGAGGGGCCGTTAAACTTCCTGACCGCCCGAGATGTTTATGCAGGGTGTATCGAAAAATCGGCATCATTTTTTCTATGGTTATGTAGGTGTTTTCACAATTTATGAGCAACCTTTGCACGGTTGGATGGTGAATATGCCTTAAAATTGTTATCTGAAAGCGCAAACGCAGTAATCATTTTGTATGAATAATCAGAAATTTTCTCCCAAAGTCAAGCAGATCATTGCCCGCAGCCGCCAGGCCGCCCTGCGCCTGGGCCACGATTTCATCGGGACCGAACACCTCCTTTTGAGCATCCTTGAAGACAAGGACAGCCTCGCAGTGAAGGTGCTCGAGTCATTGGAAGTCGATGGCGAAGAACTGCGATTTAAAATAAGGGAGTCTATCCAGCAAATCCCCGCATCGCCCACTATGCTCAATGTGGGCACACTTCCGCTCAACAAGCACGCCGAGCGGGTGCTGAAAGTAACTCTCCTGGAAGCCAAAGCGCTCAACAGCGACGAGATCGCTCCGGAGCACCTGGTACTCTCCATACTCAAACACCAGGACTATCCCGCGTCCAGGATACTTCAACAATTCGATATCGACTACGATATGTACAAAGCGGAACTTGAATATGCCCGCCAGGAACAGGACTTCAGCGCCGGCAATTTCGTGGAGCCTTTCGCGCAAGCGCCCAGCGAACAGGAAGACCCCTACGACGACGAGGAGAACCAGTCCCGCTACCAGCAGCGCCGCGGCGGCAACACCAAGTCGCGTACACCGGTATTGGACAATTTCGGCCGCGACGTGACCAAGCTCGCGGAAGAAGACAAACTCGATCCCATTATCGGTCGCGAAAATGAGATCGAGCGCGTTTCCCAGATTCTCAGCCGCCGCAAGAAGAACAATCCGATCCTCATAGGCGAGCCGGGCGTAGGCAAAACCGCCATAGTGGAGGGCTTGGCCATGCGCATCATTCAGCGCAAAGTTTCCCGCACGCTTTTCAACAAGCGCATCGTCATGCTCGATATGGCCGCTCTTGTGGCCGGCACCAAATACCGCGGCCAGTTTGAAGAGCGCATGAAAGCCATCATGA
>CAZNYK010000094.1:0-12369 GCA_964577215.1 uncultured Saprospiraceae bacterium
ACAGGCAGGGGAGGCATTTTGGGGATTGATGATTGATGATTGATGATTGATGATTTTTGATTTTTGATTTTTGATTTTTGATTTTTGATTTGCAAAACTGTACAGATGATACGCCAGGAAAATCCGCTTACCATGCTTCCGCCCGTCGTGCAGCCTGCGCGCCGGCTCGCGGGAATCAACGAGTATTATTTCTCGGCCAAGCTGCGTGAAATAGCCCGGATGCGGGCCGCAGGCATGGACGTGATCAATCTCGGGATCGGCAGCCCCGACCTGCCGCCCGCTGCCGAAACAGTGGAAGCTTTGGTGCAGCATAGCCGCGAGCGGCACACGCACAGCTACCAAAGTTATGCCGGCATCCCGGAACTGCGCAAGGCTTTTGCCAAGTGGTACCTGGATTGGTTTGGCGTGGAGCTGAATCCCGACAACGAGGTGCTGCCGCTCATCGGCTCCAAAGAAGGCATCGTTCACATTGCCATGACCTACTTGAGCGAAGGAGATCAGGCGCTTGTGCCCAATCCCGGCTATCCCACCTATCGCGCTGCTACCGTGCTGGCCGGCGCCGAAGCAATAGAGTACGAACTCCTGCCTGAAAAAGGCTGGCTGCCCGACCTGGAGCGCTTGTCGCAAACGGATTTGAGCCGGGTGAAGATCATGTGGGTCAATTACCCCAATATGCCGACAGGAGCGGCTGCGGGCGCGGAGTTCTTCACGGAATTAGTCGCTTTTGCCGGTAAACACCGTATCTTGATCGTAAACGACAACCCGTATGCATTCATTCTCAACGACAATCCCTCCAGCCTGCTCGCCGTAGAAGGAGCAAAGGACGTCGCCCTGGAACTCAATTCCCTGAGCAAAAGCAACAACATGGCCGGCTGGCGCGTGGGCGTGCTTGCCGGGCGATTCGACTACCTCCAGGAGGTGTTGCGCTTCAAAAGCAATATGGACTCCGGCATGTTCAAGCCGCTTCAACTCGCCGCTGCCACTGCTTTGGCAAGCTCCCCGGAGTGGTATGCCCAACTCAATGCCGTTTACCGGGAACGCAGAGCGTATGTGTTCCAATTGCTGGAATTGTTGGGGTGCCGTTGGGCGCCCGATCAAAACGGCATGTTTGTGTGGGCAGAAGTGCCCGGTGGATACGCCGACGGGTATGAACTTTCTGATAAAGTACTGCACGAGGCGCTGGTGTTCATCACGCCGGGCGGCATTTTCGGCAGCCGGGGCAACCGGTACATCCGCGTGTCGCTTTGCAGCGACGGGGCGGTGTTGGAAGAAGCGCTGCGAAGGGTAAGTGTGGCGAAACTCCGTTCCGCAGGTGGAGTGGAACTCCATTCCGCTATTGTAACTCAGGAGGCGGAACGGAGTTCCGCCGTACAAGGCACGCAGGCGGAACGGAGTTCCGCAGAACAGTTCACTGCGGAACGGAGTTCCGCAATACATGCCAGGCCATGACCCTGACCATCATCGGCACCGGACTCATCGGCGGCTCCTTGGCCATTACGCTCAAGGAAAATGGATTTGCCCACCGGATCATAGGGGTGGACAAAAGCAGCGACAACACAGACAAGGCCCTCCGCCGGAGGCTCATTGATGAGGCCCTGCCCATGGATGAAGCCGTGGCGCAAAGCCAAATGGTAATAGCCGCTACCCCTGTGGATACCCTGCTCGAAATCGTGCCACGGGTGCTGGATATGGCAGACCGGCAGGTAGTAATAGATTTGGGTTCCACCAAACAGGCCATTGCAGATAAGGTGGACAGCCATCCCCGGAGAGGTCGTTTTGTGGCGGCGCATCCCATGGCGGGCACCGAGCATTCGGGTCCCGAGGCAGCTGTGCCCAATCTTTTCGACGGCAAATGCGCTGTATTGTGCGATGTAGAAAAAAGCGACGCCGATGCCCTTGACCAGGCCGAACGGCTTTTCAGGTCTATACCCATGCGCCTCGTTTATCTCAATGCCGCTGCCCACGACGTGCACACAGCCTATGTGTCGCACATCTCTCACATAAGCTCTTTCGCCCTGGCGCTTACCGTGCTGGCCAAGGAAAAAGACGAAGAACGCATTTTTGAACTGGCGAGCGGTGGCTTCAGTTCCACCGTTCGTTTGGCCAAAAGCTCACCCGATATGTGGGCCCCGATTTTTCGGCAAAACCGCGATAACGTCCTCGATGTATTGGACGAGCACATCAACCAACTCTCGCATTTTCGCAGCCTTCTCATCAAAAAGGACTTTGATACGTTTTACCAATTGATGGAGGAAGCGAATGCCATTCGCAAAATCATCTCCTAAACTTTGTACCGCCATGACCATGAGTTTTCAACCCATTTTCGGCAATGAATACAAGCGCCCTTTCCTCATCGCCGGGCCTTGCAGCGCCGAAACTGAAGAGCAAGTTCTTGAAACCGCCCGCCAATTGGCGCCGCAAGGCATTGACCTCTTTCGCGCCGGCATTTGGAAACCGCGCACCCGCCCCGGCGAATTCGAGGGTATCGGCACTGCCGGATTGGCCTGGCTGCGCCGCGTAAAAGAGGAAACCGGCCTGCGCACCACCACCGAAGTGGCCAACACGCAACACGTGTTTGAAGCCCTCAAATACGGCGTGGACGTTCTCTGGATCGGCGCGCGCACCACGGTGAACCCCTTCAGCGTGCAGGAAGTGGCGGATGCGCTGGCCGGGGTGGACATTCCCGTGCTCATCAAAAACCCGGTCAATCCCGATCTCAAACTCTGGATGGGCGCCATAGAACGCATATACAAGGCGGGCATACGCCGCATCGCCGTCATTCACAGGGGGTTTTCACATCACGGCGAAACCCGCTACCGCAACGTGCCGCGCTGGCAGATCGCCATCGAGTTGAAACGGCAGTTCCCGGAACTGCCCATCATTTGCGACAACAGCCACATCTGCGGCCGCAGGGATATCCTGCGCGAAGTGGCCCAGCAAGCCCTCGACCTCAACTACGACGGCCTCATGACCGAGGTTCATCCCACACCCGACCAGGCCTGGAGCGATGCCGCCCAGCAGATCACGCCCGAACAATACGGCCGGCTCATCGCCGCCTTGCACTTCCGCCGCTCCGGCGAAGGAGATGCGGCATTCCTGGAGAATATCGATCACCTGCGCCATCAAATTGACGACATAGACGAGGAAATCTTCCAGCTTTTTGCCCAGCGAATGACGTTGGCACAGGGTATCGGCGAGTACAAAAAGCGCAACAACATTGCCATTGTACAGCCGTCCCGTTGGAACGAAATTGTTGAAAAGGCGACGGCCAAAGCCCGTATGAACGGGCTGAGCGACAACTTCGTGGAAACCGTGCTCCGCGCCATTCACGAAGAATCTATCCAGCATCAGGCCAAGGTGTTGAGCGGCGAAAAGGTGGCATAGCATCGGCTCTCTGACAATTTGACACAGCAAAATTGCCGCAACCTGCCGGAATGTAGTTTGGCACGGGAGTTGACGCATGTGGGCGATTCGTTTAACCAACCACCCACATCACCATTATGGCAAAGCAAATTCACTTTGATACCGACGCCCGGGAAAAACTCAAGTCGGGCATTGACAAATTGTCAAATGCCGTCAAGATCACCCTGGGGCCGAAAGGACGAAATGTCGTGCTGCAAAAAAGTTTCGGCTCTCCCCATGTCACCAAAGACGGCGTTACCGTGGCCAAGGACATCAACCTCGAAGACCCGGTGGAAAACCTCGGCGCTCAGATCATGCGCGAAGTAGCTTCCAAAACTTCCGACCTCGCCGGCGACGGCACCACCACGGCTACGGTGCTGGCCCAGTACATGATCGAACATGGACTCAAGAACGTATCAGCCGGCGCTAATCCAATGGACCTCAAGCGCGGTATGGACAAAGCCGTTAAAGCGCTGGTAGAACACCTCAAAAAGCAATCTGAAGACATCAGCCACGATTATGAGCGCATCGGCCAGGTGGCCACTATCTCGGCTAATAACGACCGCAGCATAGGCGACATGATCGCCGACGCCATGAAGCGCGTGACCAAAGACGGCGTCATCACGGTGGAAGAAGCCAAGGGAATGGACACCTACGTAGAGGAAGTGAGCGGTATGCAATTCGACAGGGGCTACCTCTCGCCTTATTTTATTACCAATCCCGACCGGCTTACCACGGAATACGACGATCCCCTCATCCTGCTCACTGACGGCAAGATTTCCAATATGCGGGAGTTCCTGCCCGTGCTGGAAAAGGCCGCTACTTCCGGCCGCCCCCTGCTCCTCGTATCTGAAGATGTGGACAGCCAACCGCTCGGCGTCCTGGTTGTCAACCGCCTGCGCGGTACGCTGCGCGTGGCAGCCGTTAAAGCGCCCGGCTTCGGCGATCGCCGAAAGGCTATGCTCGAAGATATCGCCGCCCTAACCGGCGCTACTGTCATCAGCGAAGAAAAAGGCTATAAGCTCGAGAACGCCGGCCTGGAGCACATGGGCAGCGCTGAGAAGGTCATCGTGGACAAAGACAACACCACCATCGTCAACGGCAAGGGCGATCCCGAAATGGTCAAGACCCGGATCAAACAGATCAAGCAGCAGATCGAAGCTACAACTTCTTCCTACGACAAGGAGAAGCTGCAGGAGCGGCTCGCCAAACTCTCCGGCGGTGTGGCAGTACTGTACGTGGGAGCAGCTACCGAAACGGAGATGAAAGAGAAAAAAGACCGCGTCAACGACGCGCTGCATGCTACCCGCGCTGCCATCGAAGAAGGCATCGTACCCGGCGGCGGTGTGGCCTTGGTGCGCGCCGCCCAGGCACTGGAAGGGCTGAAGGGGGCCAACGAAGACGAAACCATCGGCATCGACATCATCCGCAAAGCTATTGATTATCCGCTGCGCACCATCGTGGGCAATGCAGGCCTGGAAGGCTCGGTGGTCGTGCAGAAAGTGCGTGAGGGCAAAGGCGCATTCGGTTTTAATGCGCTCACCGATGTGTATGAAGACCTCAAGGCTGCCGGTGTGATCGATCCTACCAAGGTCACCCGCATCGCCCTTGAAAATGCGTCTTCCATTGCGGGAATGGTGCTCACCACCGAAGTTGTCATCAATGAAAAACCCAAGAAAGAAGCGCCTATGGGCGGTGGAGGCATGGGTATGGAGGATTATGATTAAGCTGTGAGTTGTGAGCTATGAGCTTCGAGCTATGAGCCACGAGCTTTGAGATCCAAGCCACGAGCTATGGCCCTGGTACGGAAAGGCCCTCGAAGCTCGCGGCTCGAAGCTCGCGGCTACCCCACACCACCAGGTTTTGACAAAAAATCTTAAACACATATTGAAAATTCAAAAGAGGGTGTTACCTTTGCAGTCCAAAACAAAAAAAGGAGTTTTTTATGCTTATTGTAGAAGTGAAAAGCGGCGACAACATTGATCAGGCGCTCAAAAAACTGAAGAGGAAATTCCAGAATGCAGGCGTATTGCGCGAGCTGCGCCGCCGCAGAGAGTTTGTCAAGCCTTCGGTGAAGCGCAGAAACGAGATCATCAAAGCTGTTTATCTCCAGCAGAAAAGGCGGGATGAAGGCGAGATCGGGTAACCGTTCGCGTCCGAAATAGTATATTGCAAGTCATTCACAAGCATGGCAACCTCACTGGAAGTTGCCGTGCTTGTGTCGTTTTATACCCGGCGAACCCAATTCTATAAACCTATCTGACATGATCTTCAATCCCGCCGTCGAAACCATGCCCCTGCCGCGCCTGCGCGCCCTGCAAAGCGAAAGATTTGTGGCTCTGGTACGCTATATGTATGAAAGGCAGCCCTTCTATCGCAGTCAATGGGATGCGCACGGCCTCGACATCTCCTCCGTGAAAGGCATAGAAGACATCGCGCGTTTCCCTTTTACCAAAAAGAACGATCTGCGCGATCAGTATCCCTTCGGGTTGATGGCGGCTCCCCAAAACGAATTGGTGCGCATACACGCCAGCAGCGGCACCACCGGCAAACCTACCGTGGTGGGTTATACCCGCTCCGATATTGACATGTTTGCCGAAGTGGTAGCCCGTTCTCTGTGTTGTGCTGGCGCCGAACCGGGCATGAAGTTGCACAATGCCTACGGTTATGGGTTGTTTACCGGCGGCCTGGGACTGCATTACGGCGGCGAGCGCCTCGGTATGGCTGTCATTCCGGTTTCGGGCGGTATGACCGACCGGCAACTGATGCTCTTGCAGGATTTCGCACCGGAGGTCATATCATGTACGCCCTCCTACGCCCTCACCTTAGCCGAAACCATCCGGGAAAGAGGTATCCCGCTCGACCGGTTCAATCTTCGCTATGCCGTACTCGGCGCCGAACCCTGGACGGATACCACCCGCCGGGAAGTGGAGGCGGGCCTCGGCGTATCTGCTACCAATATCTACGGCCTGAGCGAGATCGTAGGCCCGGGCGTATCACAGGAGGATCACGAAGAAAAAGGCGGCAGCCATGTGTGGGAGGATCATTTCTTCCCCGAAATCGTGGATGCTCATACCGGGCAGCCGCTTCCCGAGGGCAAAGAGGGCGTATTGGTATTCACCACCCTCACGAAGCAGGGCATGCCCCTGATGCGCTATTGGACCAACGACATTTGCAGCCTCTACTACGACTCCGGCAGCAAGCGCACCCACATCAAGATGAGTCCCATCAAAGGCCGCTCCGACGATATGCTCATCATCCGGGGCGTCAATCTCTTTCCCACGCAGGTAGAAGCCGTATTGGTGGATATGCCGGAGTTCACAGCCAACTACCAGCTCGTCATTTACCGCGAGGGCGCGCTGGATGCGGTGGAAGTCAGGGTAGAGCTCGCCGAGGAGATTTACGCAGCCAAAGGCGCCCTGCTGCCGCCCAAGGATGAATTTTTAGACAACCTGCAGCGCCGCCTGGGCAAAAAGATCAAGGATAATATCGGCCTGTCCATGAAAGTGACCTTGGCCGACCGCGACGCCCTGCCCCGCAGCGAAGGCGGCAAGCTTAAGCGGATATTGGATACGCGGAGTTGAGTTTCGGGGTCAATGCCCCTTCACCAAACGCTCTGCCGCGCTTACCCGCCCCGCGATCTGGCATTGTAAGGTACAAAGTCAGGCCGTGCACCGTACACCGCGCACCGTAAACCGTCAATAACGGTACGCCACCGCATTGATATTCATCCCCGCCCCTACGGAGGCGAAGAGCACCAAGTCCCCGGCGTGGAGCTTGTGATCGCCCAATTGGCCGCGCCGCACCATATCGTACATGGTGGGGATGGTGGCTACGGAGCTGTTGCCGAAGTCATGAATGTTCATGGGTGCAACCTCGGGATCGTAATCGCGCACGTCGTACAGGCGGAAAAGGCGCTTGACGATGGCCTCGTCCATTTTTTCATTGGCCTGGTGGATGAATATCTTGTTCACTTCGCTGATGTGTTTCACCCCGGCGCGATCCAAACATTCCTTCATGGCCAAGGGTACGTTGTTGAGGGCATATTCGTATATCTTCCGTCCCTGCATTTTGATATACAGGTGTTTGTCTGATTCATCGGGTTTATTGGTAGGCCCCATGTAAAGGAAGTAAGTATCTTCCTGTGCATGAGAGATGCCTGCCGAAGCGATGATGCCGCGTTTTCCGCCGGTGTCCAGGTATTCTACCACGGTAGCGCCGGCGCCGTCGGAAAAGATCATGGCGTCGCGGTCGTGGGGGTCCACGATGCGGGCGAGCGTTTCGGTGCCGACTACGAGGGCGCGTTTGGCCACGCCTGCCTTAAAAAAAGCATCGGCCTGGATGAGCCCTTGTATCCAGCCGGGGCAGCCGAAGATGACATCATAGGGGATACAATGCACGTTTTTAATGCCGAGGGAGTATTTGATCCTGGAAGCGATGCTGGGCAGGATGTCGGTTTGCAGGGTGCCGCTGAGGATATCGCCGAAATTGTGCGCCACGATGATCTGGTCCAGCGTTTCCGGGTCGATGCCTGCGTCTTCCACGGCGCGCTGGGCCGCAATGGCGGCGATGTCGGAACTGCGCAATTCGGGCTTGGCATACCGGCGAGCGCGAATTCCCGTGATGCCTTCTAATTTTTCAACGATCTCTTTGGTCGGCTTGTCGATGCGGGTGCCGTCCTCGTTGTAAAACTCATGGTTTTCGAAGTCGGCGTTGGTGACTACCACACTTGGCAGATACGCTCCTGTTCCGGTAATGACGGTGCTTGACATAGGCGTTGGATTTATTGGGGGGCAAAGTTAAAATAAGGAATCCGCAAAATGCCAAACAGCAAAATGTAAAATGCCATGAAGTTCCAAAACCTTTCCTTGGAGGGTTCGTTTGGCCAGAGGCAGCCGGCAGGGTTCGGGGAGGATTCAGACCAGGTCGTCGCCTGCCGGATCCATCGGCAGCATCTCCCGGATCCGGTTGAAAGCGCGGGTAATATCCTGCACCTGGGCAAGTATCTTTTGCTTTACCTGGTAGTTGCCCACCATGCTGCGGGCGCCGGAGGGCAGCAGTTGCTCTAAGAAAGAGCGTTGGTGCGGCGCCAGGTCGAGGTCGGGTATTTGGTCCAAGCGATCCAATACAGCGGGCGAAGAGGTGAAGTGATATATATCCTCGCGGAGTTGATACGCCAGATCGGCAAAGGCGCGGGCGTCAATTTCGAAGCTGTCGCTGCCGGCCATGGTTCTGGCCAAGTAATTAAGGGTGTCGAAGCGTGATTGTAGGTTGGTCATTGTAGGTTGTCGGTTTCACCCGCCGAAGCCTTGGCGAAGGCGGGTTGTCTGTTTATGCTGAGCGGAGTCGAAGCATCGGTTGGCATTTTGTAATCAATCCTCATACAACAAATACCTCTTTCGCATCTCCCGGTACTGCGCAAGCCCTTCCTGCCATCCGGCCCTGATTTCCGCTTCGCTTTTGCCGGCGATGATCTGTTCCCGCAAGGTATTGCCGCCGGCGAGTTTGTCGAAGAAGAGCGATTTGAGGAAAAAGCCGTCCTTGTCGGGGAAAGCCTGGTACATGCGGATGATGTGGGAGAGGTCCACCCGGCGCAGCGCGCGCAGCGAGTCCATCGGCGTGGCGGAGAGGTCGAAGCCGCGGCATTGTTTGCCGAGAAGTTTGGGATTGGAGGCGCCGGGCAGCGAGCGGGGCGTGAAGTAGTTGTCGCCTGTGCCGCTGTCGGGATGGCCGAACACCTGGAATGGGGTAGGGGTGCCGCGGCCTTCGCTCGCCACCGTGCCTTCAAACAGGCAGGTGGATGGATACAAATAAATGGAGCGCATATCCGGGAGGTTGGGCGATGGGCGCACCGGAAGTTCATAGAAAGTCTGGTGGTCGTATCCCGTGCAGGAGATGACTCGCAGTTCGCACTTCGCCTTGCCGGGCAGCCAACCCTCTCCGTTGATCATCTGCGCGTATTCGCCCACCGTCATGCCGTGTACGGTGGGTACGGCATGCATTCCTACGAATGACTCGTAGCCCTTTTGCAGGATCGGCCCGTCAACGTAATGGCCGTTGGGGTTGGGCCGGTCCAGGATCATGAGCGGTTTGCCGTTTTCGGCGCAGGCTTCCATCACGTGGTGCATGGTTGAGATATAGGTGTAATAGCGCACACCCACGTCCTGGATGTCGAAAATGACCCAGTCCACGCCTTTGAGGTCTTCTGCCGATGGTTTGCGCTTTTGTCCGTAAAGGGAAATAATGGGCACCCCGGTATTGAGGTCTTTGCCGTCCTGGATTTTCTGGCCTGCATCGGCAAAATCGCGGAATCCGTGTTCCGGCGCGAAGATCGCTTTGACGGCCACGCCGATTTTTACGAGGGTATCGGCGAGGTGGACGAGGCCCACGGTGGAGGTTTGATTCACTACCAAGGCCACGCTTTTTCCTTCCAAAAGGGGAAGATAAGCCTCCATGCGCTCGGCGCCGGTGCGCAGGGGCTGAGGCGTTTCCACTACCGGTTCAGGCGCCGGCTGAGATGAAGGCACCTGGGAGCCGCAGGCAGCGCTCAGAAAAGAGAGAAATGCAACAAAAAATTTTAAGTTCATTTCAGGTTTGTTTTAAATTTGCGCTATGTCCGCAGAAAGATACGCCATAATTGACATAGAAACCACCGGGGGCCGGGCAGATTTGCACAAAATCACCGAAATCGCCATCATTTTACATGACGGAACGCAAATTTTGGACACCTACGAGACCCTTCTCAACCCGGAAATGTACATCCCTTACGGCATTACCGAATTGACGGGGATCACGCAGGAGATGGTGCAGGATGCGCCCAAGTTTTTCGAAGTAGCCCGGAGGATCGTGGAAATGACCGAGGGCGCAGTTTTCGTAGCTCACAATGCCCCGTTCGACTATGGCTTTATCCGCGAAGAATTTGCCCGGCTGGGCTACGTCTATTCCCGCAAGCAATTATGCACAGTGCGCCTCAGTCGAAAGGCTTTTCCGGGATTGCGCTCTTACAGCTTGGACAACCTCATCGCCTGGATGGGCATAGAAGTGCAAAACCGCCACCGCGCCATGGGCGACGCCCTGGCCACCACCGAGCTTTTCCGCCGCATTATGGAACAAAACGGCGGCCCGGAGCATGCCCTTTCCATGGTGAAAATGGGCCTGAAAGATGCCCGCCTGCCCGAAAACTTCGGTATGGAGCGGCTCATGGCCCTGCCTGAAGGATGTGGCGTATATTACTTCCACGATGCGCGCGGCGACGTGATCTACGTGGGCAAAAGCCAAAACATCCGCAAGCGCGTAGCCGAGCACTTCGCCGACAAAACCGAAAAAACCCGCAAGCTGCGCGACCTCACCCACGATATTACCTTCGAGCTAACCGGTAGCGAGTTGGTGGCCCTGCTGCTGGAATCATACGAGATCAAACGCCTGCGCCCTTCCGTCAATCGCGCCCAACGGCAGCAATCTTTCCCCTTTGCCATTCATATGCATACGGATGCGAACGGATATCTTTGTTTCACGGCAGAGCGCGTGACGGCTGCGCAGCGCAAGAAGTTACATATCCTCTCCGAACATCCCGCTTTGCCCGCCGCCCGCGGCCGCTTGGAGTGGGCGACGGAAGCGTTCGAGCTGTGCCGCCGCCTCACGGGGCTGCAAAGCGGCAAAGGCGCCTGCTTCAACTTTCACCTCAAGAAGTGCCATGGCGCATGTGCCGGCGCCGAAGACCCCGAAAGCTACAACGCGCGCGCGCAACAGGCCTCCGAAGCGCTGCAAACCGGCTTCGAGGAGGACTTTATCCTGCTCGACCGGGGCCGCACACTGCAGGAACGGTCAGTGGTGTTGGTGGAAAATGGCCAATTTGCCGGCTACGGCTATTGGGACAGCTCGGAGGCCGGCGGCGTGGAGCAACTCCGCGAAGCCGTGCGCCCCATGCAGGGCAATGCGGAGACGACAAGGATTATTTTGGGGTACTTGCATAGAAAGCAAGTAGGCTTGAAGAAGATTAATCTGGCACCCTGTCCGGATAATCCGTGATGATCCCATCCACCCCCAGTTCCATCAATTTTTTCATCTCTTCCGTTTCGTTCACCGTCCAGGGGATGAGGCGCATGTTTTTGGCGTGGGCATTTCGCACGGTGGCGGCCGTTACCAACTTGTAGTAAGGACTGTAAATTTCGGGCACATAGCCCAGGTCTTTGACATTGGCCTCCAGGCCGCGCACATTTTCCACCAACAGGGCCGTAACGATGGTGCTGTCCATCCGGCGCACTTCCTGCAGGATGCGCGGATCGAAAGATTGCAGGTTTGACCGCTCCACGATGCCGAGGCGGCGCATCTCCACCACCACCAAGCGGGTGAATGCCGGCGGCGGCGGCGTTTTCACACCGTCCCATTCCGGGCGGCTTTTGATCTCGATGTTGTAGGCCGGCAGGGGGCGGTTGTTTTCGGCGCAGTAGCGCTCTACCGCTTCTACCACTTCGCGCAGGGTGGGCTTGGCCGCCGGCTCCGGCTGCTGTTCGGGGAATCGCGAATGGCCCCGGCTGCCACAGTCGAAAAGGGCAATTTCGGCGTAGTCCATCAGGAAGAGATTGAGGCTTTCCTCCTCTTTTTTCTGCACCGGGCTGCCGTCGGGGCGGCTGCATATTTCCGCCGACATCCAGGGTTCGTGCGATACCACCACCTGGCTGTCGCGGGAGATGACCACGTCCAATTCCAAGGTGGTTACCTCGGGGAATTCCAATGCTTTGAGAAAGGAAGGTACGGCATTTTCGGGCGCTAAGCCGCGGGCGCCGCGGTGGCCTTGCCAGTCGAAGGCGGCAGTTTGCATAGGTGGAGAGGGTTGTTGGTGCCGGCAGGCGGCGGCGAGGAGGATGAGAGTGATAAGGAGGAAGTGCTTCATGGATTGGGAATTTGACGTTTCTTAAGAAAAAGTAAAAAGTAAAAAGTAAAAAGTAAAAAGCAAAAAGTAAAAAG
>CAZNYK010000094.1:12469-16570 GCA_964577215.1 uncultured Saprospiraceae bacterium
AAAAAGTAAAAAGCAAAAAGTAAAAAGGCCAGTTGCTGCGTTTCTTATCTTCCATGGCGGAAAAATACATTCAAATGAAAAAATGATTGAATTTTTTTTCCATGCCCGGGAAAACAGGTATAACTTCGCATGTCTTGGAAGGAAGACATAAAAATCTTAAGCCGTGCAAGTTTCATTGAGATCATACCTGCTATACCGCATTTTTCCTTTCCTCAGATGGTGGCCCGAAGTGAATCGCCGTACCGTGCGGGCCGACCTGATGGCAGGCTTGACGGGAGCGATCATCGTATTGCCTCAGGGTATCGCGTTTGCCACTATCGCGGGTTTGCCACCGGTGTACGGCCTGTACACCGCTATGGTCACCCCGATCATCGCGGCGCTTTGGGGCTCCTCCAAGCATCTGGTATCCGGCCCTACTACGGCCATATCCTTAGTGATTTTTGCAACCGTAGGCAAGTTGGCGCTTCCCGGTACGCCGGGATTCATTGAGTATGCACTGACGATTACCCTGCTGGCCGGTGTCTTCCAGTTGGCTTTAGGGCTGAGCAGAATGGGCACCCTGATCAATTTTGTATCTCACGTAGTGGTGGTAGGATTTACCGCCGGGGCGGCCTTGCTCATCATGTTCAGCCAGTTGAAACACCTCCTTGGCCTTTCGCTGCCGTCAGTTCCCTCTTTGGCGGAGAGCCTCCAGGCCATCGTCCAAAATGCCGGCCGGATCAATTACTACGCAGTGGCAACAGGTTTGTTTGCGCTTTTGACAGCCATTCTTTCAAAGAAATTTATTCCCCGGATCCCCAACCTTTTGGTCGCGTTGGTGCTGAGCGCCGTATTGGCGTACGTTTTTGGCGGAGAGCGTGTGGGACTGAGATTAGTGGGCGAAGTACACGGCGCATTGCCTCCCCTGCATCTCCCCAAACTGTCTGTGACGGCTTTTTCGGTCATGGCCCAGAGCGCATTTGCCATAGCGCTCCTGGGGTTGATAGAAGCAGTGGCCATAGCGCGGTCCATTGCCACCCAATCCCAACAGGAAATTGACAACAACCAGGAGTTTATCGGCCAGGGATTGTCGAATATCATAGGTAGTTTTTTCTCATGCTACGCAGGCTCCGGCTCTTTCACCCGTTCAGGCGTCAATTATACGGCGGGGGCCAAAACGCCTTTGGCAGCCATTTTTGCTGCCTTGTTACTGGTACTGATCGTGTTGTTTGTGGCGCCTTTGATCAAGTTTATCCCTTTGGCAGGCATGGCCGGCGTCATCATGGTAGTGGGTTTCAATCTCATTGATTTCCACTTCATGAAAACCGTGTTGAAAGCCAGCAAGCGGCAGGGCGCCGTCATGATCATTACGTTTATGGCCACCCTTTTCCTCGAACTGGAGTATGCCGTTTTTATCGGCGTCCTTTTTTCGCTTATTTTTTACCTGCAACGCACTTCCTCGCCCAATGTTGCCGTGATTGCGCCCGACCCGGAAGCTCCCAACCGCCGGTTCACCTACCTGAAGCGCAAACATCTGGAGCAATGCCCGCAACTGAAGATGCTGCGCATCGACGATTCCATTTTTTTCGGCTCCATCGCCCATGTTTCTGCTGAGATCAAACGCCTGACGGAAGTGGAAGATCCCCAGGTCACCCATCTTTTGCTCATGTGCAAGGGGGTCAATTTCATTGACGTAGCCGGCTCGGAATGGTGCGTGCAGGAGGCCCGGCGCTGGGAGCGCAAAGGCGGCGGTCTATTCTTTTCCGGTCTGAAAATTATCGCCCAGGATGTGCTCATCAAAGGCGGCTTCAAAAAAGAGATTGGAGAAGACCACTTCTTCCAAAACAAAGAAGAAGCGATTCCTCATATTTATGCGCTCCTCAACAAGGATATCTGCGCTACTTGCGACAAGCGCATTTTCCTGGAGTGCGGGCCGAAGCCGCAGCTCGCCGAAGCCGGCGCCGCTCAGGAGAAAGGGGCGGGATGAAACGCTTTCAGGGGCTTTTATAAAATCCAATGAACGGTTCATCCTGAAAAAAAATCTCTACCCTGCATAGGGGGCATCCCTTATCCTCCGCATCTTTACAACGCTATGGCTCAATAACGGCCAAGCCTTTGTGTCAACAGCACAGCACCCCGCCGAATGATCAAACTGCGCGACATCAGGAAAACCTATCAGATCGGGCCGAACCGCATGGAAGTGCTCAAAGGCATAGACTTAGACATCGAGGCCGGCGACTTTATCTCCATCATGGGTTCCTCCGGCTCCGGCAAGTCCACCCTGCTCAACATCATCGGAATCTTAGACGAACACGATCACGGCGAGTATTACCTCGACGGCAGGCTCATTCAAGGCTTGAGCCAGACCGAAGCGGCGCAGTACCGCAACCGATTCATCGGCTTCGTGTTCCAGTCTTTCAACCTCCTGCCTTTCAAGACCGCGCTTGAAAACGTGGCACTGCCGCTGTACTACCAGAACGTAGAACGCCAGAAGCGCCGGAAGACCGCATTGGAATACTTGGACATGGTGGGGCTGGCCGACTGGGCCGACCACCTGCCCACGCAGATGTCGGGCGGGCAACAACAACGCGTAGCCATTGCCCGGGCGCTTATTGCGCAACCCAAAGTGATCTTGGCCGATGAACCGACTGGGGCATTGGACACGCAAAATTCCTACGAAGTAATGGAATTATTCAAAAACGTGAACCGGCAGGGCATCACCGTGCTCATCGTCACCCACGAAAAAGATATTTCCGAGATGACCCGGCGCGTTATCCGATTGCGCGACGGTCGCATCGAATCCGAGCGAATAAACGGTATCGCAGCGATCTCCGCTGCCTGGTAAAAGTTGACCTGTATGTTTGATTGGGATAAATGGCAGGAAATTCTGAGCTCTATCCGCCGCCACAAGCTGCGCACGGCTCTTACGGCCCTCGGCGTCTTTTGGGGGATTTTCATGCTGGTCATCCTTTTAGCTGCCGGCAGGGGGCTGCAAAACGGAATAGAGCACGAATTCCGCGATCAGGCGGAGAATACCGTTTGGGTAAACCAGGGACTTACTTCCATTCCTTACAACGGGTTGCCCGAAGGGCGGCAAATCCGCTTTTCCAACGCCGATTTTGAACTATTGGCCGGGGAGTTTGAAGAGATACGCCATATCTCCGGGCGCTTTTTCGTGGCGGGCAGCTACACGGTCAACTACGGTCAAAAAAGTCTGTCCTTCAGCGTGCGCGGCATTCAGCCCGACTACCGCATCATCGAAAATATAGAATTGCAAAGCGGTCGCTACATCAACGAAACTGACGTACGCGACAAGCGAAAGGTGGCTGTTATCGGCCGCAGCGTCCGGGAGGAGCTTTTTGGCGAGGAAGACCCGGTCGGCAGGCGTATCCGCATCGGCGATATTGTATTTCACGTGGTCGGCATTTACACGGATCAGGGCAGGCAAGACGAGGAGCGCTTCGTCTATATTCCGCTTTCCACCGCACAGGCCGTTTTTGCCGGCCGCGACGACGTGCATCAGATTATGTTCAGCACACAGGACATGCAACAGAACGAAATAGAGGCCTTTATGACCCGGCTGCGGGGGCTGCTGGCCCGCCGGCACCAGTTTGACCCCGAAGACAGGCGGGCGGTAAGCATGTTCAATACCGCAGAGGAGTATCTTACTTTTATGAACCTCTTCGCCTCCATTCGCCTCTTTGTGTGGTTCATCGGCTTGGGCAGCATCACTGCGGGTATCATCGGCGTGAGCAACATCATGCTGATCGCAGTGAAAGACCGCGCGAAAGAGATCGGCATCCGCAAGGCCATGGGCGCCACCCCGGCTTCTATTGTCAGCATGGTATTGCAGGAAGCGCTGCTCATCACAGCCTTGGCCGGTTACCTGGGCCTCCTGGCGGGGGTTGCCGCTATCGGGCTTATCGAACAGGTGGCAGTGGAATATTTTCGCAACCCGCGCGTGGATATCGGCGTGGGTGTCGCCGCCACCCTGGTACTCATCGCAGCGGGCTTGCTGGCAGGGTGGATGCCGGCGCGGCAAGCGGCAAGGATCAACCCGGTGGAGGCGATGAGAGGGGGGTGAATTAAGATTTACGATTTACGATTTACGATTTACGATTT
>CAZNYK010000095.1:0-7605 GCA_964577215.1 uncultured Saprospiraceae bacterium
GCTTCTCATACCTTCAGTTTTTTCCTGCGGCTTGCTGTGCGCGCTCAGCCTTACAGGCGCGGTTAACGCCCATGCCGAAAGCGTCCAATACCTGAAAACCGCCGCCAGGCCCGGCGACGGCATCCTGTCCCTGTTGCGGCGCTACCAGTTGGAACAGTACTCCTGCAACCATGAGCAGTTCTACAAACTGAACAACCTCAAAAGGAATGCTCCCCTGCACGTCAACAAGGAGTACGTCTTGCCCATCCAACTCTACGCTTTCAACGGGCGCACCATTCGCTCCACCATCGGCATCGACGACTGGGACAAAGCCGTGCGCATCCAGGAGTACAATGAGCGCATGGTGGAACTGGGCATTTGCACGGAGTCGTTCAAAACCAGCAAAGTACTTTGGGTGCCGCATCACCTGCTGCATTGCCCGGAGGCAGATATGGTGGTGAGTTCGCCCCCGCCGTCAAAAGCGGTTTCCATCGCCGATCCGGAAAATTCCGGCGGGCCCCGAATGTTTCCCATTTTCGGCAAGGCTTATGCTTACGTGCCGTTGGAAAGCAGCAGGCTCAAAGGGAAGGTCTATTACCTCATTTCCGGGCATGGCGGCCCCGACCCCGGCGCCATGACCACCCGCGCAGGCAAAAAAATATGCGAGGATGAATATGCTTACGACGTGACCCTGCGCCTGTGCCGCCTGTTGGTAGCCCACGGCGCCACTGCATATATGATCACCCGCGACTCCAACGACGGCATCCGCGACGACGAACTGCTCTCCTGCGATACCGACGAAGTAGTTTGGGGCGACGCCACCATACCTTTCGGCCAAAAAGATCGCCTCTGGCAGCGCACCGACATCGTCAATGAGTTATTTGAAAAGCATACCGCCCAGGGCGTGACGGAGCAAACGCTTATAGAGATACATGTGGACTCCCGCAGCCACGGCCGGCGTACCGACGTATATTTCTATCATCACAACTCCAGCGATGACGGAAAAAAAAGCGCCGACAAACTGCAGCAAACCCTGAAGCAAAAGTATGCCCAGTACCGCAAGGGTGAAGCGTACAGCGGCGCCGTTTCGGCCCGCGACCTGCACACCCTCCGCGAAGCCAAACCGGTATCGGTGTATGTGGAATTAGCCAATATACTCAATTACTCCGACCAGCAGCGCATCGTGTTGCCTTCCAACCGCAAGCTCTTGGCCGAATGGCTCTTCGAAGGGCTTACAAAGTAGCGCCTACCCCCTCATCCTCCGCTGGAAAAACTCCATCAGCGCCTGTACGTGAGATTCGTTGGTGCGGATGTGGATCGTATCGGCGCGGCCTTGCCGGAATGCATTTCGGAAGTAGCGGTTTCGAGCGTCGGAGAGCGCCGAATACTGCAAGCGAACGGCAGGCGAACTGGTGTCCAACCATTGCGTGAAGCCGGTTTCGGGATCGGTTACGCGGAGCAGGCCGGCGTTGGGCAGTTCGTTTTCCACGGGGTCGAGCACCTTTATGCCGATGATGTCGTGGCGGCGGGCGGCAATGCGGAGGGCTTTTTCGTAGTCTTCGGCGGCAAAGTCGGAAATGAGAAAACCTATGCAGCGCTTTTTGATGACGTTGTGAAGGAATTCCAGCGGCGCGCCGATGTCGGTACCTTTCCCGGCCGGCTGAAAATCCACCAACTCGCGGATGAGGCGCAGGATGTGGCGGCGCCCTTTTTTGGGGGGAATAAACATTTCGACCGCATCGGAAAAAAAGATCAACCCCACCTTGTCGTTGTTTTGAATGGCGGCAAAAGCGAGCAGTGCGGCGATCTCGTTCTGGAATTCCCGCTTCATTTGCCGGGTGGCGCCGAAGGCAGCCGAGCCGCTCACATCTACGAGCAGCATCACGGTGAGTTCGCGTTCTTCTTCAAACACCTTGACGTGGGGCTGCCCGGTGCGGGCGGTCACATTCCAGTCGATATTGCGCACGTCGTCGCCAAACTGGTAACCCCTCACTTCGCTGAAGGACATGCCGCGCCCCTTGAATGCGCTGTGGTATTCACCCAAAAACAGGTGGCGGCTCAAGCGCTTGGTTTTGATCTCTAACTTTTTGACTGTTTTGAGCAACTCGGCTGTTTCCACGCTTTAGCCCTGTTGATTGTTTCCGGAATGGATCCCGCTGATGGGGAACCCGATCTTCTTGGCCGGCTGGTCGTCGTCGAAATCTTCCCAATGGGTGATCTCGGACATGAACTCCTCCAGGTGGCGCAGGAAAAACTCCGGCAGCAGTTCCTCCGGGCGATAAATGGCGATGGTCTTGGGCTCGTGCGGCTGCCCGTAGTTCTCTATGAAAGGGTACTGGATGAGCACGATGATCTTGCCGTTGAAGAGCTGCTGATAGATGAGCGAGCCGCGCTGTTTGATGAAATCGCGTTTGAGGTGGCTGTCGATGCGCTGGGCCAGGCCGCTTTTCTCCACGCCTAGGGTGAGCACTACGGCTTCCAGGTTGACGACGGGCGTTTGTACGTCGATGAAGACATCCAATTCTACAGCTTTGGCAGTTTCTTTGAGCGTTTTGACGATGCGATCGCGCAGGGAGCTTTTCCACTCTTCGCGGAATTTGTCGGTATTGGCAAGGATGTTTTTGTATTCCAGCACTTTGCGATGCAGGCCGAAGAGGTTTGGATCCATGTTGGTCATGTTGAAGTTGATAAGAGCAGGTCAAAGCTACGATTTATCCCTGGTTTTTCACTCCGCCCTGTATCCGGCGTGCATAAGGGGAGGCAAAATAGTATGGCTGCATCGCCGGTAAAAGCTATCTTTGAGCAAGATTACCGATCATGAAAGTCAATATCCCGGAAACGGAAAAAAAGCGCGTCGTCATCATTGGCGCGGGTTTCGGCGGCTTGGCCCTTGCCCAGGAATTAGCCCGGATGGGCGTGTACCAAATTGTCGTATTCGATAAGAACAACTACCACCAATTCCAGCCCTTGCTCTACCAGGTGGCTATGGCAGGCTTAGAACCGAGCGCCATTGCCTTCCCGTTGCGCAAAGTATTCGGCCGGCGGGCAGGCCTCCACTTCCGGTTGGCTGAAGTTTTGAAAATAGAACCCGGGCAAAAACGGGTACACACCTCGCTGGGCGTCTGCCGTTACGATTTCTTGGTGTTGGCCCATGGCGCTGTCACCAACTACTTCGGCAATGCAGATATAGCGAGGCATTGCATCCCGATGAAGTCGGTATCCGAAGCCCTGTATTTGCGCAACCGCATATTGGCCGACTTCGAAGAGGCCCTATCCACAACCGATCTGCAAGAGCGCAAAGCCTTGATGGACATCGTCATCGTGGGCGCGGGGCCTACCGGCGTGGAAGTGGCGGGCGCTTTGTCGGAGATGAAACGCTACGTGTTGCCCAAGGACTACCCGGAACTCGATACCAACGAGATAGAGATAACGCTCATTGAAGGCGCCGACCGGGTGCTCAACGGCATGTCGGACATAGCGTCGAAAAAAGCCCTGGAATATTTGCAAAAGATGGGGGTAAAGATCAAGCTCGGCGTCATGGTCACCCATTTCGATGGCGAACGCCTGCAATTGAACGACGGCACGGCATTGCACTGCCACAAGGTCGTTTGGGCTGCCGGGGTAACAGGTGATCCGCTTGAAGGAATCCCAACGGAAGCCATCGCGCGGGGCAGGCGCCTGCATGTGAACCGCTTCAACCAGGTGCAGGGTTTTGACGACCTCTTCGCCATCGGCGATATCGCGCTCATGGAAGAGGAAGACTACCCCCGGGGGCATCCCCAATTGGCCCAGCCCGCTATTCAACAAGGGAGGCGTCTTGCGCGCAATCTGGCAAAACTGCCCAAGGGGCAGGAAATGCTGCCGTTTCACTACAAAGACCTCGGCTCCATGGCTACCGTAGGCCGGAACCGCGCGGTGGTGGACCTGCCCAAGCTCCGCTTCCAGGGTCTTTTGGCGTGGTTTGCCTGGCTTTTCGTCCACCTCTTTCAGTTACTTGGCGTAAAGAATAAGGTTTCCGTTTTCTTCAACTGGGTTTGGAATTACGTCACTTACGACCAGCCGCTGCGCTTGATCATCCGGCCGAGGGATATCCGTTCGTAACTTCGCAGAGGTTTTCTCCCGTGAAGGTCGCGAAGACCGCGAAGCGTGAGGACGTGGCGTTCTTTTCGACTGCCACGGCAGTTGCGACCTTCGCGGGATATTTATTTCTCTTACAGAATTTATATCTTCGCAGGATGCTATGTGTCGCACAAAAACTGCTGCGTAAATGAACCACGAAGCCCTGGCCCAATTGTTTTACCGCGAGTTGTGGAAAGCCGTTTCCGCGCCCGACATGGGCGGCGAGGAGCGCGTGGAGCGACTGTTTCGCCTGCTCAACCTGCTTTTTACGGAAGTCACCCGCGGAGAACGATTGCAGTTTTCTACCCTCTTTGCGCGCATGGCTTACGCCGGGCATCGCTATGAGTTGAGCGGCCAATTGCAGTATTACCTGCACGCTTTCCGCAAACAAGCCGCGGAGCAAAACCGCCGGAAAGGCGAAGCCGATCCCAAGCTGCTGCCTTTGGGCGTCAAGGCCCTTAGCCAGGGTATTTCTGCTTTTATGGGTATCGATCCGCCGGAGGAACTGCGCCCCTTCATTCCCCGCGATTGGCCTTTGCCGTACAGGCCTGCCGAGCGCGCATCCTTTCACCACAAAATACGGGTGGTAGCGCTTTCTGACGATGCCGATACCTGTCACCTGCTGGTGCGCGCCGAAGAACGCCCGGAGGATACGGCGCGCCTGGCATACAACATTGCCGAACACAACGAAAATTTCAACCCCACCATAGAGGCCATTCGCCGCATATTCGGATTTCCCGTCACGCTGCACCTTATCGATGCCGATGTGGATAAGGAGGGCGTATTCCGGCCCCGCGCCATCGTGGTAGAGCCTGATTATCTCATGGATGTGTCGGCAGTAGCCGGCTGCTTCCGCGAGGGCACGCAGGAACCCTGGCTGTACTTGCTGGACAAGTTCAAGCCATTCTCCGTTTCCAAATACCGCATCATCGGCAACATCGCCAACTTCTTCCTGGACGAACTGATGAGCAACCCGGAAGCGGAATTCAAAAGCATCTTCCCGAAGGTGTTCCGCCTCAGTCCTTTAGCCTTTTGCCTGCTTCCCGACAACGAGGTGCGCGAGATACACCAGGGCGTACAGAAGCATTTTGTAAACCTGAAGAAAATGGTAAAACAGGAGTTCCGCAGCAAGGGCATCGCCCCGGAGCACTGTTTCCTGGAGCCGTCTTTTTATTCGGAAACCTACGGTTTGCAGGGGCGTTTGGACGTGTTTTGTTACAACCCCGACGACGAGTCGCAATCGGCCATTGTGGAGCTCAAAAGCGGCAAACCCTTCCACGCCAATGCATACAGGATCAGCCACGACCATTTTGCGCAAACGCTGCTGTACGACCTGATGATACACTCGGTGTTCGATCGCAGGCTCAATCCGGCCAACTATATCCTGTACAGCGGGCAGGACGAGGACCAACTGCGCTTTGCTCCCCGCATCCGCTCCCAGCAATACGAGGCGTTGCAATTGCGCAACCAGCTCGCGGCCTTAGACCGCCTGCTCATGCGATTGGGCCGGCAACCCGGTGTTGATTTGGGCGAGCAAGGCCGGCGGCTGTTCGGGCGGCTCAGTCCGGCGCGGCTGCCGCAACTCAAGGGGTTCGCCCGCAGAGATTTAGAGGAATTTGAGCGCATGTTCGGCGGGATGACCGACCTGGAGCAGCGCTACTTCACCGCTTTTGCCGGATTCATCGCCCGGGAGCACCAATTGGCCAAGACCGGCGTTATCGGCGTGGACAACGTGAACGGGTTGGCGGCCCTGTGGCTCAATACGCCGCAGGAAAAGCAGGACAATTTTGAGATACTGAGCCGATTGGAACTCAAGACCATCCGGGCCGGCGAAGAAGAACCGCTCTTGGTTTTCGCCCGCCAGGAAGGCACGGACGACTTGGCCAATTTCCGGCAGGGCGACATCGCCGTGCTGTACCCGGCACAAGAGCAGGGTAGGGGAGTGCTGGCCAATCAAATCTTTAAATGTACCATCATCGACCTCAAACCTGAGAGCGTGACGGTGCGCTTGCGCTACAAACAATTCAACGATACCATCTTCCGCCGCTTCGCCCAATGGAATATCGAACACGACATGCTCGATGTGTCCTTCGTGTCCATGTACCGGGCGCTGTGGGAATTTGCCGTCAGTCCGGCACGCAAAAAAGCCCTGCTGCTCGGTACGGAAGCGCCCCGGCAGACGCTGCCGTTAGAGATTCCCTTGCCGGCAGAACTCACCGCCGAGCAACAGGACATCCTGCGCAAAGCCCTGGCCGCGCCCGATTACTTCCTGCTTTGGGGACCGCCCGGCACCGGCAAGACCAGCATGATGCTCAAGCACTTAGTGGGCTACTTGCTCAATTGCACAGAGGAAAACATCCTGCTGCTGGCTTACACCAACCGCGCGGTGGACGAAATGTGCGAGGCCATAGACGCCCTTGGCGAGGGCATCCGCGAGCAGTACTTCCGCATCGGTTCGCGCTACTCCACCAACCCGGCTTTTCACGGGCAGCTATTGGACGGCCTCATCGAAAACATCAGCACCCGCCGCGATCTGAAGGCGCTCATTGACAGCAGGCGCATCGTGCTGGCCACCGTGGCTTCGATGGCCAACAAGCCGGAAATCCTAAAACTCAAAACCTTCGCCCGCGTCATCATCGACGAGGCCTCGCAGATATTAGAACCCATGCTTGCCGGGCTGCTGCCCAAATTCGAACGATTTATCCTCATCGGCGATCACAAGCAACTGCCCGCCGTGGTGGGCCAGGCGCCTGATGCGTCCGCAGTGGAAGACCCCGCCCTGCAGGCCATTGGATTGAATAACCTGCGCAACTCGCTCTTTGAGCGCCTCTACAAGCGGTGTATTGACCAAAACCTGCATTGGGCCTACGCCCAACTCAGCCGGCAGGGCCGCATGCACCGCGAGGTAATGGACTTTCCCAACCGCCTCTTCTACGACAACACCCTCGACATTCTGCCCGAAGACACGCCCGGCTTCCTGAGGCAGGTCGCCGAACTGAGTTTCGACCACCAGGCCCCGCATACCGGCTTGGAGAGCGTTATCGCCCGCCGCCGCGTGCTGTTCCTGCCCACCCCCGCCGACGAAGGGGGCGCCGCGCACAAAACCAACCGCCACGAGGCCCGCCTCATCGCCGATCTCGTAGGCGCTTTCCGCCGCCTCTACGCCTCCGCCGACCGCGCGCCCAGCATCGGCGTCATCACGCCCTACCGCGCACAGATCGCCCGCATCCGCGCCGAGCTGGAACTCCAGCAAATCCACCCCGACGAACTGACCATCGATACCGTGGAGCGCTACCAGGGCGGCGCCCGCGACGTGATCCTCATCTCGCTGTGCACCAACAGCCTGAGCGCGCTCTCCTCGCTCATCTCGCTCTCCGATGACGGCGTGGATCGCAAGCTCAACGTGGCGCTCACCCGAGCACGGGAACACGTGGTTATTTTGGGAAATGCGGAGTTGTTGAGGGAAAACGGGGTTTACCGGGAGTTGGTGGAGGGGTATTCGGTGGG
>CAZNYK010000095.1:7705-16253 GCA_964577215.1 uncultured Saprospiraceae bacterium
TTCCTTCCACTGATTTTCGTCATTGCGTTTTTCAGCTAAATCCAATACCCTTCCCCTATTCCCAACACAAGAAAATCAAAGGACATGTTCTCCGAAAAACTATTTGCCAAATTCAGGAAACACTATGCGCATCTGAAACAGGTTTCCGGTCAGGAAACAGCAAGCAAAGAAGGTATTCCATACCGCTATGAAATCATCAGCCCGGATCTGAGACCCGGCAATGGTCCGCGCATTTTTCACCACGGCAAAAAAACGAATCATGTCATCATCCTGACGCATGGGCTTTCCGATTCGCCGAGGTATGTGGAAGACATCGGCAAGTGCTTTCATCAGGCAGGGCTTAATGTGATCCTGCCCTTGTTGCACGGCCATGGACTGCTCAACCCGGACGATGCTTTCCAGGACAAAAAGCTGCATACCTATTGGCGACGCACCATTGACCGTGCGGTCACTCTCGCCGCCTCGTTGGGGAAGGTCGTTTCCATAGGAGGGTTCTCTACAGGGGCCGCCTTGAGTTACAACCGGATACTCAGAGATATAACAAGGGGAAAGAAGGTCATAACCGGGGGGCTTTTTTTGTTTTCCGCCGCTATAGAACTGGTTCCTTGGGAGGAGTTCATCGTTAAAAATTCCCCCCGGATACTCTTCAAAACAATAGACGGGGCCGTGGAAGGCATTGGCCCCGATCCCTACCGGTATCCCGTGCTACCGACGCTCGGGGCTAAAGAACTAACCGAAATCATAAAGGAGAACGAAAAGTTGTCAAAAGACGTGAAACTGCCACAAGCGGTCTTTGCCGCCCATTTTTTGTCAGATGATATCGCCGACCTCCATGCCGTGTTCGAACTGCTGAAAACTCATGTCATCACCGGCAGCGCCTTTGTCATCAGTGAAGCATTGGAAAAAGTGAACGTGCCGGAAGGCGGCGCCGCCGATAACCGGATTGAATGGGGCAATGCTGCCCATGCATCCCTGCCGCTCAAAACGCCTATCGTACTGGAACACAACCTGGGAGAGGTAGCGCCCAACCCGCAATTCGATCTGATGATGCAAGCGGCTTTGGATTTTTTTGAGGGGCGGGTTGGGGGCTTGGGGGCGGGATAAACCTGCCGGTGTGACCCCGACACACGGGTCGGGTCGGCGCGAGCGGGACATCATCGCATTGTACTCGACCTTGCGGATGTCTATACCGTAATCGCTTATTATCTGAAAAACCAAGCCGAGGTTGATGCTTATTTGAACACTATGCGTTTGGCATCAGGCCAAATACGCCTTGATGTCCAGCAGATATGTCCAACTGCTGATATTCGCAACCGATTGACGGCGCGCTTAATCAACTCTTCTCAAAGCGACGCCTGATGCGCTTTTTGGCTGACGAAAATCTCAAAACGGCAAATCCCTATTCACCTCGTCATTCCAGATATTGTTTTCCTCATCCTCTACGCCCTCTTCCTTCTTGAACAATCCAAAAATATGCGGCTGCCCCGGAGGGCAGAGGAAGCGGAAATGATCCACAGTTTCGTCTTTTCGCAGTTCGCAGGAGAAGTGGCGGGCCAGCGCCTCGTACTGCTGAGGCTGGCCCAATTCTATCGCCTATCGTGCAGGTAGCGCTCTACCTCCCAGATGTGGGCCTCAAAGGTGTTGGGTTCGGGGCCGTCGCAGGGCAGTTCGTCGGGGTGAATGGCAGCGGCGGCAATGTCGTGGAGGAGTTGTTGGAGGTAGGTTTTCATGGTTTTGGCGATTTATACGAATAATAGGGTTTGTACTGCCAGGTGATAATTTCTAAAGCGAAGATAGAAATTTCTGCGCTGAAGCAAAACATTAACTGGGCAGACGATTATACATTACTGCCTAAAATTGCACGTAAACCGACTGCTGCAAAACAGCCCAAAGCTGAAATTTATAAAATAATATCTGCTCTTTTTTCAAAGGGATAAAAATATATATTTAAATTCGCCTCTTATAGACACTATCTCTAAAGCCTTGAACTATGCCAATCGAAAAACCCTACACCGCCTACCTGAACTGGGACTTCATTCTCGATAAAATCAAGGAGGAAGAGTGCTTGCTCGTCCTCGGCCCGGAAGCCTTCACGGCGAGCGACGGAATTTCCTACACCGATAAGTTGATCGCACACCTCGATCCGGCGCATAACAAAAATGTGCAGCGCTATTACGAGGGCGACGGTTTTTTCCTCTTCGACGACCTATCCAAACAGACGCTGATTTGCCACGACATCAAAACTTTTTATAACCAGGCTTTGCCGGGAGAAACCTTGAAACTCATCGCTGAAATCCCTTTCAACGTAATCTTTACTGTAACTCCGGATAAGCTGTTAAACCGCGCATTCGACGAAAAGGACTTCGCCTACCAATTCGGTCATTACAAAAAACACAAAGAACCCCAGGCGATCAAATCCCCGACGAGGCAGCATCCGCTCATATATAACCTGTTCGGCTGCTTAGACAGCGAAGAATCCCTCATCCTGACGCACAACGACCTGTACGACTACTTCAAGTCTATTTTCGCCCGCAAGAGCATGCCGCAACTGCTCAAGGATCAATTGAGGAACATAAAGAACGTCCTTTTCCTGGGTGTGCCGTTCGACAAATGGTACATGCAACTCCTGCTTCGCGAGTTGGAGATCCACAATGCCGGCTATGCATTCCTTCGCTTTGCCGCCAACCAATCGCTGCCGGGCCAAATCGAGACCTTTTGCACCGAGCAGTTCAAGATCAATTTTATTTTTGACCAAAAGGAGGAAAGCAAGGACGTGGATGCTGAGGTCGGCCAAAGGACGGTTGCCCGTTTTGTCAAGGATTTGCACGAGCGTTGTATGCAAAGGGGCTTGATACGGGAAAAAAGCGGCACAGAGTTATCTGTAACGGATAAGATTCGGGCTTGCGTGGCCAATGCAGAGATTGAAGAAGCAATCGATATACTCAATGACAGTGCTTATGACACGCAATTGCAGGATGATGTGGCTTTGCTGTCGGGCAATTTTCGCAGTTTTAAACGCCGTGCTTTAAACAACCTGTTGAGCGACAACGAGCGCGAAGTACAGGAAAACAAAATTGCTCATACGATCTTGTCTCTTGCAGAACAACTGGACCAGGTAGCAATATAATCTGCCCCAAAATACTTTTCCGGGATATTCTCAGGCTCTTGCGTTTCACCCATTTTTTGCAAAACACCAAATACGCTATCGCACCATGAAAACCCGATATCCAGGCGCACAACCATTCAGTACCAGCCAGCAGCCGATCTTTTTTGGCAGGGAGGAGGAATTGTCCGAGTTGATTCGGCATGTCATGGCGGAGCAAATGGTGGTGCTGTTTTCAAAATCGGGCCTCGGCAAAAGTTCCCTGCTCAATGCCGGCCTTATTCCCGAGGTCAAAAAAGAAGGCCGGCTGCAACCCGTCAGTATCCGCTTCGGGGCTTTTACCCCCGGCGAACCTGCCGGCCCGCTTAGCCACGCGATTGCCTCCATTCGCGAGGAAGCGAAGGATACAGCGCCTGCCTTAGAAAAAATCAAGCCTGCGAGGGAAGGCAGCCTCTGGTATCACTGCAAAACGCGACAACTCACCGCAGACGACGAGGGTTTTCTGCTCATCCTCGACCAGTTTGAGGAGCTCTTCACCTATTCCGATCAAGCGGTGCAGGATTTCGGCAAGCAGCTTTCCGAGTTGCTCTACACCAACATCCCCGACCGCTTTCGCGAAAGATTGGAATCCGGGCTAAAAGCCGATGCCGCCTTCCTCTCCGCCAACGAACTTCAGCGCCTGCACCAGCCCTTTGAGTTGCACATCGTGATGGCCATCCGCTCCGATCGCATGAGTTTGATGAACAAGCTGAAAACCTTCCTGCCCAACATCCTCGAAAATTGCTACGAACTGACCGCCTTGAGCATTGAAGAAGCCGAGAGCGCCATCCTTTCGCCCGCTTATCTGCCACAGGAGAGCGGCCCCTTCTACTCTCCGGTCTTTGACTATGAAGACGAAGCGGTAGCCTCGCTTATCAATTTCCTCAGCGAGGGGCGCACCCAAGAGATCGAGAGCTTCCAGTTGCAGATACTCTGCGAACACGCCGAGCAGCAGGCCACACGGAAAAATGGGAAACCCATTGTTACCGCCGCTGATCTGGCCGACCCGGAACTCATCCTCGAAAACTACTACCTCGGCAAGATCGAAAGCCTGCCCGAAGCCGATCGCCTGGCGGCTTGCCGGCTCATTGAGGAGGGCTTGATTTTTGAGGAGGAGGAGCGCCGCCTCACCCTTTTTGAAGGCCAGATAGCCCGCACATACGGCATCAGCCCGGAACTGCTGCGTACCTTAGTTGACACCCACCTTATCCGCTCGGAGCCGAGCCTGCGAGGCGGCTATACCTACGAGTTAAGCCACGATACCTTAGTGGCTCCCGTGCTGCGAGCCAAAGCCAAGCGTTTGGAAGAGGAGCGCCGTGAAGCCGAACAGGCCGAGCAGCGCCGCAAGGAGGCAGAAATGGAAGCGTTGCGCCGCCGGGCCGAAGAAGAGCAGCAACTCCGGGAAAGGGCCGAAGCAAACGAGCAGCGCGCCCGCCGGCGCACCCGGATGGCAGCCTTAGTCTCTATATTGGCTTTGGCGCTGGCGGTTTTTGCTGGCTGGAGTTATAAAGAGGCAAGGACAAATGCGGTTGAGGCAGAAAAACAAAGAAAAGAAGCTCTGCAACAAAAAGCAAAGGCAGAGAGGGAAACACTCAACGCCGAAGCCAACGCCAGGAAGGCTGAAGAAAAAACCACCGAGGCTGAAGAAGCCAAGGAAGAAGCTCAACGGCAGTCTGAGATCGCCAATCAAAGGCTCGTTGAAATGCAAGCCGCACAGGCGCGCGAGCTCGCTCAAAAAATTGACCAATTTATCGCCTCCGCTAATCGAATGAAGGATATCGATAACCCTGAAATGGCTAACCGCATCCTGGATGAAGCGGCGCGCCTGGCAAAAAACCACCCAGAACTCATCCGGAAAATAACTGAAAACCGTCCGAAATGAAAAGATTAACACCTGCCCATCTGCTACGCACTGTTTTTGCGGCCATTCTCCGGGAAAAAGTTGCGCTTTCGGCCTGCTGCTTTATCTTAGTGCTGCCGGCGCCCGGCTTGCTCGCCCAGGGCCCTCCCGTCTTCTGCGACGAGCTGATTCAACGAGCGGAGCGAGCGCTCAAAGCGCGCGATTACATCAGCGCTTCGGCATTTGTCGAGGCGGCGCTGCCCATTTGCCCGGCCAGAAACGATACCCTCCGCACTTTGACCAAGAGGATCAACGAAGCCATAAATGCGGAAAAAAAAGCGGCAGAGGAGGGCGCCGATGCCAGCCATAATATCGCCCGCGCTTTAGACCTTGACCGCAGCAACCCCTCCCTCGCCCTGCGATTGTACGAGTACAATTACTATGCGCATGTCGGCAATATCGGCGCTACGCTGCCCTTCATTGATGCGGTAGCTTCCCGGCCCAGCTTTTCTCCATCTGCATTAAAAGGTCACTCTGATTTGTTCATTTCGGTCTCTTGGTCTCCTGATGGAAAACTCTTAGCCGGCGCTTCAGCCGACAGCATTGTATCGGTCTGGAATTGGGAGGAGAAGCGGACGATTGATTCATTGAATCATGCAGGCCCGGTTGGGTGGGTGGCATGGTCGCCGGCCGGCAAACAGATAGCCTGCGCATTAAAGAACGGCGGAGTGATGATTTGGGATCGGGAAAACAAGGAACAATACTCCTTGTCTGGCCATGCAGGCGAGGTATATTCTGTGGCCTGGTCGCCTAAAGGTGAATACATCGCCAGTGCATCTGCCGATAGAACCATCAAAATATGGAACCCGAAGGAGAAGAAATTGCTTCACACCCTCACGGGCCACCAAGATGCCGTAAACTCGATTTCCTGGTCGCCGGATGGTAAACTCTTAGCCAGTGCATCTTCCGATCGCACCCTGAAAATATGGGACTGTATTTCATGGCATGAACTGCAGGATAGTACTTTGAAACACAACGCTAAAGTATCGTCAGTTGCATGGTTTCCGGATACTGCATACGCCTATGTGGCAAGTGCCTCGTCAGACGGCATTGTGAAGATTTGGGACTGGGCCAGGAGGGGGATCGTGGACTCTTTAACAGGACACCTAGACCGGGTGCAGATAGCCTGGCGCCCTGACAAAAAACAGATAGCCAGTGCTTCTACGGATGGTTCCGTGAAAATTTGGGATTGGGACACGAAGGAAATTCTTTATGATCTAAAGGGGGATTTTCTCACCCGCTCCGGTCTGCCTGCCCGTTATTTTTCTGTTGCCTGGTCACCGAATGGGCAACAGTTGGCCGCAGCAATTAACGATATGAGTATTAAGATTTGGGATTGGGCGACGAAGCAGGCCCAGGTCGTCCATACGGGGCATACCGGCGCGGTAAATGCCGTAGCCTGGTCGCCGGATGGCATGCAGTTGGCCGGCGCATCTGCCGACAGCACTGTGAGAGTTTGGGAATTTGGCAAACGAGAAGCAAAGCCTGCCCTTAAAGGTCATTCCGGCCCGGTAAATACAGTGGCTTGGTCTGCGGATGGCCAATTAGCAAGCGCATCAGATGACGGCAAAGTGATTATTTGGAATTTGGATGAACAAGATAGATCAAATACCCTTACTACCGGCTCGAGTGTCAAAGCGGTGGCCTGGTCACCAAGTGGCCGGCATCTTGCTGCCGCTTTGGAAAACGGCTATATCGTAGTTTGGGATGCAGCGACGCTTAAACTGCAGCATCAGCTCGCAGGGCATTGGGATTGGGCGAATACCCTGGCATGGTCTCCTGATGGCAAGCTGTTGGCCAGCGCTTCTGGTGACGGCGCCGTGAAGATTTGGAACTGGGCTGAGGGGAAAGAGTTGCATAGCCTCAGCGGCGGCAGGTGGGCGGTAATCAGGTCAGTGTCCTGGTCTCCATGCGGCCGGTGGATAGTGAGCGCTTCCTCCGATGGCACCCTGAGAATATGGGACTGGGCTGCCCAGCGGTTATTGTCCACCATCGAAGAACCTTTCGATGGATTTTGGTCCGTTGCCTGGTCGCCTGGTGGCGGGCAAGTAGCCGGTACTTCCCATGACAACACCGTAAAAGTATGGGATGTGGCGGCGAAGCAAGCCTTGTTCAGTCTTGCCGGGCACTCCGGCAGAATTAATGCGGTGGCCTGGTCGCCTAAAGGTGGTGAATACATAGCCGCCGCATCCAGCGACAGCACCATCATGGTATGGGCGGCACGCCCCTATTTAGCAGACAAAATCCCGGTGTATTCCCCCGCAGACTTGTTGCGCAACGGAGCCAGGTTGCACCAGTTGGATTTGGATACCCTCAAGGTTGCTGCAGATTTGGCGCTTGCGGCCGGGCAATTTAAAGAGGCGGGGCGCGATGAACGGGCATTGGCGTTTTTCAAAAAGGCCTTTGCGCAAAAGGATAATCTCGACTGGCTCTTCGATATCTGCACCTTGTCAGAAAGCTTGGGGGTACCTTTTGAGCATTCTCACTTCGATGCATATACTGAGGTAGACGCCTATCAAAAGCTGGCCATTTTCTACGAGCAGAGAGGTGAAAAAATCCGTGCCCTTTCATTTTATGAAAAAGCCTACGGGCAACAGAGACGATTAGACTGGCTGTGGATAATTTTCACTCTGTCGGAAGAATTGGGTAAACCCTTTGAATACGCCCGTTTTGACAGTTTTGAAGAAGTTGTGGATAATGTTGAAATTGCCAGGTTATTCGAGCGAAGAGGGGATAAGATAAAGTCCATGAAATATTATGAAAAGGCTTTTGAAAAAAGCACTCGACTCGAGTGGCTTTTTATCATATTCAGATTGTCTGAGGAACTCGGGCAAAATTTCAATCACGAACGCTTTGATGCTTTCGAGTCAGAAGAAGAACTATACGACATTTCTCGTTTTTACGAACAGAAGCGGGACATTCCCCGGGCCTTGTCATTTTACCAAAAGACTTGGGCAAAAAGGGCATCAACCGACATCGCCAAGAAAATATCAATACTCTCCGATCAACTCGGGCTGCATTTCAACCCGGAAGACTTGCCACATGAGGATGCCGCAGCCTGCGCTGCGCTCGCGGGATATTTTGAAGGGGAGGGAGATTGGGGGAAAGCCCGGGCTTATGCTCAGAAAGCTTATGACAAAAGTCCGAACGACATGCATAAGGCAAAGCTCATCGAAATGACTATGCTATCGGGGGAACTTTCTGCCTTGACCCGGGAAACCGGTTTGAAGGTGTTGACTACAGTCGCACGGAGCCTAAATCAAAAAGGCAAATGGCCTGAAGCCGAAAGGGTTTATCAAAAGCTGTTTGACCTCGATGAAGGGAATCCCGCTCACCGGCAACTCCTCTTCTACGTACAATTCCGGCAGGGGAGTGACACTTTCGACAAGTTGTTTTCCAAGGAAAGCATTGAAAATATTGAAGTGCATTTTAACTGGTTTATCCGGCAAGCCAACCCATCCAACATGGGAGGCGATACCCTTGCACTCATTTCATGGTATGAAAAA
>CAZNYK010000096.1:0-16032 GCA_964577215.1 uncultured Saprospiraceae bacterium
GAAAAAGGAAAAAAGCTTGCCCGCCGTGGCGGGGAAAAAGGCGCCGCACCGAGCGGAGCCGAGGTAAAAAAGCATGCCAGGGCCGGCCGGTGCCTGGCCAATGAATCAGGGAAATTGCGGAAGCATGGATCGTTTCAAAAACCTGTGCTTACAGGCTACAACACCAAGCCTCAATTGGAACTGGGTCACATCACATTCATTCACGCAATCTTGTGCGGTTAATCGAATCAACAATCACATTTGTAAAATTTCTCATAATTTATATTATGTTAAATAGGTAAACGACGCTTTCAAGTCCTTCTCTCCCGTGACGTGGTTTCCCGGCATCATGCGCCGGCTTTTTCATTTAGAGAGAAGGCAGGAAACTCACAACAGCATATGCGCTTATCAGCAGCAGGGAATAAAATGCAAACCACTTCAAATCGGTGTACTCCCCCACCCCTATGCCGAAACGCCGGAACAGGAACCCGCACAAAAGAATTTTTTCAATGGCATAAGCAAGTAATGTGGCCAGCGCAATTCCGGCAAGCCCCAGGAGCCGGCCCAGCACAAATCCCAAGACCGCAAACGCGATTATCTCCACCACCGAAATCCACAATACCGCTGCATTGGACTCCAGCCCCACTAAAATAGTCCGGGGAAACACCATCCTGGTGATAAGAATAAGCAGAAAAATGTTAAAAACGGGTACGCTTTCTGCGAAGGCCGCCCTGAAAACGAGTGGAAAAAGCAAATAACTACTTAACATAATAATAATCGCTATGGGAAACAGCCAATGAAAAAGCCGCAGGGATTTTGTCCTGATGTTTTGCAGCGCCTTTGTGAGGTCGGCGGCCACCTGGGGAAGCATAGCCGTGCCGAATCCGTTGGTAAGCGCAAGGGCAAAGGGAAGTTCCTGCGCGCCGTATCGGAAAATGGCAAATTTGGTCTGGTCGCCGGGAAAAAAAAAGGCCACAAACCAGGCGGCCAAGGCTACCTGAACTCCACCCACCACAGAATAGATCATTAACGGCAAAGACAGTTGAAGTAACTGCTTCCAAAAAATTGGTTTATAGCTAAATGTCGAGTTTTTCCAAACGAATTGCAGCAACAGCAAATGCCGTATCAGGGCAAATATGGCCAGTCCGGCAATTCCAAATCCAAGCCCCTCCCCTACCCATACGGGAATACCTATGCTCAGTACGTGCCCGGCGGCCGAAAATATCCCGAATGTGAAAATGCTCTTGGGCTTGTCGTGCAATAAGTACAGATTCTCCAGCAAAAATACCGGCAAATTCAGGGCGAGATAAAGAGAAAAAATGCTAAGGTGCGGCAGTTTATGATGATTTGTAAGCAAAAGAATGACAGGCTCCCTGAAAAATGTCAACAAGAGAAGTATGGCCATGCCGACTGCGCAGAAAAGCAAATAGACATTAAATGTAAACACCTTCCGGTCCTGCGCTTCCAGTTTTGGAAAAACGGTCAGCATGCCCTGCACCAAACCGGAAACCCAGAAAAAACTAAGCGTATAACCTATGTAGAGCAGTAATTCCCAATGGCCGATAGATTCGGTGGAAAGCGAGCTTTTGGCCAGTACGATGGAAACCAGCATGACTGCTCCCTGGCGCAACACGTGGAAGGCCTGCAATGCATTCACATTGGATAGCTCGTACTTGATTTTCATTACATTCCCACATGCTCATGCTCCTCGAAGACCATGCCGTAATCTTTCAACTCCTCCAAAACCGGCTCATATATTTCCTTCATTACAGGAATATGGACACCGGTAGATTCCACTTTCCCCAAAATGACAAGCTTTGCCAGGATGGCCATCGGAAGGCCCACCAAACGGGCCATTGCCGTATCGTACTGGTCATGGCCCTTCATTACCATGGCGGATACATGCAGATGCTTTTTTCCTTTATGCATGTACTCAAATTCGTGCTGCATTACCACCATATCCTTGTCATCCGGCGCCAACTGCCACATCTCGAGGAGTAACTTTTCCAAAATCAGCGCAGGCGACGCATTGGGGAGGTTGACTGGTTTGGGACTGAAAAGCCCGAGCCATTCCATTTTCTCCATAACGGGGTCATCTGCATTCAGCCCCAGAAATTGCGCTGTTCGTTCTTTGAGGGATTTACCGGATGCCAGGCGGTTGATGAAGGCATCCATGAGTTGCTCGTAAGTGATATCCGCAGAATCCAGAATGGGATAGGAATGATCGGTGAGGCCTATTTGGATGAGGGCATTCCAGGCATCGCAAAAGCCGGGGTACCGCAGCGTGCCGCGCAGGATGGAGGGTATGCCGTCAAGTCCGTACACGCTCCTGTACCAAAGGGAATCCCGGTTTGGGTAGGCTTCAAAAGGCCCCATTCCGGGCACATTCACGATCTTGTAGTGCTTAAAAAGCCGGTTGTAGGGAATAAAGCGCAACTCGTTGTTTTCCAGGTATTGAGCGGTACCTTGCCCTGCTAATACCACGTTGCGGGGGTTCCAGGAAAATTTGTAGTGCCAGGGATTGTTATCGCTTTCCGGGGCTACCAGGCCTCCAGCATAGGAACGGAAGGCGGTGATCTCCCCCCCTTTGGCCCGGATGGAATGGATGCTTTGCATGGTTGACATGTGGTCTATCCCGGGGTCAAGTCCCATTTCACCCATAAAGATCAGTTTTCTGCTGCGCGCCTCATCGCTGAGTTTGTACATTTCCTGCGATACATACGAGGCAGTAATGAGGTGTTTATTCAGCTTCAGGCAATCGTATGCCACTTCGGTATGCAGGTGCGCCGGCAACAGCGAGATCACGATATCCGCCCTGGAGATGAGTTCCTGGCGGAGCACCACCTTGGCAACATCCAACCAGACGGCGCGTCCGCGGGGATGTCCGTTAACTTTAGTTTCAGCTAATTCGAGATCGGCGTCTGCTACAGTCACAAACCAATTGTACTTTTGTCCCTGATCAAGCATGTAGTGTATCAGCGAGGTGGCGGAGCGCCCGGCGCCGATGATGAGAACATTACCCATAAGACTATCGTTAGTTGTCTTGTGTAAAGACGGTAAAAAACCGGCCAAAGATATGGATGAAATGGTAATTACGCTCAAGGTGGGAAGGTTTAGTAAGGCAGATGAACTTTCCGAGAAGGAACAGCAACTATTGGAAGCAGCGGGCAAGGCGTCGGAGCACGCCTATGCGCCCTACTCCAATTTTTACGTTGGTGCGGCATTGTTGCTGGCTGACGGTTCGGTGGAAACCGGCGTAAACCAGGAAAACGCGGCTTATCCCATGTGCCTGTGCGCAGAACGCGCGGCTCTTGCTTCCGCCGCTTCGCGCAAACCGGGGATACCGGTTTTAAAGATAGCAGTAAGAGCGCGGCATGCCCAAAAGCTCATTGACCGGCCTGTAGGTCCTTGCGGGGCGTGCCGGCAAACTCTCAGTGAATGGGAAGACCGTTTCTCGCAGGATATCGTGGTTTTGTTACAGGGAGAAAAAGGTGCGGTTTACCGGCTTTCCCGGGCAAAGGACCTCCTGCCATTATCCTTTGACGGGAGTTTTTTGTAAATCTTATCACTACCTTTGCAGCGCATTGGACATTTCAACTATGAGAAAAAATGATCTCCCCGTTAAGTGGGCCGCGGCGTTCGCCGGTCTGATTTTGTGTACCGCGCCGGTTTCGGCAGGCGAAGTGGGCGACAGCATCCGGTATCTCTCCACGAAGGATACCGTCTTCCTGAGCATCGGCCCAGGCGAAGAAAAGATCGTGGAGCACCGCATGGAAGCCAAACAGACGCTGTACTCCTTAGCCAGGTTTTACGGCATTTCAGTGGAGGAGTTGTATTGGTATAACCCCGGGCTGAAAGAACAAACGGTGGCGGTTGGGCAAATTCTCAGGGTACCTGTACCCAATGCCGCCATCAAGCGTTACAAGGAAAAGGGGTTTGCGGAAAGAGATCACGCTCCTGTTTACTACGTCGTTCGCAAAGGCGATACGATGTACCGCATATCAAGGGTGTATTTCAGAATGCCTGTCGATACCATCCAAAGGCGGAACGGCTTGCATTCAGAAGCCATTAAAGAGGGTCAGGCCTTGCTGATCGGATGGATGTCCTTGAAGGGCGTTCCCGAAGATTTGAGGAAGGGCGGAGGCTCCCCTCTCGAACGCGGCAGCGCGGCGTTGGGAAAACTATTCCAAATGGAAGCAGCCGCCCGGAAAGAGGTCAATGAGCAGGGAAAAGCATTCTGGCAAAAAAACAGCCGGGAAGATTCCAACTTGTACGCCCTGCATCGCAATGCGCCGCTCAAGTCGATCATCAGGGTTACCAACCCAATGAACGGAGGCGTAGTGTACGTAAAGGTAATAGGCCGGATACCGGATACGGTGTATGAAAAGGAGGTGGTCATAGTGCTCTCCCCTTTGGCAGCCAAGTATCTCGGCGCCCAGGATACCCGGTTTTTTGCCAGGGTGAAATATTTCAAGTAAAAAGTAAAAAGTAAAAAGGCGACGTACCGAGCGAAGCCGAGGTGAAAAAGTAAAAAGGCGACGTACCGAGCGAAGCCGAGGTGAAAAAGGAAAAAGGCGACGTACCGAGCATTGTACTGAGCGACTCGTGCTGAGCGGGGTCGAAGTGCGAAGCCGAGGTGAAAAAGGAAAAAGTCGAAGACCCCGATGAAGTCGGGGGAAAAAGTAACAAGAGCAGATGGAATTTTGCAACAACATATTGGAAACCATTGGCAATACGCCCATGGTTAAGCTCAATCGAATCGCGTCGGGCATTCCTGCCACGGTGCTCATTAAAATGGAAACCTTCAACCCGGGGCATTCCATCAAAGACCGCATGGCCCTCAAAATGCTGGAAGATGCTGAGGAACGAGGCGACATCAAACCCGGCGGCACCGTCATAGAATGCACCTCCGGCAATACGGGTATGGGGCTTGCGCTCGCTGCTGCGGTAAAAGGGTATAAATGCATCTTCACCACCACCGACAAGCAATCCAAGGAAAAGGTCGACCTGCTCAAAGCCGTCGGCGGCGAGGTCATCGTCTGCCCTACCAACGTCGAGCCCGAAGACCCCCGCTCCTACTATTCCGTAGCCAAGCGCCTGAGCAAAGAAATCCCCAATTCCTACTGGTGCAACCAATACGACAACCTCTCCAACCGCGCGGCGCATTATGAAACTACGGGGCCTGAAATCTGGGAACAAACGGAAGGAAAAATCACTCATCTCGTCGTAGGGGTAGGTACAGGAGGTACGATTTCCGGAACAGGCCGTTTCCTTAAGGAGAAAAACCCCGCCGTCCAGGTTTGGGGCATAGACACTTACGGCTCCGTATTCAAGAAGTATCACGAAACCGGCGTATTCGACCCCGGCGAAATCTACCCCTACATCACCGAAGGTATCGGCGAAGACATCCTTCCCGAAAACGTGGACTTCAAGGTTATTGACCATTTCGAAAAGGTGAGCGATAAAGACGGCGCGATTATGGCGCGGCGCTTAGCGCGCGAAGAAGGCTTATTGCTCGGATATTCAGCAGGTTCAGCCGTTGCAGGGCTCATACAACTCAAAGACCGGCTGCAACCCGGCGATGTGGTGGTAGTGGTCATCCATGATCACGGCAGCCGCTACGTCGGCAAGATTTTCAACGACGATTGGATGCGCGAACGGGGTTTCCTCGAAACCGAACTGAAGGTCAAAGACCTCATCGCACTGAAGAAGGATAAGAACTTCTTCACCGTCCAAACTACTGATTCTATCCGCGATGCTTTTCATCTGATGAAAACTCATAATATTTCCCAGCTGCCCGTACTGGAAAACGACCGGATCGCAGGTTCCCTGACGGAAAATGCCGTATTGAGCATTCTCCTGGAAAACCCTATCCAAAACAGCGAAAAAGAGGTACGCGCGATCATGGGGCCGCCATTCCCTCAAGTGGAAGAAAACCTGCCTTTCAGCAAACTGAGCCGGTACTTCAACAGTATCTCTTCTGCCGTGCTGGCAAAAGATACGGCCGGGCAATGGCATATTTTGACTCAATTCGACGTTATCCAGGCAATTTGAGCAGGGAAAAAGTAAAAGGGAAAAAGTAAAAAGCGGGCTGTGGAAACCATGAGAACAATATGGGTGTCGGTATGCTTTTTTTTCCTGGCCGGCCTGCCGGTTTCAGGGCAGGGCGACTCCGTACATGTAACTAAAAATTTCAGGTTCAACAACGGCGTTTACAGGGAATTCAGCGACTTCCAACGCAATATCCCTACCTGGCCATGGGACAGCCTTTTCGTGGTATCGGCTACCAACCCTGAAACTTTTCTCACCCAGGTGGAGTATATCCGGCACAAAGACGGCACTGCGCTGGATTTGGAAACGATCTGGGGAATAGTGATCGACGGCATTCCTTATATGCGATTGCCCCAGGGCGCCACTCCCAAACCGTTGACCGCGTTTGCCGGGCTAAGGCTCCGGGGGATCATCTGCTACTTCAGCTACGAGGATGTAGAGGAATATCTCGTGGAAATCAAAGCATACAACCCGGTGACCGGCGTACCCTTTCGCAAGGGAAAAGTAAAAAACAGGGAAACCGTGCTGCGCGAGTTCATGCTCCATTTTAAAACCGGGGCAATTGCCGAATTCAACCAGGACAACCTCGTGGCCTGGATTTCTGATGATGCGCGACTGGCCGAAGCCGTGGCGGCGCTGCCTGAAGCCGATTTGGATGAGAAGCTCTTCAAGGGTTTGTTGATATACGTGGATCGATATCCAGTTTACACTCAAAAGCGGTAATTGATTATGTGGACCATTTTCAGGAAGGAGATTTCCGTTTTTTTCAGCTCGCTTATCGGTTATATGGCCGTGGGCTTGTTCCTGGTGGTGATGGGCCTGATCCTGTTCGTGTGGCCTCAAACCAGCCTTCTCGACGGCAATTACGCCACCCTGGATCAACTGTTCGACGTGGCGCCCATGATCTTCACCTTCCTGATCCCTGCGATCACTATGCGTTCCTTTGCTGAAGAAAACCAAACAGGCACCATCGAATTGCTGGCTACCCGGCCCCTGCGCGACACAGATATCGTTTTGGGCAAGTTCTTCGCTGCCCTCGCACTGGCGTGCCTGGCGCTGTTGCCCACGCTGTTGTACTACCTGACGGTTTATCAGTTGGGTTCACCCAAAGGAAATTTAGACTCAGGGGCCATTACCGGCTCCTACATAGGCTTGTTGATGCTCGCCGGCGCATTCACCGCGGTGGGGTTGCTGGCTTCAGCTCTTAGCAACAACCAGATTGTGGCCTTTCTCAGCGCGGCTTTTTTGTGTTTTCTGCTGCATTGGGGTTTCGACCTGTTCAGCAGTTTGCCGCTCTTCGCCGGGCGCGGCGATGCGCTTATCCAGCAATTCGGCATCAATGCGCACTATGCTTCCATCAGCCGCGGCGTGATCGACAGCAGGGATATGGTCTACTTTTTCTCTGTAATAATCGTTTTTTTGGCGCTGACGGCAGCGGCCGTCAACCGGCACAAATGGTAACAGGATATGTCGAAAATATTTCGCAATAAAATTCAAACGCTGACCAACCTCGGCCTCTTGGTCGTGGTGGTCGTTTTGGTCAATATCTTGGCCAATGCCCGTTTCGGCGACCGGGCCATGTACGGGTACATAGACCTCACCGAAGACAAGCGTTTCACCCTGACGCAAGGCACCAAACAATTGGTGAGGGAATTGGACGAAGTAGTCTTTGTGCGCGTTTTGCTGGAGGGCGACTTCCCGGCGGGATTCAAGCGCCTGCAAAACTCCACCCGCGAGGTATTATCCAAATTCAGGGGCGAATCCAAGCTCTTAGAGTTTGAATTTGACGACCCTGCTGCGGGCAGCGCCGAAGAGATCAATGCCCGGCGCAAGCAATTGGCGGAAGAGGGTATCCGGCCCATCAATCTGCGCGTCAAGGAGAACCAGGGCACTTCCGAAAAACTCATCTATCCCCACGCTATTTTCTATTACAAAGGCCGCAACATTGTAGTGGACCTCCTGGAGAACGAAGTGCCGGGCGTGCCGCCGGAGATAATCCTCAACAACTCCATCGGGCTTTTGGAATACAAATTCGCGAATGCCATCCAAAAGCTGCAGATCACGGCCAAACCCATACTCATTTTCAGTACCGGCCATGGGGAACTGGAAGAACTGGAAACCGCCGACCTGGAAAGCTCCCTCCGGCCCTATTACGATACCGGCAGGCTCAATTTAGACAGCATGTCGTCGGTGCCCAAAGAGGTTTCCGCGCTCATCATCGCCAAGCCGAGATTTCCATTCTCTGAAAAAAACAAGTTCAAGATCGATCAGTACGTAATGAACGGGGGCAAGGTATTGTGGATGATCGATGCGCTGCGCGTCGACATGGACAGCCTGCGCACGCGCGACCGCTACTTGGCTACGGAATACAACCTCGGGCTTGACGATTTGCTCTTCCGGTACGGCGTGCGGCTGAAAACCAACCTCGTACTCGATTTCCAGTCCACCGGCATACAGTTAGTGACCGGCATGGTGGGCAATGCCCCGCAATTTGACTATTTCCGCTATCCGTATCACCTGGTAGCCCTGCCCCGCTCCAACCATCCCATTGTGAAGAGCCTGAATGGGGTAAACCTGCTCTACGCGGGCAGTATCGATACGGTGAAAACCAAAACCCCGGTACAGAAAACCATCCTGCTGGAATCATCCCGGCGCAGTATGCTGCAACACTCCCCGCTCACCATGGGTTTTGAGTTTATGCGGTATCCCCTGGATTCCACCAAGTTCAACAAGCCATACCAACCGTTGGCGGTACTGCTGGAGGGCCGGTTCCCTTCGCTGTACGAAAACCGGGTCAGCCAGGACATGCTCGATATGCTGGAGCAGATCAAGCGTCCTTTCAGGGCGGAAAGCGAGCCTACGCGCATGATCGTGGTTGCCGACGGCGACGTAGCCAAAAACAAAGTAAACCTCCAGCAGCAATCCTACAGCCGCCTGGGTTACAATGAAGTGGATCGCTTTTTGTTTGCCAACAAAGACTTCGTCATCAATTCGATTGAATATCTTTTGGATGACCGCGGCGTGGTGGAGGCTCGCGGAAAGGACGTAAAACTGCGCATGCTGGACACCGTGCAGGCCCAGGAGGAGAAGACTCAGTGGCGCCTCGTCAATATCATGTTCCCACTAATCGCCCTGGCTGGTCTTGGGCTGGGGTTCAACTACTGGCGAAGGAAGCGATTTGCTTAATTAGCCCAGCCCAGCACAAAGACGATGCCGTCCATCGTCGTGCCTGCGACCGTCCCATTTTCCAATGGCACTATATTGTTTATCAGCGCGTTCGATACTTTGTGCTGCCATTTTACTTTCTGTGTCGCAGTATCAAGCGCGATCACGGTGCCTTTATCGGTGGGGATATAGAGCATACCGTCTTTTTCGACCATCGGCGAGGGAGCTATGTCGTAGCCGTAGCTGCAGTTCGCCTGCCATAGCCATTTCAGGGCATTTCCATTTGCGCTGACGGCGTATAACGTATCAGTCATGGATTTCACAAAAAGGGTTTTCCCATCCTCTGATAACCCAAGGGATTCCCGGCCGATCTTCTTTTCTGTCCGCCACACCGGCGTTCCTTTTCGGGCATCCAAAGCTGTGGCAATACGGTCGGGGGCTACGATAAATACCTTGCCGTCAGACAGCGCCGGGAATACCGCCGCAGGGGAGTACATCCGGTTGGAACTGCCGTTGCTCCATCTCCAGGCCAATGAGCCATCTTTCCGGTTCAACGCGTAAAAGTACGTACCCCAGGAACCGAAATACACCCGTTCGGCATCCACTGCCGGACGGGTTTCCACAAAGCCGTCAATCCCGTTGAATTCCCACCGGATTTTGCCTTCCTGCAGTGAAATGGCCCTGAATTTGCCCTCTGAAGAGCCTATATAGACCGTGCCGTCCGCCACTACAGGTGAAGCCACAATAGCTTTGCCGGTTTTTAAAGCCCAAGCGAGCGCCCCTGTTTCTATGTCAAGGCAATACACAGAGCTGTCTGCCGAAGCGACGACGACTCTGCCGTCTGCGATGGCCGGCGTGGAGTAAATTTTGCCTTTTGCGGCAAAGCTCCATTTCGGCGCGCCAGTGTGTATATTGACGGCGTTGATGCGGCCGCAGGTAGTGACATATACAGCCAGGTCGCCGGCTACTGTCATGCCGGCCCCTATATCGCAGCCGCTGTGTATGCGCCAGGTAAGTTGAATTTCAGGGTATTGGCTATTCACCTGGTAAGAAGGACGCGGGTATTGAACCGTATCGGCGAGGTAGCTGCGGGCGCCGAGTGGGATCTTGTGCCAGGGTGCGGCTGTACGTCCGAAAGGTTTGCGCTCTGCCAGGAAAAGCGTATCGGCTGTAACAAGGGCAATGTTGTACCCGCCGGTGTCGGCCCTGGCCCTCAAATTAGAGCGGCACATGGCCGATGGAATTCCCTCTGGCCTGAAGGCTTTGTTGACATGGCCATGACCGCAGAAGGCGGCCTGGGTGTCGGCGCGCTTCAGCATGTCAATTACCTGGTACCAGTTGCCGAGGCCTTCATCGAGCGGATAGTGGTTGAAGAAAAGTACCCGTTGATTTTCCGGCAGGTGTGTGATGATAGAATCCAGCCATACAATATCCTCGGCGGGAACCAGTCCGGGCGCCATGCGCATGTTGGGGCCGCTGTTGCACCCGATGAAAGCATATCCGCCGTACTCAAAGTGAAAGCGCTCATACCCGAAAACCTGCCGGAAACTGTTGTTGCCGCTTTCCGACCATTTGGTGTCGTGGTTGCCGGGAATGACGTACCAGGGTTTTTTGAGTTGGCTGAGGATATCGTACGCCTCTTCCAGTTCTGTGTCCCAGCCCAGTTCAGTAATATCGCCGGTAATGACGGTAAAGGCAAGGCCGGTATCGGCATTGATGTCGGCTACGGTCCTGAGCAGGTCCTCCCCGGCGGTAGCTGTCCCGCCGATGTGCGTGTCGGAAATTATGGCGAAGCGGAATTCTGAGGGGGAAGCCGGTGGGAAGAACCACCAGGGCCACAGAATGGAAAATATCAAAAGTGCAGGCATCAGAGGTGACATTTTGTTGCACAAAGCTAACTTCTTTACCTTTGCCGCAAAGAGCAAATATTTTGAACCGAAGCCATGCAATCTACACTTTGGGCATCGCTCTTATAGCCGCCCTGTTTTTCCTGCCCTTCCTCGGGGGCGTACACTTGTTTGATTGGGATGAGATCAACTTCGCTGAAGCAGCCCGCGAAATGCTTGCCCTGGATGACTACCTGCAGGTGTACATCAACTTTCAGCCTTTCTGGGAAAAACCGCCCTTGTTTTTTTGGTTGCAGGCTTTAAGCATGAAGATATTTGGCGTGGGCGAATACGCGGCGCGCTTACCGAATGCCATATGCGGCATCATCACCTTGGCACTGTTGTTCCGGACAGGAACCAAACTGCGCTCCATTCGCTTCGGGCTGCTGTGGGCCGGTGCGTATTTCGGCTCTACCCTACCCTTTTTATACTTCAAGTCAGGAATAATCGATCCATGGTTTAACTTGTTCATTTTCTTAGGTTTGTACAACTTTATCCTTTTCTATTGGAAAAAGGAAAAATTCGATGGGCCGGCATTTGCGCGGAGCCAATATACCTACCTTTTCCTGGCCGGTTTTTTCATCGGAATGGCCATGCTGACCAAAGGGCCGGCCGGCCTGCTCATTGCCGGGTTGACCATGACCGTGTATTGGGTTTACAAGCGCTTCAGGCTTTATGTAAGCGTACCCCAGGTTTTGTTTTTCCTGCTGGCATCGGGAATAGTGGGCGCGGCCTGGCTGGGATTGGAGACCTGGAAAAACGGCCCCTGGTTCGTCCAGGAGTTCTTTGGGTATCAATACCGCCTGTTCAGCACCCCGGATGCCGGGCATAAAGGCTTTCCGGGGTACCATTTATTGGTTTTGGCGTTCGGCTGTTTTCCTGCTTCCATCTTTGCGGCGCGGGTATTTTTCCGGATGCCCGAAGAACAAAGCGCATATTTTGCAGATTTCCGGCGCTGGATGAAGTATCTCTTTTGGGTAGTACTGGTGTTGTTTTCCATCGTGCAGTCCAAAATTGTGCATTATTCATCCATGTGTTATTTCCCGCTCAGCTTTTTAGCCGCCTATGCGATAGAGATGATCATAGAGGGAAAAATTGAATTTGCCCGCTGGATGCGCGCAACCCTGCTGGTCATAGGAAGTCTCACGGCGGCAATATGCTTAGTTCTGCCCTGGCTCGGCATGAATCCTGAATTGCTCAAGCCGCTGATAGAGGACCCCTTCGGAAAGGCCAACTTAGATGCTGAGGTGCCATGGAGCGGCCTCGAGATTCTGCCCGGCTTAGTGCTGACTTTGGTTTTGATGGCGTTCTTTTTAGCTTATCGCCGCTGGTCCCGCGCAAAAGCGTTTGCCGTATTATTTATTGGAAATGCGGTATTTGTAATGCTCGGCCTCATTTTTTACATCAAGCGTGTAGAGGGCTATTCGCAAAGGGCGGCCATAGAGTTTTTCAAAAGCAAGGCGGGGGAAGACTGCTACATCGTGACGCATGCTTACAAATCGTATGCGCACCTGTTCTACGCCGCCAAGCGGCCCGTGACGGACGAAAGGAGCTTCGACAAGGAATGGCTCTTGCACAGCGAGGAAGTGGACAAGCCTGTATATGTGACCTGTAAAATTCACCGCGCCGGTGAACTGCGCGCCAACCCCCTGCTGGAGGAAACCGGTAGCAAAAACGGATTTGTATTCTTCAAACGGAAGCAACCTGCGCCCCGCCGGTAGCGCGGCTTCGGCGAATAGCCCAACACATGCAAATGCATAATGACCAATCCATAACCCTTTTCCAACTCCAGGAGTACATCCGCCGGGTACTGGCGCTCAACCTGCCCGAAGCCTTGTGGGTGGAAGCCGAAATTGCAGAGCTTGGCATATCGCGAGGTCATCGCTATCTCTCCTTGGTACAAAAAGACGAGACCAGTGCAGAGCCTGTAGCTGCCGGAAATGCGGTGATCTGGCAAAATCACTGGAACAGCATCCGGATGAAACTCGGCCCGGAATTGGCCCAAAGCATCCTTTGCGAAGGTGTTCAGGTGCGCATCAAAGCCCGCGTTGATTTCCATGAGCGCTACGGCCTCAAATTGGTAGTAGAAGACATCGATCCTGCCTTTACCCTCGGCCTGCTGGAGATGCAGCGCAGGCAAATACTGGAACGGTTGCATAAAGAACAACTCCCGGAACGGAACGCTTCGCTGCCTTTGCGACCGGTATTGCAGCGCGTAGCTGTCATCAGCGCAGAACAGGGCGCCGGCTACCAGGATTTTGTCAAGCACCTTCAAAACAACCCCTACGGGTACAGATTCACATGCGTCTTATTTCCGGCGGCGGTTCAGGGCGCCCGCACAGAACAGGAAGTCGCAAACCGGTTGTCGCAAATAGGCCGGAATGCGGCGCGGTTCGATTGTACGGCGATCATACGCGGCGGCGGCGCCCGCCTCGACCTGGGCGCTTTTGACAGTTATGAGTTGTGCAAAGCCGTGGCCGGGCATCCGCTTCCCGTCCTCACCGGAATTGGCCACGATGCGGACGAAACACTCGCTGACCTATGCGCGCATTCCGCATTGAAAACCCCTACTGCCGTGGCAGATTTCCTCATCCGGCGGCACCTGGAGTTTGAAGGCGATCTGGTTCAATTGGGGCAGTATGTACAATTTGCCGGCAGGAGTATTATTGAAGCCGGGCGCAGCCACTTAGAAAAATTCCGGCACGCGGCGGTATTGCAGTGCGCTCAACTAAGCGCCCAAAAGAGCCGGGCAGTGGAAATTCTTTCACAGGAAGCGCGGCGTTTGTTCCGCTTTAATGTAGAGCAGGCCCGGCAACAACTCGATCAACTCGATCAGCTCGGCGCTCAACTCCACCCGCAGGCTACGCTCGAACGGGGCTACACGCTTACCCTGAAAAACGGCGTTCCGCTAAGATCGGTAAAAGAGCTAAGACCAGGAGACCGGATTGAAACCCGCTTCCACGACGGCAGCACCGGCAGCAAGGTGGAGGAATAAGCTTTTGCGGTATGGGCTAATATTCTGTATTTTTGTCCTAACAATCTCAATGCGATCAGATGTCAAAATCCTTCTCCTACGAAAAAGCCCTGCAGGAACTACAAACCATCGTGCAGGAACTCCAGGAAGGGCGGATCAATATGGATACCTTGGCCGAGCGCGCCCGCCGGGCCTCGGAGCTGATCCGCCAATGCAGGGAGCGGCTGCGGGAGGCGGAAGAAGAATTGGGGGAATTGTTTCCCGAAGAATGAGTAAACCTTAAATGGTCATCTTTTCCTGGATAAACTCGCGGGCAGACTGCAACTTCACCCCGAACTCCCCGGCGGTGCGCTGCGCATCGGGCACTATGCTATCGTGCATAGCGCCTGCATAATTCAGGGCCAAAATGTTGGCGGCATTGATGTTGAAAGGAGAAAGCACGAGCGACATAATTCGCATCACGGCAGGAGGGGCGGATTTAACAGTCAAGGGCTTTTGATACGCCTCCTCGAAGATCGCTTTGACTTCCAAAGGTGAGATCGCTTCCGGTCCTCCAATGGGAATGATGCGCTGCATGGCTTCCGGTTTGCCGATCGCGTGGACACAGAATTCCGCTGTTGTATCGATGCTGATGTATTGGATGCGCTGCTTACCGCTGCCTACGAGGTTGAAAAGGCCTTTTTCCGGGATATAACTTTTGATGCCGTCAAAGAATTGGTTGGCAAAACCAAACGGTCTTTTGACGGTGGATACTTTGGCGCCGGCCAAGGGCAATTCTGTGCCGAAAAACGCGAAATGCACGTCCATAAAGGCCGTGGGTTGAAAGATGGTAAATGGAATGCCGGCATGTTGAAGGTGCTTTTCGATGTATCGCTTGGCCCTGGAAAGCGGCACGAGGCTGTCCCATTTTTGAAAAGGCAGAACCGACACATAGATGAAGTGTTTCACGCCCTGTTTTTTCGCTTCGTCAATCAGGTGTTGCACCCCTGTTTTATCCACATTGTGGAAATGGTCGTTCTTTTGGGTGGGTATGGCTGTATTGGCCGTGCATATGACCACTTCGATATCCTGGAGGGCACTTGCAATGGAAGCGGGGTCGCGCAGGTCGCCCTTGCGGAATTTAACAAAGCCCAGTTCTTCAAGCGGTTTGGTATTGGAGCTATCTCTATACAGTGCAAAGACGGAATGAGAGCTTTGGCGTAGCTTTTCAGCGATGGTGTACCCCAACTGGCCTGTGGCGCCGACGATGAGCAGATTCATAATGGTAGGTTTTGGTGATTGAGAACGCTTGCGAAAATAACCCTTTTCACGCAAATTTGCATGTTTTCCAGCGAAAACATAATTTTGCTTCAAAACTGCTATGCGCCACGCGTCATTTATTCTTTCAGGGATCGCCGCATTTGTCTGCCTGCTCTCCTTTACAGCGCCGCTGCCGGCAAACCGGGCTGCCAATAATTTGATGAATCCCGAAACGGACAGCGAATTGGTGCTGCTGATGCGTGCCATGTACGACGATGCGGCCAAGATGAAAACGGCCGTCAACAAGCGCAAAAAAGTCGCTCCCCGCGTCAACCACGAGTTGATGCTCAGCGCTGCCGCCACCGAGCCGGAAAAAGTGGCTTCCCCTGCTTACGAGGCGCTTGCGGATGCGTATCTCAAAGCGCTGAAATCCTTACAGGAGGCGAGTCCGGCCGATGCGCCGGCGATGTATAAAAACCTCATAGACAGCTGCATGAGTTGCCACTCGGCGTTCTGCCCCGGCCCCAAGACGCGCATCAAGAACTTGTATTGAGCATGTGCCCGGCATGGGGAGATCGTAAAAGGAAACCGCAAAACCGCCCCGACACGCGTGTCGGGGTAATCGGCAAGCACCTGGCGAGGCAGTTGAACCGTTCAGGCACGGCGCCTGCCCTCGTCTATGGAGCTACGGTTTATACACAAGTGTGTCAGTTCCGATAAACTGCCGGAGGACGCGCA
>CAZNYK010000097.1:0-11598 GCA_964577215.1 uncultured Saprospiraceae bacterium
CCTTGCCCTCCGGGCACAGCCCACCGACGCGAGCATAGACGCCTATGCCGCCGCCTTCACTTGTGAGAAGTGTGTCACCCTCGAAGCCTTCACCAAGGCGCTCACGGAACCCTACGCCGATACCAAAGACAAAGCCCGGGTCGTCTTCGCCTGGGTGGCACAGCACGTGCGCTACGACTACGCCAAGTTCAAAAAAATACAGAAACAGAAGACCATCACCTTTACCGGCGCTACCAAGCAAGAGGTGGAGCGCAAGCAAAGGATACACTACGAGGAGACCATCCCGAACAAAACCTTCAAAACAAAAAGGGGCGTGTGCGAAGACTACAGCTACCTCTACAAAAAGATGTGCGACTTCGCCGGCATTGAGTGCATAGTGGTCACCGGCCTCACCAAGCACCTGTCGGCCAAGGTGAGCAACACGGGCCACGCCTGGAACGCCGTGCGCATAGATGACCAATGGCGCCTGCTCGACGCCACCTGGGGCGCAGGCTACATCGATGAGCGGGAGCGGTTTCGCAGGTACTACTCGCCCGGCTATTTCATGACGCCTCCCGCGTTCTTCGCTCTGAATCACCTGCCCGCAGACCCTCAATGGCAACTGATCGACACTCCGCTGAACCGGCAGGAGTTCAGGAAACAACACTGGCTCAACTACGGGCAGCATACCTACCCGATCTTGGACGTTAAGATGCCGGACCCCGTTGCGCTGCAAGGAGCGAGCGAGGCGGAACTGCGCATCAAGTTTGCCCAAAAGCCGCCGGTGATCTGGGTGAATAACCGATCGGACAAGCCGGTACCCTTCAAGGAGTCAACTGCCGACGACGGCTACACGGTGCTCAAGGTCAACAAGCGGAGCAAGGAGGTGTTGGTTTATGGTGGAGCGCAGTCGAGGGGCAGGGTCACCGGACTGGCACTGGGCAAGTTTTTTGTGGATGGGCGGTAGGGGGTTTTCTACATTTGCAGTAGTTTTTTTAGCTGCGAGCCGCGAGCTTGCCTGCCCCGATGAAGTCGGGGAGCTGCGAGTTTAGTCGCTGTAAAAATGATAGCCTCTTTCTTGATTTGAACCAGCTATGACTCTGTTTTGAAACAGAATTTGGTCTTTTTCAACACCGAAACTCGAAGCTCAAAGCTCTTAACTCAAATATTTCCATAACTCAATTTCCATGCCACCATGCCATCATCTCCCATCTATCAAATAGACGCCTTCACCGACCGCCTTTTCTCCGGCAATCCCGCCGCCGTAGTGCCGCTCGACGCCTGGCTGCCGGACGAGTTGATGCAGGCCATCGCCCTGGAGAACAACCTCTCCGAAACGGCATTCTTCGTGCCCCGCGACGAGGACTTCGAGCTGCGCTGGTTCACACCAACCGTAGAAGTGGACCTCTGCGGGCATGCTACTTTGGCCACTGCCCATGTGTTGTTTCAGCATTTGAACTACGCTAAGCCGCGCATCGTGTTCCACACCCGGAGCGGCGCGCTGACGGTGGAGCGCAGCGGGCAGGGCTACCGGATGGATTTTCCTGCCGACGACATCCGGCAAATAGAGGTTCCGCAGGGGTTGGAGCAGGCTTTGGGCATGCCCGTACTCGAGGTTTGGCAAGGCCGGAACGATCTCATGGCGGTGCTGCATAGCCAGGAGTCGGTACAGCGCTTGAAGCCGGATATGGCGGCGTTGAAACAATTGGGCGGAAGGGGCATCATCGCCACAGCGCCCGGCGAGGAGGCCGATTTCGTGTCGCGCTGTTTCTTCCCGGCTGCCGGCGTGGACGAAGACCCCGTGACCGGTTCGGCGCATACCACCATGACGCCATACTGGGCCGGGCGGCTGGTCCCGACAGGGGTGTCGGGACGGCTGGAAGCGAGGCAATTATCTGCCCGCAGCGGCGCATTGGTCTGTGTGCTCGAGGGGAACAGGGTGTTGCTGGAAGGAGAAGCCGTGACTTACCTAAAAGGGGAGTTTTATCTGCAGCCATCTCCTTAATACAGCGCCATATCGAACCTGCGCCGCCATGTCCTCGTCAATTCGTGTTGCGGCCCCAAGGTGCGAAAAAGCGCAATAGCGGCCTTTCGCGGCAAGTCGTCTGCATAGGATTTATCCATGCCCACCGCTTCTATGAGGTGCTGTATGGCTGATTCCATGCGTCCTTCGCGGGCGTCCTGCACGGCTTGGGCAAGCACTTGGGCTACCGGCACGCCGTTGCCGGAAAACTGGAGGAAACGGGCCAAGGTGCGGATGTCTTCGGCGGCATCAAAAAATTCGTGCCCCATACCGATGCCCTCTACCAATGCGGCGGCCTGCCCGGGATCGGAAAAGACCAGCCGGCCTGCAAGGGCTGCGCGAGCTTCCGCCACATCCGGGTTGGCGCGCACAAAACCGGCGAGCAGTGCCATTGCTTCGGCATTGCCGCTGTCCAATTGCCCGAGGATGCTCTTCAGGTCTCCCTGCCGGGCATCGGGTATGTACTGGTCCAGCCATTTGATAATGGACTGCCGGGGCAGAGCGCCCGCAAATTCGGCCACCACCTTGCCCTCGTGGAACATCTTCACGTTGGGGATGCTCATCACCTGGTACTGTTGGGCCAATTCGTATTCCTCGTCGGAGTTGATCTTCACCAGCGTCCAGCGGTCGGATTGTTCTTCGGCCAATTGTTCCAATACCGGGCCGAGTATGCGGCAAGGCCCGCACCAGGGCGCCCAGAAATCTACCACCACGGGTTTTTCGTGGCTGCGGTCTATTACGTCCTGTTGGAAATTCGTCATATCCATAAGTGTCATCAATCTTGGTAAAAAAAATCAAGCAGCCCTTCCCGAATAGGGGTGCAGCCTGCTTATTTACATCATTGCGATGAATAAAGTTGAATTTTCAAACCGCAAAAACCTTGAGATCATGCGTATCCTGTTGTTTTCCCTTTCCCTGCTCACCGCGCTTTCCATTCAAGCACAGCGGCATCAAACCCTTTTCAGCGACCTGGACGTAGTGGGCGCTTTCGGAGCGCCGATATTGGAGATCAGTTCCATTAACGGGGAGTCTGTCTCCGACGTAGGCGGCGGCGGCGCGCTCATCCTGGAAGATTTTTTCCTCGGCGGCTACGGCATCGGCAATGAGTTTGCCAAAGTCTCTATTGACGGCGACCTGTACGATATCAGGTTCCGGCACCGGGGGTTCTGGCTCGGCTACGCCCCCCGCGCCTATAAGGTGGCCCACATTTACGGCAGTGCGCGCATTGGGTGGGGCAAAACCGACCTCCGCCAGGAGAAAAGGACGTTTTATTCCGACCGCGTATTCGTGATGACGCCGGAGATCGGGGTAGAGTTCAACGTGTTTGATTTCTTCAAATTGGCCGTTACCGGCGGTTACCGTTGGGTAAACGGAGTGGACAGCCTGCCCGGTCAGTTGACAAATGAAAGTTTCAGCAGCCCGGTCGGCACGCTCACTTTCCGCTTTGGCGGTTTCTGATCACTCCATTTCAAAGGAGTAGAAATAGGTGTCGGCATAGTTCTCATAGACGCCCTCCAGCAGTACTTTTCCGCGGGCGGTGGAAATGAGGGCCACGAGATCATCCACGGCGTTCACGGCCTTTCCGTTCACTTTGGTGATCACGAAGCCGGGGTCCATATTGGTGCTCTCCACTTTGGTGTCGCGGTAGATGCTGATCACCTTTATGCCTTGAGCGCCGATGCGCCTGCGTTCTTCGCGGGTAAGGCTGCGCACCTCGAATCCGAGATCGCGCAGGAGCGACTCCTGGCGTGCCGTCACTAATGCGGTGTCGTTGGATTTATTTTTCAGTACCACGTCCGTTTTGTGCGCTTTCCCGTTGCGGAAATACTCCACTGCAATGACGTTGCCGGGGCGGAAACGGCCAACCTGCTCCTGCATTTCTGACATGGTGCGCGTTTTCACCCCGTTGATCCGGATGATGACGTCCCCTTTGCGCAGACCGGCATCGTCGGCGCCGCCGCCCGGCGATACGCGGGTGATGAGCACCCCTTCGATGGAGGAAAGTCCCAGGGCGCCGGCTTGCCTGCTGTCCAAATTGTCGATAAACACGCCGAGCAGCCCCCGCTGTACCGTGCCGTAATCGCGCAGATCGCGAATGACCTTGCGCACCAAATTGGCGGGTACGGCAAAAGAATAACCCTCATAGCGCCCCGAACGGGTAATGATGGCCGTATTGATGCCGATCAATTCGCCGTTGGAATTGACCAAAGCGCCGCCGCTGTTGCCGGGGTTGACGGCGGCATCGGTTTGGATGAACGACTCAATGCGGTCTTGCCCCTCCAGGATGTCTATACTGCGGCCTTTAGCGCTGACGATCCCCGCTGTGACGGTGGATTCCAGGTTGAAGGGGTTGCCCACTGCCAGCACCCACTCGCCCACGCGCAGGGAATCTGAATTGCCGAAGGGCAAAACCGGTAAATTAGAGGCTTTGATGCGGAGCAGCGCCAGGTCGGTAGAAAGGTCCACCCCGATGACCTCTGCTACAAACTCGCGTTTGTCGTTAAGCGTGACCTCTATCCGGTCGGCGCCTTCGATGACGTGGCTGTTGGTCACGATATACCCGTTTTCGCCGATGATGACCCCTGAGCCGGTGGAGGTGTTGACGCCCTCGCCCCAAAAATGGAAAGTCCTGCCCTTCTGCGCCGTTTTGACGTTGACCACCGCCGGCGTGGCGGCTTCGGCAGCGTTGGTGAATTCGGTGGGCGATGCCGACAGGAAAGTGCGCGGCCTGACCTCGTTGAGCGGGTCTTCGCCCATGGTGGCATAACGAGCGGAAGAGTCGTCGCGGATGACGACTTCCCGGGGCTTGTCGAAAAAGCGATACACCACAGCGCCCGACAGGGAACTGAACACATAAGTGACGGCAAGGAAAATATATTTTTTCATGGGCGCTTGCTGCTTTAGGTGTTTCAACGTTGGGAAGGTGGCGGTTGGTTTAAATGCCGGGTAATTTTTTTGAATCCTTACCCAGCCTTTTTTCAGCCTTGAAAATCAACCGCTTTGTTAAATTATCAACATTTTGTGGGAAAAAAATCCGGCCAATAGCGGGAAAGTCCCTACCTTGGAACCACCAAAATATAAACTACTATGGAAACCAAGAGTAAGGGCGCGGCCTCTACAGCAGCCGGTGCTAAAAAAAGGAAAACCTGGTCTGCCAAGGAAGCTTTGGAGGCTTCCGTTGCCTATTTTGACGGCGACGAGCTGGCCGCCAACGTGTGGGTAAACAAATACGCGCTGAAAGACTCCTTCGGCAATATATACGAGCGCAGCCCCGACGACATGCACCGCCGCATTGCCGCCGAGATGGCCCGCATAGAGCAGCGCTACCCCAATCCTGTTTCCGAAGAAGAAATGTACGAAATGCTCGCCCGTTTTCGCTATATCATTCCGCAGGGCAGCCCCATGGCCGGTATCGGCAACGACATGCAGGTGTCTTCCCTCTCCAACTGTTTTGTCATCGGCAACAACGCCGATTCCTATGGCGGCATCATCCGCACCGACGAAGAGCAGGTGCAACTCATGAAGCGCCGGGGAGGCGTGGGGCACGACCTGAGCCACATACGCCCCAAAGGCAGCCCCGTGATGAACAGCGCCCTGAGTTCTACCGGCATCGTACCCTTTATGGAGCGCTACTCCAACTCCACCCGCGAAGTGGCCCAGGACGGCCGCCGCGGCGCGCTCATGCTTACCATCTCCATCAAACACCCCGACGCCGAAGACTTTATCGATGCCAAATTGGAAGCAGGCAAAGTGACCGGCGCCAACGTAAGCGTTCGCATCGACGACGCTTTCATGCGCTCGGCCATAGAAGGCAAAACCTACCGGCAGCAATACCCCGTGGATGCAGATGCTCCCGCCATCGTCAAAGATATTGAAGCCGAAAAACTCTGGAGCAAGATCATCTTCAACGCGTGGAAGAGCGCCGAACCGGGTGTCCTGTTCTGGGATACCGTCATCCGCGAATCGGTACCTGACTGTTACGCCGACCTCGGCTACCGGACCATTTCCACCAACCCCTGCGGAGAGATCCCGCTTTGCCCGTACGACAGTTGCCGCCTGCTGGCAATCAATTTGTTCAGCTATGTGGATGAGCCCTTTACGCCGCAGGCCCGCTTCAACTTCGATAAATTCCGCCGGCACGCCCAACTCGCCCTGCGCATGATGGACAACATTATCGATATGGAAATAGAGAAGGTGGAGCGCATACTGGAAAAGATAAAAAACGACCCGGAAGCCGAAGGCATCAAAAACGTGGAGCAATCCCTGTGGGAAAAAGTGCTGCGCGCCTGCGTCAACGGCCGCCGCACCGGCGTGGGCATCACCGCCGAAGGCGATATGCTGGCCGCATTGGGACTGCGCTACGGCAGCGACGAAGCCATCGAATTTGCCGTGAAAGTACAACGGGAACTGGCAATCAACGCCTATCGCTCCTCCGTTGACCTGGCGCGCGAACGCGGCCCCTTCCCCATCTTCGACGCCAGCCGCGAAATGCGCAACCCTTTCATCCAGCGGCTCCGCAACGCCGACCCGAAACTTTATGAAGACATGGTGAAGTACGGCCGGCGCAACATTGCCTTGCTCACCATAGCGCCTACCGGCACCACCAGCCTTATGAGCCAGACCACCTCCGGCATTGAACCTGTGTTTATGGTGTCGTACCTGCGCCGTCGCAAGGTCAACCCTAATGATAAAGACGTGCACGTGGACTTTATTGACGAAGTAGGCGACCATTGGGAAGAATACCACGTGTTTCATCAAAAGTTTGCCGACTGGTTGCGCACCCAGGGATACGATGTCAAGGCAGTGACCAAAATGAGCAAGGACGATATTCGGCCTATCATTGAAAAATCTCCATACCACCGCGCTACCGCCAACGATGTGGACTGGGTGCAAAAAGTAAAAATGCAGGGCGCTATTCAGAAATGGGTGGATCACTCCATCAGCGTCACTGTCAACATCCCCGAAGACACTTCTGTGGAAATGGTGCGCCAGATATATCAAACCGCCTGGGAAGCAGGCTGCAAAGGCTGTACCATCTACCGCGACGGATCGCGATCAGGGGTGCTCGTTGCCGAAAGTAAAAAGAGTAAAGCAGGAGAAGTGCATAGCGGCGCCAACGGGATATTCCCGGCCAAGCGCCCCAAACGCCTGGAGGCCGACATCGTACGCTTCATGAACAACAACGAACGATGGATGGCTGTCATCGGCTTGGTAGAAGGAATCCCCTACGAAATTTTCACGGGCCGCGCCGAAGATATCTTCCATCTGCCCGATTACGTCACCAAGGGTTGGGTCATCAAAGCCATGGACGATGAGGGTAAAAAGCGCTACGACTTTCAGTTTACCGACCGCGAGGGATACCGCGTCACCATAGAGGGCCTGAGCCGGTCTTTCAACAAGGAATACTGGAACTACGCCAAGCTCATCTCAGGGATTTTGCGCCAGGGCATGCGCTTGGATAAGGTGGTGGAATTGGTCAGCGGCCTCAACGTGGAAGAAGACTACATCAATACCTGGAAGAACGGCGTGGTGCGCGCGCTCAAACGTTATGTACCCGACGGCACCAAAGTGGAAAAGGAATCCTGCCCGCACTGCCATACGCCCAATCTTCTGTACAGGGAGGGCTGTGTGATCTGTTCGGAATGCGGGTATTCCGAGTGCGGGTAAAAAACGCCCCACTGCCGGCTGCCGCTAAAGACTGCGTTTACCATGTATAAAAGACTGCTGCTCAACGACCGGTTCATCCTCGGGATCATTTTGCTGAATGCCGCTGTTATTTTCGCCCAGGGCTTCTCGCCTGCGGGCCGCTATGCCGCCGCATTGGACTTCCTGGACAATCTCTTTACCCTGATCTTCCTGATGGAGGCGGTGGTCAAGATCAGGGCGTGGGGATCGAAAACGTATTTTCACGCTCCATGGAATGTTTTTGACTTCGTCCTGATGATCCTGGCGCTGCCCTCTCTCCTGATATGGATGACCGGTCTTGATGCAACAACCCTGGAGTTTTTGCTGGTATTCCGCATCCTGCGGGTATTCAAATTTTTTCGCTTCATCCGTTTTGTGCCCAACATCGGGCATATTTTCGACGGCGTGGGGAGGGCGGCCAAAGCCTCGGTGCTGCTGGTTTTCGTGTTTTTTATTTTCAACTTTATCGTGTCGATGGTCTCCTGTTTCCTGTTCAGGGGAATGGCGCCGGATCATTTCGGCAATCCCTTGCAATCATTCTATTCCATCTTCAAGGTTTTCACCGTGGAAGGCTGGTTTGAAATACCCGACACCATAGCGGATGAAGCGCAGCCCGTTGTCTCATTTTTCATCAGGCTTTTTTTCATAGTCATTTTCTTTTTCGGCGGGGTACTCGGCCTGTCTATCGTCAATTCCATATTTGTGGATTCCATGGTAGCCGACAACAATGACGCGCTGGAAGAAAAAGTGCTGGAACTGCAACGAAAGATAGACTTGCTCCTCGAACGCTCTGACGAGATGAACGGGCGGTAGGATGCAGATACACCGCTTTTTCACCTGATAAATAAACTCGCGAAATGAAGCCCGGACCGTTTCGACTTTCTCTATACCCGGCAGCCGGCGGTTTGCGAACTTTTTTCTTTGCAAACCACCATTCGCCGGGCATCCAGGCCGCATTGCCGGTACTGTTCCTGGCAGCTTGCTGTTTTCCGGCCCTCGCTCAGACTTCCTACTTCCAACAGGAAGTGCATTATCGCATCACTGCCGCACTCGACGACCAAGCCCACACCCTGCAATGCCATGTCTCCATGCGCTATTTAAACCATTCGCCGGACACGCTGCAGTCCATCTGGTTTCACCTCTGGCCCAACGCGTACAGCAGCCGCCATACGGCTTTCGCCCGGCAGGCCCTGCGTATGAAAAATACCCGTTTCCACTTCGCACAGGACGAAGAACTCGGCGGCTTGTCCGGCCTGGATTTCCGGGTGGATGATATGCCGGCCTTGCTCTCTCCCGACAAGGACAACCCCGACATAGCCCTGCTTCAACTGCCCAAACCCTTGCTCCCGGGGCAGTCTATCGTCATTGAGACCCCGTTCACCCTCCAAATACCGGCCTCTTTTTCGCGCCTCGGCCGCGTGGGGCAGTCCTACCAGATCACTCAATGGTACCCCAAACCGGCAGTGTACGACCGCAAAGGCCGGCATCCCATGCCATACCTCGACCTGGGTGAGTTTTACGCCGACTTCGGCTCCTTCGATGTGCGCATTACCCTGCCCAAAGACTACGTGGTAGCCGCTACGGGCGTATTGGAAGAGGAATCCGCGAACAACGCATTAAAAACCTTGCGCTACACAGCCGATCGCGTTCATGACTTTGCCTGGTTTGCCGACAAGCGCTTTATCGTGAAGCATCATGAACTTCAGCTCCCATCCGGCCGCAAGGTGGACGCCTATGCTTACTTCACTCCCGGGAACGCAGGCCTGTGGGAGGATGCCGCCCACTACGTGGCGCGCGCCATAGAGTTTTATTCCGAATGCGTGGGCGAGTACCCCTGGCCGCAAGCTACCGCCGTGGACGGCGCCCTCAGCGCAGGCGGCGGCATGGAATATCCCATGATCACCATCATTGCCGGCGCTTCGGATGCCCGCTCATTGGACGAGGTCATCACGCACGAAGTGGGGCACAATTGGTTCTACGGCATCCTCGCCTCCAACGAACGCGAGCATGCCTGGATGGACGAAGGCGTCAACTCCTACTATGAAAGCCGGTACATGCGCAAGTGGTATGGGGAAAATACAGCGCTTCTCCAATTGCCCCGTTTCCTGCGCAATGCCTCCGATATGGCCTGGGAAGAAGCCGCTTACCTGCTGCAAGCCCGGCGGCGCATGGATCAGGCGCCGGAAACCGCCAGTAATGAAATGGGCGCGCTCAACTACTACCTCGGCGCTTACTCCAAACCGGCGGTCGCACTGCGCCTGCTGGAGCAATACATCGGCAAAGCGGAATTCGATAGCGCCATGCAGGCCTACTACCGCGACTGGCAATTTCGCCACCCCTACCCCGTAGACTTCCGCACTGTGATGGAAAGCGAGACCGGCCGCAACTTGAGCTGGCTTTTCGACGGCTTGCTCTTCTCCAATAAACACCTGGATTACAGCATCCGGAAAAGCCGCAGGCAGGGCGATGACCTCATGGTGACAGTGCGCAACAAAGGCCGCATTGCCGCCCCGCTGCAATTGTCGGGCATGAAGGGAGACTCGGCAGTGTTGAGCCGCTGGTTCGAAGGATTTTCCGACAAAAAAGAACTGCCTTTCCCCGCCGGGAATTACGACCGTATTTCCATAGACGCCAAAAGGATAGCCCCGGAAGCGTACCGCGGCAACAACCACCTCCGCACATCCGGCCTGCTGCGCCGGGTGGAGCCGCTGCAAATCCGCTTGCTCCCGGGATTGGAAAACGACCGCCGCACCACCTTATATGCTTTCCCGGTACTGGCCCGCAACGTCTATGACGGTTTTATGGCCGGAGTGCTGTTGTACAACAGCACGCTCCCGGAACGCCGATTCGAGTTTGCCGCAGTGCCTTTGTACGCCACGCGCAGCCGGAGTCCGGCCGGTACCGCCATAGCCCAGGCACATTTTTATCCCGCCGGGAATTTTGCTCACGGCATACATGTGGGAGCGAATGTCCGGATGTTTCACTTCCACCGCAATGAGAATCTACACTACGAGCAGCAGTACACCCGCGTAGCGCCTTTCATCCGCCTGGAATTGGCCCGGCCGGCTACATCTGCGCTGCATCGCGAACTGCAATGGCGCACCTTGTTCCTGCGCCAGGAGTTTCCGGCTTTCGGCGTGGACGGCGACTTCCTCGGTTTGTTAAAGGTCGGCTCTACCATCCACGAGTGGAGCTATGCCGCCGAAGACCGCCGGGTGGTGAATCCGCGCGCGCTGCGCATTGCTGTGGAGCGGCAAAAACGGGAAGAATTTACCCCGGATGTAAACTACTGGAAGGCATCGCTCGAATGGAAAAGCGCTATTACCTACGATGCCGGCCGCCACATCCGGCTGCGCTTCTTCGGGGGAGCTTTTGTTTTCAATTCCAGGCGCAATTCCGGCGCCATTCAACCGGAGGCTTTCAATCTCACGGCTCAGGGCTTCAACGACTACCGCTTCGACGATTTCTATTTTGGCCGCCTCGAACGGCAGGGGCTTTGGTCGCAGCAGATCAGCCTGCGCGAGGGCGGCATGAAAGCCCTTACCGGGCAGGGATTCGCCACGGGGCGCAGCAACAACTTCCTCTTAGCCCTGAACCTGAGCGCCGACCTGCCGCGCCAATTCATCCTTCCGCTCAAGCCATACTTCGATATAGGCTACTTCGACAACGCAATGCCCAGCGGCCAAAACGACCGCTTCGCCGATCAACTGCTCTGGAGCGGCGGCCTGGCATTTGAACTGGGCAGCGGCGCCTTCGGCATTTATCTTCCGCTCATCAATTCCAAAAATTTGAGTGACCGCCTGGCCGAGCGGGGCAATTATTTCCGCCGCATAGCCTTCACGCTCGACCTGCACCAGCTCAATCCTTATGAGATTGCGAAGGGGCTGGTGTATTAATCCGGCCTTACGATC
>CAZNYK010000097.1:11698-16008 GCA_964577215.1 uncultured Saprospiraceae bacterium
CCGGAGTTGCGATATACCTTAAACGGCCCTGTAAGGGATATTTCATCGTAACCGTCCAGGGAGTATATCACGGCAAAGCTCCGGCCCGTCTCCTGCATCACGTATTGATACAGGCGGGAAGTTTCCAGGCCGGAAGTACCCAGGAGGTTGTGGCTCGGCTGCACGGGATTGACCAAAGGCCCCAACAGGTTGAAGATGGTTTTCATGCCCATCTGTTGCCGGATGGGCGCCACCGCCTTCAGGGCCGGATGAAACAGCGGCGCATGCAAAAAACACAAGCCGGCCTCCTCCAAATGCCTGCTCAGGACAGCGGTGTCGTTGGTAAAACGGTAGCCCAGGGCCGCCAGCACGTTGGACGACCCCACAGAGGACGACACCCCGTAGCTGCCGTGTTTGGTCACTTTATAGCCGGCGCCGGCTACCGCTACGGCCGCCAGCGTGGAGATGTTGAAGGTATTTTTGTGGTCTCCGCCGGTGCCCACGATGTCTATGGTTTCGAGGCCTTCCACATCGAACGGCACGGCCAGTTGGAGCAGCGCATCGCGGAAGCCCTGCAATTCCTGCACGGCCGGCGGCCGCATCTGGAATACGGTGATGAAACTCGCCACCTGCACGGGATTATACCGTTCGCCGGCAATTTCAGCGAGCACCGCAGCAGCTTCCTCGCGGCTGAGTTGTTCGTGGTCGAACAAACGGGTGAGGATGTTTTTCATGGTTGAATGATGTTACAGGTGGTCAATATTTTGAAAGAAATTGGCCAGCATTTGCCGGCCGTGCTCGGTCATAATGGACTCCGGGTGGAACTGTACCCCGCGCACGTTGTAGCGCTTGTGCCTGAGCGCCATTATGGCGCCGTCATCGTCCACGGCGGTGATCTCCAATTCGGCAGGGAATCCCTCCCGCTTCACCACCCAGGAATGGTATCGCCCGGCGCGAAACACGGGCGGCAAACCGCGAAAGAGCGGCTCGCCTGCATCCGTCACCCGGATGGGCGTATCCACGCCGTGGAATACCTGGCTCAGGTTTTCCAGGCTGCCGCCGAATGCTTCCCCGATGGCCTGCTGCCCTAAACACACCCCCAGGATGGGCTTACCGGGGGCGAAGCGGCGGATCAGTTCCGGCATGATCCCGGCATCGGCGGGAAGGCCCGGCCCCGGCGAGAGTACCACAGCGTCGTAGGCGGCCACGGCGTCTAATTCAATGGCATCGTTGCGATGCACCTCCACTTCGTAAGCGGGGCCTAACTCCCGGATGTATTGCACCAGGTTGTAGGTGAAAGAATCGTAGTTGTCGAGAACGAGAATTTTCATTTTTTTCCAGTTTTATATTTGATAGCCGGTGATTTGCGAATTTGAATTTTGCACTGTTTTTCAAAGCTTCTCCGCCTCTGTCAGCGCCTTTTTCAAAGCCCCCAGTTTGTTGTGCACTTCCTGTAGTTCACTTTCTTCCACACTGGCGGCCACTACGCCCGCCCCGGCCTGGTAGAAGAGCGTATTGTCTTTGCTCAGGAAGGAGCGTATCACGATAGCTTTGTTCATATTCCCGTTGAAGTCTATCAGGCCGAGCGCGCCGCCGTAAATGCCGCGGTTTTGATTTTCGTACCGGTCGATGAGTTCAATGGCTTTGTACTTGGGCGCCCCGGAGAGTGTGCCGGCCGGGAAGGTGTCGGCGAATATCTGCACGGGATTGGCGCCGGGCGGCAGGTCTCCTTCCACTTTGGATACCAGGTGAATGACGTGGCTGTAGAAATGGATGTGCTTGAGGTCGCGCACCCGCACGTTGACGGCGTGGCGCCCCAGGTCGTTCCGGGCCAGGTCTACCAGCATGATATGTTCGGCGTTTTCTTTGGCATCGGCAGCCAGGTCTATGGCTTTTTGGGCGTCTTCCAGGGGATCGCCGCTGCGGCGGTAGGTGCCGGCAATGGGATTCACCTTGGCCACGCCGTTCACCACGGCCATCTGCGTTTCGGGAGAAGAGCCGAAAATGCGGTAGCTGCCGAAGTCGGCATAAAACAGATAGGGCGAGGGATTGACCGAGCGCAATACGCGATACACGTTGAAGTCGTCGCCGCGAAAGCCCCGTGCGAACTGCCGGGAAAAGACAATCTGGAACACATCGCCGATGCCGCAATGGCGCTTGCCTGTCGAGACCAGGTCTTTGAATTCCCCGTCCTGCAGATTGCTGCTTTCCTCTCCGTCTATGCGAAAAGCGTGCGTGGATATTTTTTGGCTCCAGAGCAGGGTTTCCAGGCGTTTCAGTTCGGAAGCCTGTCCGGGCAGCAGGTTTTCGAGGATAAAAAGCTCGTCTTTGAAATGATTGAAAGCGATGACGAAGCGGTAGAGGTGGTAGCAAAGTTCGGGCACGTCCATACGGCGTTTGGCGGGGTCGAAGCGCAAGGTGTCGAAGTGCTGTACTCCATCAAAGCCGGTATAGCCGATCAGCCCGTTGAAGCCCGTGTAAGGCGCTTCGTACTCCGGCCGGAAAGCTGAGAGAAACCGGAACAACTGCTCCGGCACATCTTCCACGCCTTCCACCGGGCGGCTGAGAGGCCGGCGCCCCGGCATCTCTACATTTATTTGGCCTTTATCCACTTTGAACGTGGCCATGGCGTCCAGGCCGATAAAGGAATGGCAATCCTCGAGGCTGCCGAAATCGTTGTTTTCCAGCAATACCGGGCAGGAAAAGTGATCGCGGAGTTTGAGGTAAGCCGCTACCGGGGTATGGGTATCGGCGAGATAGCGGCGCACCGGGGTGCGCAGCGGGAAAACGGGAAAATCGGATGCAGGCATAATCGTTTTGTAATCGGGTCATAAAAAGACAATCGGCTTGCCGGGCGAACCGACAAGCCGATTGAAACTGCTGAACGCGTCATGGCATGTCACCTCTCCCGGTACTCCGAAAGAATGTGCCACCACCAAGCGTTCGTATGCAGCCTTGTTGTCATCTATTGCGTTTTGTGCGAGGCAAAGGTACGGCTATTTGGATGGTAAGTGCAAGAGGGCAAATGAAATTGGCACAAATTTTAACTTGTTTCGTGCAAGAGAGCAAAAGTGCAAAGGGTGGGTGTGAGTTGTATTGAGAGAAGGAAAAAGGAAAAAGTAAAAAGGAAAAAGTAAAAAGGCCTGCCGCGACACCCGACTGCCACCCGCATTGTTGCACGTTCAGGCCGCGCAGCGGACGCAACTTGCAACTGCCCCGGTCCTTATCAGATCTGATGATACCCAGGCGCTGCAAATAAGCATAACAGCTGCGAGGAGTACAGCGCTAAAGCTGATTGGATACATCGTCTTCATGTTTGAACGTATTATATAGTTATTGACTTTTTTGAAGCAATGGATGGGTCGGGCTCTGATAATATTCTCCGGCTGTTTGCATTTGGCTTTTCAGGTGATTGCCGCCACCTTTTTCCGCTCCTTAAGCCATAAGTATCCACAAACGGCAGCGAATACAAACTGCGCAGCAATGCCGATGACGGGCACGTTGACGCCATCCATAAGCAGGTGTTTGAGCGAGCCGATCCCCATTATCAGGAATCCCAGGGCAAAAGCCCAGGCGACATTCGAATGATTCCGGGTGGCGAACAAGGCCAGAACAACGATGAGGTTGATCGCGGCAACCAGTTGGTTGGCAATAGATACCGCGAATACGCCTTTTTCATCCAGCCCCCCGAAGGAGTCATTGGCAATTCGATCGCCCATGGTGTAGGCGGAGATAGACCAGATCAAGCCGATAGCGGCTAGCACCGTGAAAATATTTTTCTGATTCATGTTGATTGTGTTTGCGTGATGGGTTAAAAGTTGGTGCAGTAACCCATTGACGAATTGTAAAGCATTCATCGACGGATAACTGCACCATTTGATCTGTTTACTGCTTCCGCGTTATGGTCCAGGGGCGGTCTCTGCGTCGAATTTCGCAGGCATCCTCGATCAGGGTGATGGTAACCGTGTCTCCTTCGAGTTTGAAGCTGTAAACACCATCTTTCCCATGACAAGGGCTCTCTTTGGGCGTGTCGCTGATGGTGATCTTCGAGCCATCGATCGTGTAGGTGCCGAGTACGTCTGCCTTGCCATCGCTGGCAAAGTCAACGGTAAAGGTGCCGTCTTCATGCATGGTCATGGTATTGGTCACCTCCGTGCCGTCCGGGGTCGTGTCTTGATAGGTCCACGATCCAACCATAGATTGAGCCGATAGGGCGAATGGAGTCGTGAACAAAAGCAGAATGAACAGGAAATGGTGCGTTTTCATGTTGATGAATTTAATGGTAAAAAAATGATGATGATTGCTGATATTCAGGAATGCTGTACGGTCAT
>CAZNYK010000098.1:0-6585 GCA_964577215.1 uncultured Saprospiraceae bacterium
TGCTTACGGCCATCCTGAAAACCTTCCGCGACCTGCACGAGGAGTACAAGGGCATCAAGGTGTCAGAGATCGTGCCCTGCCCCTGCGCAGGCTGCCGGGAAGGGAAGAACAAGCAGCACTATTTCGATTTCAGAAAGCTGAAAAACTGGTGGGAAAAGGGCGTTCGAGAACGGGATTGCGATGAGTCCGGCGAATTCGTTGATCTCGGTCGTTTGCTCGGAGACAACTTCGTTTTTGAAAAAATGGTAGCCGGTCAGCCGCTGGTGATGGGCCGGGCGGAAGCGCCCATACAGAAGAGGACGATTCGGATTTTCTTAGCTTCCTCGGCGGAATTGAAAGCCGAGCGAGAGCAGATCGAGTTGGAGATCAACCGCATGAATAAAAAGCTGAACGACAAAGGTACCTTCCTCCATTTGTCCATATGGGAAGACGGGCAGTGCGTGGGCAAGTCCTTCCGCTCGCAGGACAACTATAATGAGGAGGTGGAAGACTGCGATGTGTTCGCCTTGCTGTTTTACTCAAAGTTGGGGAAGTTCACGCGGGAGGAGTACGAGTTGGCCAAAAAGCGCCACGCCGCCACGGGCATACCGCGAATGCTGACCTTCAAAAAGGATATGTATTTGCCGAAAACCATCAGCGAACAGGAATTCCTGAGCCTTCGTCAATTTGAAGAGGAATTGCGCGAGGCCGCTCATTTCCCCTACCCTTTTGAAACCTCCGACGGGCTTATCCGCGAGCTGAAGGATGCCATAGAGAAGCTGCTCGAAGACCCTGAGTTTTGAGGATACCCTGCGCGCAGTGCGATGCCATCCCATCTCTGCTTGGCCTGCTGACAAGAGAGGGCTTCTGCCTACCCGCCAAGCCCGCGCCAAGAAACCCTCTCTGCCCGGCCTGCTGGGAGAGGGTCCGCCACGGCGGATGAATATCGCTGCGATGGCCATGAGCACAGCGCGATGCCATGAAAAGGCGAAGCTCAATTGGCAAGGGGAACAACTTTCTCTACCAACTCAGCAGCCATTGTGGGCAGCCTCAAAAAGCAACGGGTCATCTCTGCTTTGAGCAATTCCTTTTCAGATGGGGAAAGCAATGCGGAGGAAGCATGAAAGCGGTCGTTGAGACGTTGACGCTCTTCCCGGCTTTCTGCCATGAGATAGATTGTAAAAAAGGTGCGGAGCGCCTCATCTTCTGTAAGGCGTGTTACCACTTTCTGAACATGCGCGTACTTTCTCATGCTTTGTCTCCTTGTTGTTTTAATATTGCAGCGAGTTCATTCAAGCGATCCAGGACTGCATTGACATATTCTTCAAATTCTTCGTCGTCCATAGAGATATAGCTCCGATTTTCGACATGGAAGTCTAGCAAAGTGCGGAGCATTTCCATTTCCTCTTCCAGATTCTCTTTTTCCTCCCGGGTCATTCGCAAATGTACACATTTTCCCAAAATCCTCCCGTAATTTGCACCATCGCATTTTACCAATCCAACCATGCAGACAAATCTTCAAACGCTTGCCGCTGAACTCTCCGGCGAACTGCATTCCGACAGACTCATGCGCACCCTCTACGCCACCGACGCCAGCATCTATCGCGAGATGCCTATGGCCGTGGCATTCCCCAAAAACGAAGAGGACGTGCGCCGCTTGGTCGCCTTCGCCCGCGAGCACCGCGTGCCGCTCATACCCCGTACCGCCGGCACCTCCTTGGCCGGGCAATGCGTGGGTACCGGCATCATCGCCGACGTATCGCGCCACATGACGCAAATATTGGAACTGAACGCGGAGGAAGGCTGGGTGCGCCTGCAACCCGGCGTGGTGCGCGATGAGCTCAATGCCTTCCTCAAGCCGCACGGCCTGTTCTTCGGCCCAAATACTGCTACTGCCACCCGCTGCATGATCGGCGGCATGACGGGCAACAACTCCTGCGGCAGCACTTCCATCAAGTACGGTACCACCCGCGACCACGTGATGGAAATGCGCGTGGTGCTCAGCGACGGCTCGGTGGCGGAATTCGGCCCCTTATCGCCGGAGGACTTTCACCGCAAGCGGGAACTTCCCGGCTTAGAAGGCGATCTCTACCGCCAACTCTGGGAGGAACTCTCCCAAGCGGAGCGCCAAGCCGCCATCCGCGAGCACTACCCCAAGCCCGGCATCCACCGCCGCAATACCGGCTACGCCGTGGATGTACTGCTGAATTCAAACGTATTCACCCCCGGCGGGCCGGATTTCAACTTCTGTAAACTCCTGGCAGGCTCGGAGGGCACGCTGGCTTTTACCACCGGGATCAAACTGCATCTCAACCCGCTGCCGCCCCCGCAGGATGCTTTGGTATGCGCCCATTTCGACACCTTGGACGCCGCCCTGCGCGCCGCACAGGTAGCCATGCGCCGTGCGCCGTATGCCTGCGAACTGATGGACAAGTTCATCTTAGATTGCACGAAGGAAAATCGCGCCCAGCAAAAAAACCGCTTTTTCCTGCAGGGCGACCCGGCTGCCGTTCTCATGGTGGAGTTCCGGGGCGAGACCTTTGAGGAGGCGGAAACCGAGGCAAAGGGCATGATAGCCGATCTGCAAGCCGCCGGCTTGGGTTATGCATTTCCCATCGTATCGGGAATGCAATCCCAGCAGGTTTTCGCGCTGCGAGCGGCGGGCTTTGGGGTATTATCCAATGTAAAAAGCGATGCTAAGCCTTTAGAATTTGTAGAAGACGCCGCCGTGGACCTGGCCGACCTGCCGGAGTACATCGCCGATTTTGCCGCCCTGATGGCGGGCTTCGGGCAGCAAAGCGTGTATTACGCGCATGCAGGAGCGGGAGAATTGCACCCACGCCCTTCGATCAATCTCAAAAGCAGTGAAGGCGTTGCCATGATGCGGCAAATAGCCGAAGCCTGCGCCCGCTTAGTAAAAAAGTATAACGGCTCCCTGAGCGGCGAACACGGCGACGGCAGGGTGCGGGCCGAGTTCATTCCAATAATGATCGGCCAGGACAACTACGAACTTCTGCGCCGCGTCAAACAACTATGGGACCCGCAGGGCATCTTCAATCCCGGCAAAATAGTGGATGCGCCGCCCATGCACACTTCCCTGCGCTACGAGCAGGACGCGCCGCCCAAAAACATTGAAACGGTTTTTGATTTTTCGGAGACAAAGGGCATCCTCGGCCTGGCGGAAAAGTGCAGCGGCTCCGGCGACTGCCGCAAGCTGCCCCACGTGAGCGGCGGCACCATGTGCCCGTCCTATATGGCCACCCGCAACGAGCGCGACACCACCCGGGCCCGCGCCAATGCCCTGCGCGAATTCCTCACCCGCAGCGAGAACGGCGAAAACCGCTTTGCGCACAAGGAGTTGTATGAGGTGATGTCGCTGTGCCTCTCCTGCAAGGGCTGCGCCTCGGAGTGTCCTTCCAACGTGGATATGGCCACCATGAAGGCCGAGTTTCTGCACCACTATTACCAGGCGAAGGGCGTGCCCCTTCGCGCGCGGGTGTTTGGGCATATTGGGCGCATCAACGCCTTGGCTTCGGCAGTACCCGGACTGAATAACTTTGCACTTAAAAACCCACTCAGCTCCGGGCTGCTCAAACGCATCCTCGGCGTGGCGCCGCAGCGTTCCATGCCGCTATTGCAAAGGACCACCCTGCGCAAATGGTGGAACCAAACCGGGCGGCATCTCCAGCCTCAGGGCACGACCAAGGGAAAGGTCTATTTGTTCTGCGACGAGTTCACCAATTACAATGACACCCAAATCGGCATCAAGGCCGTTGAGTTGCTCACCCGCTTGGGTTACAAGGTGGAAATGCCGGAGCACCCCGACAGCGGGCGGGCTTATTTCTCCAAAGGACTGCTGCTGCCGGCGCAAAAGCTGGCCCGGGAAAACGTGCAAATATTCAAGTCGTTAGTAAGCGCCGAAACGCCCCTGCTCGGCATTGAGCCCTCGGCTATACTCGGCTTCCGCGACGAGTATCCCAAATTAGTAGAACCCGCCGAGCGGGAGGCCTCCAAAGCGCTGGGTCAAAATGCCCTGCTGATAGAGGAATTCTTAGCCGCTGAGATACAGCGAGGCCGCATTGCGCCGGAGTTGTTCACCGACGCGCCCAGGCGCATTTTCCTGCACGGCCATTGCCATCAAAAAGCGCTGGCAAGCGTGGAGCCTTCAGCCTGGGTACTGGGCCTGCCGAAAAACTACAGCGTGGAGGTCATTCCTTCAGGGTGCTGCGGCATGGCGGGATCGTTTGGGTATGAGAAGGAGCACTACGAGGTGAGTATGCAAATCGGGGAGTTGGTGCTTTTTCCTGCGGTGCGCAAAGCTGCGGAGGATGCCGTCATTGCCGCGCCGGGCACGAGCTGCCGGCACCAGATTGCGGATGGTACGGGGAGGAAAGCGCTGCATCCGGTGGAGATACTGTGGGAGGCGTTGAAGTAGTATTGTACGGTTCCTTTTTCGATCCTTCCACCGGAATTATTGAGCCATTCAACTGGGAAAACCTGGCAGTAACCAACCGCAAAATGACCTTCCGGGAGCAAAGGGACGGCGGGACGTACACTTATACTTTGAGGCGGAGGTGGTGAAAGTTTTAAACGCAAAATGTAAAACCGCAAAATGTAAAATGCCTGGCGACCTTTTTCATTTTGCGGTTTTACGGTTTTACATTTTCAATGTACTGCAACCCCCACCACGCCGTGCTCTTTCATAGAGCCTTCCAGTTCGGGCAGTACCGATGCATCCTCGATGGTAGAAGGCATGGAGAACGCCTTGCCGTCGGCCATGTTGCGCATGATCTTGCGGAGAATCTTGCCGGAGCGGGTTTTTGGCAGGCGTCTCACTACTACAGCTTGCTTGAAGAAGGCCACCGGCCCTACCTTTTGGCGCACCAGGGCGACCAGTTCTTTCTCCAATTGCTCATCGTCCATATTGACACCTGCTTTGAGCACGACGAAGCCGAGCGGCACCTCGCCCTTCATATTGTCCTGTACGCCGATGACGGCGCACTCTGCAACCGCGGGGTGTGAGGCCACTACTTCTTCCATAGCGGCGGTGGAAAGGCGGTGCCCGGCCACGTTGATGATATCGTCGATGCGACCGGTGATATAAACGTAGCCATCGCCGTCGGTATAGCCGCCATCGCCGGAGAAGAAGAAGCCGGGATAGGGTTCGAGATAAGATTGCTTGTAGCGCGCCGTGTCGTTCCAGAGGTTGGGCAGGTTGCCGGGCGGCAGCGGCAGTTTCACCACCACAATACCTTCCTCGTTGGCCGGGAGGCGATTGCCGTTGGGATCGATCACCTGTATATCAAAGCCGCATACTGGTTTGGTAACCGAGCCGGGCTTTACGGGAAGCAATTCCAGCCCTACGGAGTTGGCGAGCATGGGCCAGCCGGATTCCGTTTGCCACCAGTGGTCAATGACCGGCACGCCGAGCAGTTTTTGCGACCATTCGAGGGTGGCCACGTCGCAGCGCTCGCCGGCCAGGAAGAGATAGCGAAAGCTGCTGAGGTCGTAATTCTGCCTCAGGGCGCCGTCCGGGTCTTCTTTTTTGATGGCGCGGATGGCGGTGGGCGCGGTGAAGAGCGCGTTGACCTTATACTCCTCGATGATGCGCCAGAAAGCGCCGGCATCGGGCGTGCGCACGGGTTTGCCTTCGTACAGGATGGTGGAGCAGCCGTGGATGAGCGGCCCGTAGATGATGTAGGAGTGCCCCACCACCCAGCCCACGTCGGAAGCAGCCCAGAACACGTCGCCGGGTTTCATGCCGTAAATATTGGCCATGCTGAATTTGAGCGCAACGGCATGGCCGCCGTTATCGCGCACCACGCCTTTGGGGCGGCCGGTGGTGCCTGAGGTGTACAGGATATAAAGCGGATCAGTAGCCTCCACTTCCACATATCCGGCAGGTTCGGCAATTGCCATGAGAGTTTCCCAGTCGTGATCGCGGCCTGCCTTAAGCGGCACCGGTGCGAAATCGCGCTGCAACACAATGCAGGCATCCGGTTTGTACACAGCTTCTTCCCAGGCCTGATCCACGATGGGCATGTATTCGATCACTTTGTTGATCTCGATGCCGCCTCCGGAAGTGATCAGCAGTTTGGGTTTGGCATCATCGATGCGGATGGCCAGTTCTCTTGGGGCAAACCCGCCGAAGACTACAGAGTGAACGGCGCCAAGGCGCGCGCAGGCCAGCATGGCTATCATGGTTTCGGGAACCATAGGCATGTAAATGACGACCCTGTCGCCTTTTTCCACGCCGAATCGCTTGAGTACCCCTGCAAACAGGCTCACCTGTTCCAGCAATTGCCGGTATGTGATCCGGCGCTTTTTCCCGGTCACGGGAGAATCGTAATACACGGCCACTTGTTCTCCGCGGCCATGCTGGACGTGGTAGTCCAATGCGAGCCAGCAGGTATTGAGCCGCCCGCCGCCATACCAGCGATCAAGCCCTTCATGGTCTTTAAATAGTATTTTGTCGGGAAAGCGAAACCAGGAAATGGCCTCTGCCTGATCTTTCCAGAAAGCTTCCGGCTCCCGGATGCTTCGGATAAAGGTTTCTTGATAGCCCATATTTTTAGATTTGTGTCTTTCGTAGTCAGTTTATGCTGA
>CAZNYK010000098.1:6685-15886 GCA_964577215.1 uncultured Saprospiraceae bacterium
CTTATCTCGCCCCCGTCTTGATCTCATCCACTACTTCCGGGTTGAGGAGGGTGGAAGTATCGCCCAGGTTGTCGGTATCGCCGGCGGCCACCTTGCGCAGGATGCGTCGCATGATCTTGCCGGAGCGCGTTTTGGGCAGACCGGAGACGACCTGAATCTTGTCGGGCTTGGCGATGGGGCCGATAACCTTTGTAACTACGCCCAAGACCTCTTTGACAAATGCATCCTCATCTCCTACCGCGCCGCTGGTGATTACGTAGGCGTAAATTCCTTGCCCTTTGATGTCGTGCGGATAGCCCACTACGGCGGATTCCACCACTTTAGGGTGCTGGTTGATGGCGTTCTCCACCTCGGCCGTGCCGATGCGGTGGCCGGACACGTTGATCACGTCGTCCACGCGGCCGATGATGCGGTACATGCCGTCGTGATCCCGGCGGGCGCCGTCGCCGGTGAAATATTTGCCGGGAAAGGTGCTGAAGTAGGTCTGCCGGCAGCGCTCATGATCCCCGTAAGTGGTGCGAATCATGCCTGGCCAGGGGTACTTGATGCACAACATGCCTTCCACGTTGTCGCCTTCCAGTTCCACGCCGTTGGAGTCCACCAAGCAGGGCTGCACGCCCGGCAGGGGATAGGTGGCGTAGCAGGGTACCAAAGGCGTCACGCCGGCGAGCGGGGTGATGAGAATGCCGCCGGTTTCGGTTTGCCACCAGGTGTCGGCAATGGGCAATTTGCCGCTGCCGATGCGCTCGCGGTACCAGCGCCAGGCTTCCTCGTTGATGGGTTCGCCCACGCTGCCCAGCACTTTGAGGCTGCTGAAGTCATGGCCTTCGGTATATTGATCCCCCATAGCCATGAGAGCGCGAATGGCAGTAGGCGCCGTGTAAAAGTGCGTCACTTTGAGCTTTTCGATAACCTGCCAGAAGCGGGAGGCGTCCGGATAAGTGGGCACGCCCTCAAACATGACCGTGGTGGCGCCGGCCAGCAGCGGTCCATATACAATGTAGGTGTGGCCGGTGATCCAGCCGATGTCGGCAGTACACCAGTAGATGTCGTTTTCTTCGAGTTGGAATACGTTTTTAAAGCTGTACTCAGCAAAGACCATGTACCCGCCGCAGGTATGCACCACGCCCTTGGGCTTGCCGGTGGATCCTGAGGTGTAAAGGATAAAAAGCATATCCTCGGCATCCATGGGTTCTGCGGGGCACACCGCGCTTTGGTGATCAACCTCCTCATGCCACCACTTGTCCCTGCCTGCATTGAATTGTATGGAATTGTCTGTGGATTTATACACCAGCACGGTTTCAATGCTGTCGCATCCCATGGCGAGTGCCTCGTCCACAACAGCCTTTACAGGAATGTGCTTGGCGCCCCGGTCGTTGAAGTCCGAGCAGATGACCATTTTACAGGAGGAGTCCTTGATGCGGTCGGCCAATGCTGAGGCCGAAAAGCCTGCAAACACCACGGAGTGAATGGCGCCTATACGGGCACAGGCCAGCACGCCAATTGCCAATTCGGGCACCATAGGCATATAAAAACACACGCGATCGCCTTTTTTGATACCGCTGGCTTTCAATGCGTTGGCGGTTTTGCACACCTCGGTATGGAGTTCCCGGTAGGTGTAAGTTTTATTAGGCGCCTGGGGATTATTAGCTTCCCAAAGGAGTGCGACCTGATCGCCGCGCTTGCTCAAATGCCTGTCAAGGCAGTTTTCAGTGATGTTGAGCTTGCCGTTGATAAACCACTTGACGTCCAGGTTGTGGAAGTCCCATTCCACCACTTTGTCCCATTTTTTGTGCCAGGTAAAGGTTTCGGCTTGCTCCGCCCAGAATCCTTCCGGATCCTCCACGCTGCGTTTGTATTCCGCTTTGTACTCGTCGAAGGTTTTGATCACCTTTGTCATGTTGGTCAGGTTTTTGATTCGTGCAAATATATATAGATGTTTAGATGTTTTCGTTTTGGGCAGAAAAATTAACCGAACGCGATCAACTCTTCTATGGCGTCGATGAGGCGCTCGTTGTCAAACGGCTTGGCGATATAAATCTCTGCGCCGCTGTCATATCCTTCAAACCGGTCCCGGGTGGCGCCTTTGGCGGTAAGGAAAACGATTCGGCAGTCTTCCAGTTCGGGATTAGCGCGGATGTGTTTGGCGATTTGGAAGCCGTCCATGCCGGGCATCATGACATCGAGCACCACCACGTTGGGCCGGTGGGCTTGTGCCAGGGCAAGGCCCTGTTCTCCATTAGTAGCGGTGAGGGTGTGGTAGCCGGCCTTTTGCACCAAGAATTCCAATGCGGTGAGGATGCCTGGTTCGTCATCCACCAAAAGTACCGTTGCAGAATTTTTATCGGCCATATTCGGTCAATATTGGTCAATCATTCCGTTTGACGTTGCAATATAGGCAGTGGGGGAAAGATTCACAAAGGACTTTTGTCAGTGGGTGGGATGATAAAACTCATGTATCCACCGCCAACTCCACCCAAAACCCCGCCCCGCCCATTTCGCTTTCATCTACCCCTATACGACCGCCGTGGTCCTCCACGATGGCGCGCGTGATGAATAAGCCCAAGCCGCTGCCCTGAGGCTTGGAGCCATCCGTGCCGGGCAATTGGGTGAAGCGCTCGAAGATGAGCGGGCGCTGCGATTCCGGGATGCCGGGGCCGTTGTCGCTTACCCGCAAGAGGGCGGTACCGTCCCGGTTTTCCAATACGACCTCTACCCTACCCTCCTGCGCGTTGCAAAACTTGATGGCATTGGAAATCAAATTGACCAATACCTGCATGAGGCGGTCGCGGTTGCCGCGCAGCAACACCGGTTCCGGGGGCAAGGATAGCCTGGCGATAATGCCTTTTTCTTCCAACAGGCGGCTGAGGCCGGCAAAGCTGCTGCGCACTACTTCGCTGAAATCCAAGATTTCCCTATGCTGTGCGCTGCCGGCGGACCTGATCTTTTCCAGATCGAGCACCTGATTAATGAGGCGGCTGATGCGCTCGCTTTCGCTTACCAGGATACCGAGAAACTCCTGCTGCTTGGCCGGCTCCAGGTCGGTGTGGTCCATCAATATTTTGGCCAATGCCTTGATGGCGGTGATGGGCGTGCGCAGCTCGTGGGTCACAGTGGTGATGAAGTCGGCCTTGAGGCGATCCAGCTCTTTGAGTTGCTCGTTGGCCTGTTGCAGTTGGAGAGTCAGTTGCTCCAGCTCGGCAGATTTTTGTTCCAGGGCCTTGCTGTAGGCCAGCGCTTCGCGGGTTTGCTCCAGCGCTTCAAACATTTCCTCCAGGCTGATCGGCTCCTCCTTGGTGACGGAACTGATGATGAGCTGCGCCGAGGCGGCCCCTATGGCGCCGCTGAGTTGCACTTCCACGTAGCTGACCAGATCGGGCGGCGCTTCTCGCAATCTTTTCAAATCCAGCCCGTTGGCGTGCTGATAATCCTCCAGCAGCGCATCGGCGCGCTCGGCGCCGAGGAAGCGTTGCAACAGCAGTTGGAGGTCTTTCACATTGGCCCGGCGGCGCAGCACGTCGTAATCGCCCACGCCGGAGCGGTACTTGTAGATGTTCACAAAAATATCGGCCTGCGTTACGCCCAGCGGGCTTTGGCGGGTGTACACCGACACGCCGAAGTAAAAGGCCGTATTAAACGACAAGCTCCAGAATGCGCCATGCGAGATCGGGTCCATATCCGTAAGACCGAAGAGGCTGTGCGGCCTGAGCCAGGAAATGCCCCAAAGGCCCTCTGTCATGATGCGCGCAGGCAAGTTGCCGGTCTCCACCAAAGTGGGCAGGGGAAGGGTAAACGCCCACACGGCAAACCCGGCCAGCAGGCCCGCCATGGCGCCCATGCGATTGGCCCGCTTCCAGTACATGCCGCCGATGACCAAAGGGGCAAACTGCGCCGCCGCCGTGAAGGAGATCAGGCCGATAGACACCAATGAGTAACCGGCGCCTACCGATTTGAAATACGCATACGTGAGCAACAGCACGATCACTATGCTCACCCGCCTGATGCCGATGAGGGCTTGGGAGAGGTCGCTTGCACGATTGCTCTGCAAAAAACCGGGCCGGATCAGGAAGGGCAGCACCAAGTTGTTGCTGATCATGATGCTGAGCGCCAGCACCGCCACAATGACCATACCCGTGGCTGCTGAAAAACCGCCCACGGCAACCAGCAGCGCCAGCAAGGGTTTGCCCTCCGCCAGGGGCAGGCTGAGCACAAATGTGTCGGGGTGGGTTTCCCCGCCGGGAAACTCCAACAAACCGCCCACCGCAATGGGTAACACGAACACATTGATCAGCAGCAGGTAAAGCGGGAACAGCCAAGCAGCTTTGTGTACGAAACCGGGGTCGGTATTCTCCACCACCGCCACGTGAAACTGCCTGGGCAAAAACAGGATAGCCGACATGGACAGCAGCGTGAGCCAAAACCACTGCCCGCCATCGATGCCGCTGCTCCCAAACTCGTAGAGCCGCTCTATCTCCGGCCGCAGGGCGCCCTGCCCGAAGAGGTCGCCAAAACCGTTGTACAGAAAGAAGGTAACGAAAATACCGACCGCTAAAAAGGCTACGAGTTTGACAACAGATTCAAATGCAATGGCCGCCACCAAGCCTTCGTGGTGCTCGTTGGGGTCGAGCCGGCGCGTGCCGAAGAGTATGGCAAATGCGGCTAAGGCAATGGCCACGTACAGGCCGGCATCCAAATAAATGGCCTCGCCGCTGTAAAAGGCCGGCCCGATGAGCACGGCAAAGCTGCTCACTATGGCTTTGAGTTGTATGGAGATGTAGGGAATGATGCCCACCACGGCGATCAGGGTAGCCGCCACGCCCAGCCTCGTGCTTTTGCCGTAGCGGGCGGAGATGAAGTCGGCAATGGAAGTGATGCGCTGCGCCTTGCTGATGTAGATCATCTTCTTGAGCACCATGATCCACAGCGGGGCGGTGAGGGTAGGACCGAGGTAAACCGGCAGAAAACCAAGCCCCTGCTCGGCTGCGCGCCCCACGCTGCCGTAATACGTCCACGCGGTGCAGTATATGGCCAAAGAAAGTGAGTACACCGCCGGGGAGTTCACCACGCTCCGGCCCTGCCCGGCACGGCGCTCGGCCCAGAATGCCACGCCGAACAGCAGGGCCACATACCCGGCAAAAACTGCTATGATAAGCCAAACGCTCATGAGCCTGATTGTTTTTTAGCCCTGACTTCCTTGCTCCTGTCGGGATCGGTGTAATGCTTGACGAGCAGGATCAGGCCCAGCCACACCATAAAAATGCTGAAATACACCCCCGGCATACCCAGGATGCGCGGCGCCCTGCTGAACAGCTCCACGATGGGGAAATTCATCAGCGCCAGGCCGATGAAAAACACGCCGATGAGTTTGGTTCGCGTTTGTCTCATGTCATAAATTCTCTACCTGGGTTAGTGAAGGGGTGACTGGCGGAGTCACCCCTTCACTAAACGCCTGAAAAAGAAGCCCGGATAACGCGAGCGATTCCGGGCAACCAAGATATGTATTTTTTAGCTTCGAGCTTCGAGCTGTGAGCTTCGAGTAGCCGCCCTGCAACTCCCCGACCGAATCGGGGCAGGCAAGCGGGTAGCTTGAGGCTTGAAGCCATTAATGCGCCTGCGCATTCCCCGCACCCCTCGGTACGCGGATGTTCTCAATCATCTCCTGCACCTTGAGCGGCGGGGCGGGTGTGAGGCGGGATACGACCACGGTTACCACGGCATTGATCACCATACCCAATGTGCCGATGCCCTCAGGAGAAATGCCGAAGAGCCAGTTATCGGGCGTATTCAAATCCTTGTTGATGAACTTAAAGTATATGATATAAGCCGCGGTGAAAACGATGCCGCTTATCATGCCCGAAATGGCGCCCGGCATATTGGTGCGTTTGTCGAAAATGCCGAGGATGATGGCGGGGAAGAACGAGGCCGCCGCCAGGCCGAAGGCAAAGGCCACTACTTCTGCCACGAAACCGGGAGGATTGATACCCAGATAGCCTGCCATGACCACTGCAACGGCAGCTGCGATGCGGGCTGCGATCAGTTCGCCTTTCTCAGAGATATTCGGCCTTAAGGAATTCTTGAGCAAGTCGTGGGAGATAGCGGAGGAGATCACCAACAAAAGACCGGCTGCTGTGGAGAGGGCCGCCGCCAAACCTCCCGCAGCCACCAGGCCGATGACCCAATTGGGCAGGCGGGCAATCTCGGGATTGGCCAGTACCATAATATCGCGGTCCACCGTCAGTTCATTTTGTGCTGCCGCTCCTACGTACTGTATATTGCCGTCGTTGTTTTTGTCCTCAAATTTGAGCAGCTTGGCTTCTTCCCACTTGTGGAACCAGTCGGGCATGGCGCTGTAGGGTTGATTGGATACGGTTTCGATGAGATTGGTGCGCACAAAGGCCGCTACTGCCGGCGCCGTGGTGTAAAGAATGGCAATGAACAACAAAGCCCAGCCTGCCGAAGAACGCGCATCTCTTACCTTGGGCACGGTAAAGAAGCGCACGATCACGTGCGGCAAACCGGCAGTTCCCAGCATCAAAGCCGCGGTGATGGCAAATACGTCGGTCATGGACTTGGTACCGTCGGTATAGGCGGTGAAGCCGAGTTCTTTATTGAGACCGTCCAATTTATCCAGCAGGTAAGTACCATCGGCCATAGTGCCGCCAAGCCCGATCTGCGGGATGATATTGCCGGTCATCAGGAAAGAGATGAAAATGGCCGGGACCATATAGGCAAAAATGAGCACCACGTATTGCGCCACCTGCGTATAGGTGATGCCCTTCATGCCGCCCAATACGGCATAGAAAAATACGATGAACATACCAGCGCCGACCCCGAAGTTTATATCCACTTCCAAAAACCGGGAGAAGACAATACCCACGCCGCGCATCTGCCCAGCCACGTAGGTGAAGGACACGAACAGGGCGCACACTACCGCCACAATACGGGCAGTTTGGGAATAGTATCGCTCCCCGATGAAATCGGGCACCGTAAATTTGCCGAACTTTCGAAGATATGGCGCCAGGAGCAAAGCCAAAAGCACATAGCCCCCCGTCCAGCCCATGAGATATACCGAACCGTCGTAGCCCGTGAAGGAAATCAGGCCCGCCATGGAAATAAACGATGCCGCCGACATCCAGTCGGCGGCGGTTGCCATGCCGTTGGCCAGCGGATGCACACCGCCGCCGGCCACGTAAAATTCTTTGGTGGAAGAAGCCCGCGACCAGATCGCGATGCCTATGTAAATGGCAAAAGAGATGCCCACTATGATAAATGTCCAGATTTGAACGCTCATTGTTTTTTGTTTTGAAATGAAGAATTTAAGTTGGCAGTTGGCAGTATGCAGTGCGAGTCGTACCTCTCGGCACGAAGCTCGCAGCTTTACTCATTGACGTCGTACTTCTTGTCAAGCCTGTTCATCAGGCGCACATACGCGAAGATCAGCAGGAGAAACACATAGATGGAGCCTTGCTGTGCAAACCAAAAACCCAGTTTAAAACCGCCCAGGCGTATGGTATTCAACTGTTTGGCAAACAGTATGCCGGCGCCGTATGACACCACAAACCAGATGCCGAGCAGGATGAACAGGTAGGTCAGGTTCTCCCGCCAGTACTTTTTCAGGTCTTTTCCACTCATGTTTTTTTCTTTTATTGATGAAGGATGGATGAATTTACAGGAAGATTTGGGTTTGAAGGATGAATTGCCCCTTGCTGCCGTTGCGGATGATGTCATTGCCATCGAGGCGGTACACCGGCCTGGCTTGGTACTCTAAGGTAAGCTTGGCAAAGTGGGCGTTGATGAAGTAGTTCAAGCCCAGCCCATATTGGAGAGACGGCTCCGGCAATCGTTCAAAGTTCTTCCGTGTCAAGGTGGCATAGGGCATCCATTGAGTACCATCTTTCCCTTTCGGCAAGGCGTAACCAAACTGGCCATAAAGGATATTGCCAGTCCCTATGACAGGCTGGGCATTGCCGCCGCCTGCCCAGGAACGCATGGGGTTATCCGGCTTGGTGTTCAAGTGCTCGTTCAAGATGCCGATATTGCGCAGGTAGCCGGGACCGAAATTGTAGTCGTAATAGACCACATAAGCATGAGCGGCCCCGGATTTACCCCCATTAAGCGGCATATCCAAGAAAGCGTCCACGCCGAGACAAAGTTGGTTGTGCCGGTTAAGGGTGGTATCCTGTCCCAATATGCTGCGGGATGCGGTCACCTCTTTCTGGCTGTAAAAACCGGCGCCTATGTTGAACACCTTTTTGGCGCCCATATAGCTGCCCACGAAAAACGGAAGCTTGTTGTTTTCCTTGTCGAAGAACATGTAGTTGACATAGCCGCCCGGGGCCCAGGTCTCGCTCGCCACATTTATGGCGTTGGCAGAAGTGTTGGTCTTTGCGGCTACCGGGCCATTCACATACGGTTTATTGAGGTGGAAACGGTAGTCAAATCGTCCAAGCTGTCCCTTGGCATAAAAGCCGAATTGCCGGGCAAATTGGTCAGTGGCTTCTATATTGTACCAGTTGAATATTGGCGCATCGGTAGCCATGAAGTTGAGCGTACTGTGACTGGAGAAACGCGAGACCCCGTTCCAGTAATGGAGGCCTGCACCCATATAAAGTCTATCTTTTACCACTTGATATTCCGTCCATGCGTCGTGGATGAATATCTGCGGCTTTTTACCCTGGTTGCTCGGCGTAGCAGGGGAGTTTGGGCCGTTGGGCGGGGTAGCGCCGTTGATGAATGACTGGTTGTTGATGCCCCAATGTGTAAGTATCATGAACCGGGGCGATACCTGGGCGTAGGCCAGAAAACGGGAACGGCGCAGCGCAAGATCAGTGGTAGTGGCAATCTCGTTGCCGTTTACATCTAAGGTGCCCGGGTTGTTTTGGGTGAGAGTAGCCCAAAATTGGTGCCATATTAAAAAACGGACGTACTTGTTGCCGTCTTCGCTGAGTTTGAGCGTGAGCGGCTTGTAGGAGTGGTCTATTTGCGGCTTCTCCGCTTCCTGGGCATACCCCGAAAAGCAGAGCAACAGCCCCACCGACAGCCCAAAAATCCATCTTGGTTTCCTGTTTGTCATGCCTGTGCGATTTTACTTGTTTTCAAAAATCGCACTAAAGTATATAGTTATCTATATATGTACAAATTTTAAACCATTTTTTTTTCAATAAATTTTCACTTGCCGGGGCCTTTCTCTTACCAAGTTAT
>CAZNYK010000099.1:0-14226 GCA_964577215.1 uncultured Saprospiraceae bacterium
CCAGCATCAAGGTAATGGTAGTTAGTGTTGACTTCATAATAGTGAATTTTGTGGTGTAAAAAAATCAAGATACCCATAGAAAGAGCAGGCCGGCTCAGGTTGTCCAATTAGCAACCCCGGCTTATTGAGATGCCTTGCTCTTTGTGAAAATCAGGGTGGGGGTTAAAATGATTTTTTACTCAAATACTTTTGCAAAGATTGGGAGAATACTCATTCAGCGCAATCCCATGATCATGGGATGCGCCATTGCCGCACACGCTGTATATTTTTTAGTCCTTTGAATTCTGAAGCCGGTAATTAACCCGCACCATCGTCCCCTCACCCGGCTTGCTTTCTATGCGCAACTCAGCACCCAGCCGCTCCGCCCGGCGCTGCATGTTGCCCAATCCGTTGCCGCGTTTTACAAGGGCAGGATCGAAGCCGAGGCCGTTGTCGCGTATTTCCAGATGAAGTTGGCCGTTGGTATTTGTTACCGAAACCCAAACATCGGCGGCTGCGCTGTACTTGGCGGCGTTGTTGGCTGCTTCCTTGAAGAGCAGGTAAAAGTCCTTGCGCAGTTCCATGGGCAGGTTGATGGTTTTTATGGCTTCATCGGCAAGGAAGTGCAGCGAGATGCCTTGAGGTTCTAAAAGTTCGATGGTGAATGCTTTCATGCGCTGCAGAATCCGTTCCATAGAGTCATTGGCGGGATTGACCGACCATACCACGTCGTCCATGCTTTCCATGGCCTGTCGCGCTTTTTCACCTAATGAAGTTTGGCCGCCGGCTGCCGACAGGATGCTGATGCTGCTGAGGGTGCTGCCTACATCGTCGTGGAGGTCGCGGGCAATGCGCTTTCGGGTTTCTGCTTCACGCAGTTGAACGAGTATCCGTTGGCGGCTGCGCCAGTACATAAAATATCCTAAGCTGCCGATCAGCAGTACCGACAAGCCGGTGATCCAGACGTTTCGCTGCCGGCGTTGTTCATTTAATACCGCCGCCGCGGCCGCTTCTGTGCGCTCTTGCTCCAACTCCTGCGCGGCGCGCTCTTTGTCGAATTCGTAGTCTTTTTCCTGAATCGCCAGGGTTCGGATGTCATCTTTGCTGTAGATGCTGTCGCGCAGCAATTGGGCTTTTTTCAGCGCATCTAAAGCTTCATCTGCCTGGCCTAAATTGCGATAAGCCTCGGCCAGTTCCTCCCAGGCATGCACTTGCTCCAACGGGTTGTCCAATTGTTGCGCCGTCTTCAGTGCTTCCTGTGCGTTGGCAAGGATCTCTTTTTTATCTTCATTGATTTGCACGAGAATGCGGCTGCGCACCACCAAAGCGGACGAGAGGACGGCCTGATAATTGATTTTTTTGCTTAAAGCGATGGCCTGGTCAATCGTCTTCAACGCCTCGTCCAATCGTTTCAGGTTGAGCAAGGCCGAAGCTGCATGGGTCAGGCAGTCTGCTTCCCGATCCTGAAAACCTTTTTCGCGGGCCATCGCGATGCCTTCCTGCGTTTTGGCCAAGCCTTTTTCAAATTGTTGGTCTCCGATATAGGCCGCCGCCATGGTTTGAATCAAATTGACCCGTCCAAGATCGTTTTCTGCAAAGGGCAGGGCTTTGGCGTAATACCCCAATTCCTCTTTGAACAACCCCTGATAACCCTTGATCCGCCCCAGTCCCTGGTAAATCATGTACATCAAGGGTCCGTTTTCTTGTAATCCCTCCATTATTTTCAAAGCTTCCAGCAGGGCTTCCTGCGCTTTAGCGTACTGTGCGCGATCCGTGTAGTAATGCCCCAGGTTGTTCAGAACTCCGGCCAAATTGCCTTTATCGCCCAATTCTTCATACAAGCCTTTTGCCTGAATGAAAGATTCGATGGCAGCATCCACCTTTCCAAGCCGGGCAAGCACAGAGCCTAAGTTCATATACCCCTGGGCCAAGCCCCGCTTGTTATCTAATGCTTTATTGGTTGCTATACTTGCGCGCAACATCAATTCGGCATCTGAAAACCGGCTGAGATACAGGTAGTTGTTGGCAAGGTTAGCCTGTACGGTAGCCGTGCCTGCTTTATCTCCGCTCGCTTCTTTGAGTTGGAGTGCTTTGAGGTAGTAAAAATTAGACTTTTCGTAGTCGCCGCGATCAGAATACAAGACCCCGAGGTTTTGTGTGGTAGAAGACAGGCCCTGCTGATCGCCGATGCGTTGCCGTATCTGGAAAGCCTGTTCATAAAAAACAAGGGCTTCTTCTGTTTGCCCCAATGTTTGCGCCAATTTGCCTTTGTTGTGCAAGGCCCGGCCTTCCATTTCAGCATTGCCGGAAGCTTGGGCCAATACGAGGGCTTCCTGGTAATATTGCCCCGTTTGCTGCATATTTTTTTGCCGGATGGCGGCGTCGCCCAGCAGATTGAGGGCTTTGGCTTCCTCGTGCGTATTGCCCGCTGCTTTCGCCCCGCTGCGGGCTTGCTCGCCGTACTCAATGGCTTTGGCAACGTCTTTTCGCAGGTACGCGTAGCAGAGTTCATTGCACAAAGCGGCCTTTTCGGACGGATCGGCTGTAGCCGCTAATTGTTGTTCGAGTTCAGGAATCTGGTTGGGGGTGGCGGTTTGGGCATGGGCAGCAAAAGAAAGCCTGATGCATAAGAGCATCAGGAGGAGTAAGCGAGGTTGGGTTTTCATGTTTCCGGAGTTGGTGAATCAAGTATTTTTGACCCACCAAAAATACTGAAAATGTCAGATGTATTTTATTTTTAACAAAAGAGTTGACTCCTGAATTTGAATACTCAATACTGCAAGATGCTTTCGGTTTGGATTTGCAAGCAATAAGAAGGCTACACAATCCCATGATCATGGGAAGCGCCTATATCGTTGGGTAGGGGGAATTGTTATCCTGTACAAAACAAAGTCGAGTACCCTCCTCGGGGGCGCTCTCGATAATGAGTGTTCCCCCCATCCGCTCCGCCCGGCGCTGCATGTTGCCCAAGCCGTTGCCGCGTTTTACTAGGGCCGGATCGAAGCCGCGGCCGTTGTCGCGTATTTCCAGATGAAGTTGGCCGTTGGTATTTGTTACCGAAACCCATACATCGGAAGCGGCGCTGTACTTGGCGGCGTTGTTGACGGCTTCTTTGGCCAGGAAGTAGATATCCCGGCACTGAAGTGGTGAAACCGGGAGCTTTTCAGCGGCGGGATCAACATAAAAATGCAAACGTGTGGCGACGGCATCAAAAATCTCCTCCGCAAAAACCCGCAGGCGACCTAATGCCTGTGGCAAGCGTTCCTGGTCCGGATTCCAGAGCCAAGCCAGATCGCGAAGGGCATTATATACTTCCCGAAGCCGCCCGCTAATAACGTCCATGCGTTCCTTGTTCTCCGATTCCTGAAACCGCCGCCCAGCCATGTCAGATAGTAAGACCGCACTGCTGAGCATAGACCCCACCTCGTCGTGCAGGCCCAAAGATATCTCTCTGAATTCCTGTTCTCTTTGGAGTTGAATGCGCAATTTTTCCTTTTGCTCGTATTGTATTTGGCGCTGCAAAAAGTGGGTGATATAAAGTGTAGCCATAAATCCCTCTATAATGATGGAGTAACGAGGTAGATGGCTCATCGTCCAGATATTTACAGACAGCCAGCCTGTTGAGGCAAGCAGCGTAATACCCGCGAAAAATAAGCCATATAAAAACATGGCAAAAAACCATTTTTGCTCCCGTTCGCCGTGCCGAAACCACCTCAACGCGCCGATACCTCCGATAAGAATCAGTCCCGGCAAGGTAACTGTAAAGGAAGCCAACATAAGGCCATTCACTAACTCGTATGGCAGCACAAAACGAAAGCCGGCCGACAACAAAAACAGCAAACCGATTGCCACCATCCCCAATAAATAATAATCGGCTATGCGGTACTCTTGCCGGGTGCGATATACCAGACGGGCCATCATCGTCAAGCCAGTCAATGATAGGGCGCCAAAAAATTCTGCCGATATTTCTTCAAAATACGGATACGCGCCCCAAAACCACTCAGCGCCCGCACCGAAAGAGGCCATTAGATATAGCGCCCCAGACAGGATATAAGTGGCGTACCAAAGCAACATAGGCCGCGGAAAAACGACAGACAAAAGCAGGGCAATTAACGCCAGCATGGCCGTCATCCCTATACTGAATCCAACCCCCAGGCGGTCCTCTATCTTGAAGTGGCGCCAGTCGGAGTACCATGAATTTATAACGTGAACTGCAGTTTGCAGGGGTGTCCAGCCACTTTGTATGAATACGTAATAAACGCGGGTTGCTCCTTCTGGTAGCACAAAGCGTACATTTAATGAGGCCAGTTTGGACGGATGCGCAGCAACGGGGTAGGAAGAACCCGTTTCAGTTCGCCGTAGCTCGGCGCCATTTTCTGTTTCAACAACAAGCAGGCGATGAACTTCAATGGATGAGATATCCACTTCCAAAGGCACATCCATATCATATGGATTGTGTAAGGCAATCCGAAGCCAGCGGCCGGTGTATGCCGGTAAATTAACAATGCTGCTCTCTGTGGCCCTCCAATTCACAGGGGCATGGTTCAACTGCTCCCAAGTATCCGTATCGTTATAAATATAATATTGGAAAGGACCGAGAACATTCTGATCGAGAAGATTGGTGTCTATTTTTATTGGGTTGAACTGTTCTGTAGCCTGCAAATGGCAGATGCTACACAGTAGGAGAATAGCAAGCAGGTGTTGGGTGTTAGGCTTCATTGCTGAAATTTCAATGCAATGTATGCCTAAACTTGTAAATAGGGAATTTTATTCACTTCAAATACGCCTTCGCAATGGCCTCCGCTAAGGAATGTACGTGCGGTTTTTTGCAAATGCGCACAATGGGGTGAGCGCGATTTACTCAGTAGAGTTCTGCCTCTATTAGAGCAAGCCTATAAAGAATTCGTTCCTCCAGGTTGAATTTGAAAATTTGAGCAGTTACTCTGCCTGTTGAAGACTTTCCCCGGATGAGACCGCCTTCAACGCTGAAGTGTTCGTTCCATACCCCGGTACGGGGATTGAAAAAAGGGATCAACGCAGTTTCATCGCCTTCGTAAGATCCCAAATCTGTGCCCTTATACCGGTTGCAGTCAGGGCAACAGTAGGCTAAATTGGAAGCGACGGTGAGACCATTGTGTTTCAAAGATCGAATATGATCCACTTGAAAGGGCAGGGCGAACCCCATATCCGGAATACGGCAATATTCGCATCTGAATGCAGCACGGTGTGCAACCAGCAGTCGTAGCGTTTCCGGTATTCGGCTCATGCCGCTTCGAGCTTCTTAATGGCTATGAGTTTGGCCATGCTGATCACGTGATTGATCATCAATAAACTGTCCAACTCGCTCTTTTCTCCGGGGCTTAAACTACCTTCTTTTTCCTTTGCCACCAGTGAAAGATATTGATCTACCAAATGGGCGGGAATCTCATAAGCCATGAGCTTTTCCGGCTCAATACCTGATGCCATGAGCCTGGCAATTTCTTCGAAAGCGCTTGGTAAAGCAGTCATTGCATAAGTTTTTACAAAGTTAGCAGATTTTCCGGATCATTTCAAATACGCCTTCGCAATGGCCTCTGCTACAGAATGTACGTGGAGTTTTTCGTAGATGCGCTTGATGTGGGTGCGCACGGTTTCTATACTGATGTCGAGTTCGGCGGCCACCATTTTGTAGCTGTTGCCTTTGGCCAAGCTTTGGAGCACCATCAGCTCGCGGGGGGTGAGTTTGTCGGTTTCGGAATTAATGGCCGGCGTTCGGGGGAAGAGTTGCAGCACCTTGCGGGCAATGGCCGGCGTCATGGGGGCGCCGCCGTTGTAGAGGTCTTCTATCGCTTCCAGGATTTTGTCGGGGGGCGTTTTTTTGAGCAGGTAGCCGTTTGCGCCGGCGCAAACGGCCCCGAAAACCTTGTCTTCGTCGTCAAAAACGGTGAGCATGAGCACCTCCACTGCGGGAAAATTTCTTTTCACGATGGCGGCGCCCTCGATGCCGCTGCGGCCGGGCATGTCAATGTCCATCAACACTACGTCGGCTTCCGCCTCCCGGAGGTCTTGTTCCACAAGGGTGCAGTCGGGGTATGCGCCCGACAGTACAAAACCCTCTGCTTCGGAAATGAGAATTTCCAGGGCTTCCCTCAGGGCGTGGTTGTCTTCGTAAACAGCTACTCGAATGGGCATGCAGTTTTTTTTCCGAGCAAAGTACGCGGAAATAAAATAGCAGGCAATACCACGATCATGTGATATGGCGTATTTCTGCTTGGTTCATGCCTTTTCCGCCGGCTTGCCGGGCAGCAGCGCATTGGTGCGCTTGCGGTATTCCTGGTAGGCGGCATTGCCCTCGTAGCGCTTTTCCAGCATGGGCACGCCGGAAACAAAGACCAAAAGCCAGGTAATAGTAAGCGGACCGATGACGGCCATCCATCCGTAAGGCGAAGGCAGGACGATGAAGAACAATCCCCACCACACCATGATCTCTCCGAAATAGTTGGGATGCCGGCTGTAGCGCCACAGGCCGGTCTGGAGTACTTCATTTTTGTGTTTGCGGGTTTTGAGGAAACGGGCCAATTGATGATCGCCCACCGCCTCAAAGAACATACCCACCGCCCAAAACAAGGTACCCGCGCCCAGTGCAAAACCCTCCCAAAACCCCGTTCCGGCCGGCGGCGCCAGGCCGGCTGCTATGACCGGCGCTGCTATGACGAGCATGAAAAAGCCCTGAAGCAAATACACCTGAAAAAAGGAGCGCAGGTAAAACCATCGCCCCCATTCCTCCCGCCACTGCTTGTAGCGAAAATCCTCCGACTTTCCCCTGTTCCTCAGGAAAATATGCCCGGAGAGCCGCAAGGCCCACACCGTCACCAATACATAAACCCACCAGGCAGTTTCTGCCGGTTCCCGTTTCAGTACAAAGTACAGGCAAATGAGCACGTAGCCCAGCCCCCAGGCCACATCGGCCACGTCGTTGCGCTTGAGTATAAGGGAAACGACGAACCAGGCGCCGGCGTAACAAAACACCAGCAGGGCAAGCGCAGCAATATCAATCCACATGGCTATTTGAAATAAGAGCTGATGAAATAACCCGCCGTAGCGACCGAGCCGGTGAGCGTCATACCCCACAAAATATCGATGAATACAATGTTCAGCGGCCAGTTCTTCAGGGTGGCCAAGTTGGTCAGGTCATAGGTGGCATAGGTGAAGAATCCGAAAAGCACCCCGTAGAGCAACGCATGCCGCCAGGATTCCTTTTCCATTGCCGGCAGAATGGCGAATATGAAAATGCCCGCAATGAAGAGCAGGTAAAACACAATGGCGGCAGTCCAATTGACCTGGTCGCTGAGAAAATCGCTCAAATAGCGGTTGTACAATCCCTTGGCGATGAAGCCCAGCCAGGCTATATCTATGGCAAAGAACACCACGGCGGTGAGCAGGTAGGAGATGATGAGTTTGGAAATGGTCATGATCTGTTTTTTTTAGTTGATAACCTCTCGACTTCGCTCTGGAGAGCTTCGCCGGGTAAAATTTACCTCATTTGATCTGGTAAGCATACACACTGTCGCCATAGATAGTCACTACCACAGGCGTGCCGGTGCGGTACAGATCTGCCGCGAAAAAGCGGGAGTGTCCGGCCAGGGGAAATCCGGGATACACGCTGCCGCTTTCGTCCAGCATAAAAATCTGGCCGGCCATCCGGCTTACCGTTCCGATGCGGTCCTTTCCTTCTCCGGGAAGCCGTATGCAGAACACGTCGTCCTGGGGCGCGTCAAAGCGGTGGGTGAATACCTTTCCGAAGTCGTTACCCTGGCCGTAGGCATACAGCGCCAGTTCTTCCCCTGACAGCACCGCATAATCCTTGCGTTCATCGCCGCTCAGTTCGCAGAAAGTAAAGCGCGTATCTTTACCTTGCCCTACCGAGCACGCTAAGCGAAAGAATTCATCCTTCAGACCTACCACGTGGGCGATCCCGGAAGTGTTCACTGCGACGATCCGGTTGCTGTTTTCCGACACCTGGAATGCGGGCGGCGAAAGAAAATCACCTTCTAATTTCTTAGGCGGCAGGCGCTCGCCGCCGTCGCGCCGGTAGACTTTCATCAGGCCCTTGTCGTTGAGGGTGACCAAATAGTCCTTGTCCTCCTTGTAAAAATGGATCAGCGGAAAGCGGAGCATGCCGGTGCCGGGCAGCGGATTCCAGCCGGGCAGGGGCCGGCCCATCCGGTCGAATCCATACAGGTTGCCGTTGGCGCAAGCGATGAAAAAGCTGAGTTGGAGTCCGCCATCGAAATTCACCGCGGTGACGCCGCTGGTGGCGGGCGATTGAAGGGGAAGCGGGAAATTGCCCACTTCGTTGCCCTGCATGTCCAAGGCATAAATGTTGCGGGCGGTATTCATCAGCATGACGGTGCTTCCATCGCCGTAGTAATCCATGTGCTGCACATCTGAGAGCAGGGGGCCGTCCAACACCCTCGTCCACCGGATGTCGCCGGTGGGCCCGAGCAGATACAGGCGGAAGTTGGAGTCCTGTACGGCTATACAGGTTTGGGCATTGGCTGTATCCTCAACGATAAGCGGGCGGCCGATAGCCGGTGCAGCAAGCAAAGCTTTCCAGGCAACCCCGCTGTGGATGCCGGCGTCGGCAAAGGTGGCCCCTTCCCCGCTCAGTTTCCAGTGTCTCCCTTCCTGCGTTGCCCGTATGGCGAGCGTGCCCAATACATCGGCAAGCCCTGCCATTCGCGGCTCGCCGGGCGCGAAGGTTTGAAGCAATGGCTTGATCTTATCTGCCGGCAGATAAAAAAACCAGGCGCCCTGCTCCTTTCCACCGGCATACAAGGGCAGGAAAGCCTCGTCGGAGGCAAGCGTTTTCCCGGCAATGTAGGCATCTACCCATACTTCCAATGCCGCCTGGGCAGAAGCAAAAACCACGTAATCTCCCAGGAACACGAAGAAGGGGTTGTCCATACGCCCGGCGGGGAAGAAGGGCAGCAGATCGCTGGTCATCAACTGGCGTATTTGGAAGGTCTGGTATTCGTAATCTTTCAACAGACCGGATTCGGAGGCGAGTTCGGAGAGCCGCCGCTCCGCAAGTTCTGTGTTGCGCACCGAAATGACGGCAAACCAATCGGAAGGCAAATCGATGCCCTTGGGCTGGGCCATGGCCAGCGCCAGTTCGCGGCCCGCCCAGGAAGCGACATGGCGCCGGAACAGGGCATTGCCCTTTCCCTGCAAAGGGCTCCAATTGGACACGGACGCCAGGAACAGCAAGGCGATATTGTCGGGAATGACCTCCAGGTGTTCCTGCAGGAGTATCTGTTGCCGGTTTTGCAAGGCCTGTATCCAGCCCTCTTTTTTAGAATTGAGCATAGTCCCGCCAATTCCCCATCCGTCCTCATGGCGGCGGAGGTCGAGGCGAAGCCAATCGGCTATGCCTGCCCATCGCCTGACTTCGGGCCTGCCCTCAGGATGTATCACCCCGGAAAGCAAAATAGCCAATTGGGCGGGTTGTACGAAAAGCCGGATATTTGCCCCGTCCCGGCTGCCGGGCAGCACTTGCCGGAAGCCGGCTTGCGTCCACAACGCCGAGGGCCGCCACTCCAAACGGCCAATAGCCTCCTCTACCCGCAAGGGCAAGGCTGCCATGATGAGTAAATTGCGATAAGCGGCTACTGCAAAATTTTTCCTGTCGTGGAAGTAAACCGTGTAAATTTTGCGTCCCTGGTATACCGACGGCAATACCCGCCTGATCTCTGGATGCTGCAACAACTCATCCAGGTCGAATCCGCTGCGCTGCATATCCAAAACAAAGGAGAAATCGCATTTTCCGCTGCCGGCCGCATGAAGCCCGACCGCCAGCGGCAGCTTTCCCTTGGGTTTCAACCAAGGTGACCAAATGCGCAATGCGCGTCCTAACAATTCCGATTCCTCGCGCAAGGCATCGGTGAACGCAAAATCGGCAGCGGCAGCGGTGGAATCGGCATGAAAAACCTCCTCAAGATTGGGGTATTCCACCAAAACCGGCATATCCATAGGAAAGCCTGCCCAAGGGGACACCTTGCCCCAGGGCGCTCCCTTGAAGTGTTGCCATGCCCAGCCGAGCAGGCACAAAACGACAACAAAAGTGATTAAACGGAGCTTAAAACGGTTCAATGTCTTACTTTTGCGGAATTATACTCGACAGGCGGTGATTTGTAAGTTTTGATTTTTGCAAACCACTGGCTATCAGTTATCCCGGTAAAAAACGGTTTAAATTTTTTCGCAACCCTTTTTACCGGGGATAAACGCAAGGCAATAATAATACTTTTCCCGCTATGAGAAAAATGTTCCTACGTACCGGCAGCATTTTGGCCTTCGCAGCAGTAGCCCTCGGGGCGCTCGGCGCTCACGCCCTCAAAGGTTTCCTCAGTCCTGAACAACTTCAATCGTTTGAAACCGGCGTGCGGTACCACCTCCTCCACTCCCTCGCCATACTCATCGTATCCGTCCTTATCCACTTCGGCAAAAAGAAAGGCCTGATCTATGCCGGCTGGTTGTTCACTGCCGGCATCGTCCTGTTTTCCGGTTCCATTTATTTTCTTTCGCTTCAGGATACTTTAAGCATCGATCTGTCTTTCTTAGGGCCGGTAACGCCCATTGGCGGCGTGTTGTTTATGGCAGGCTGGGTATCCTTGTTCATTTCCACATACCAGAGTTCCTTAGCCTATCACCACAACTCCGGCAAGGAGGAGTAGGCGTTCATTGCGCTCTCATCCGGAAATCCAGCGTAGCGATTCCTCCGGCGTCAAAGTGCGCAATGCGAATGCGATGTCTTCCTTGCAAAGCGACCTGCACTTCTTCCGCAGCAGCTTCATGTATGCTCCAGTTGTCGATTAGCAACTTGTCGTCCACCCACAACCGAACCCCGTCGTCAGCCGTTAGCGTCAGAATATAATCGCCCGGCTTAACATCGACTTCCGTTTCGGCCAAGGTGACGAATCTGTCGGCATTCACTCCCGGCGCCGGATTGCCCCACCAGCGGCCGGCCAGTTCATTCCACATGGTATCCAACAAAGGATTTTGCCGCGCCCATGCCTCGTACTCTGCTGTAGGTAGTTCTTCCCCTTCGTAGTGAAAGAACCGCACCCGCCAGGACAAAGGCTTCTCGAAACGTCGATAGTGGAAACTTACCGGAGTGCCTGCCGGGATTACTTGCCCCCACTCCGTAACGACTTCTGCACCGCGAAATTCCAATTCCAGTTTTAAGTCTTCATAGCCGGGGAGACGCCTGGCGATCAAGGTATCCGGCAATTTTCCGTTTACATCGCCGGTGGGCGCCAGGCCCTCTGCATTGCCGAGGCGCCATTCCCCCTCCGGGCCGTAGATGCCGAAAACGTAGAGGCTGTCGCGAATGTCGCGCAACCAAACCACCGGCCGTTGGAAATCGTAGGGCCCCCATTCGCCCATGAGCATCCACTGCCTTCCGCGGGGATGGCTGGCAGGGAGCATGGCGTCCATTGCAGGCGGAAGCCCGGGCGCCGGCCAGCGGGGAATTCTGAAGGAACCGGCCACAGATTTTTCATCGCTGAGCTGCGCCCAACTCCGGAGTTCTCTTTCGGAGGGCGCGCCTGCCTGGTGGTTTAGTTTTTTCAGCCCGGCTGCCGCTGCCCAGCCCCGGGATTGATGTACTGTATTCTTGACGAAGTAGAAGTCGGTATTGGGCTTTTCCGTCACGAGCAGTTCCTTGAAGCCCCAGAAAATATTGTGGTCGTTGACGGCCACCCTTTCGCTGCCGTCAATGCGCAGGGGTACGGAATCTCCCCAGAACACATTTGCCCTGATGGCGTAGTCGCGGCTGCGGGTGTCGCGTTTTTGTGCGTAGCCCCAATCGGAAGGTTGCGACTCGCGCTGCCAGATGCGTATGCCGGTTTGATTTTCGCTGAAGTAGTTGTACTCGATGGAGTTGCTTTGTCCGTGTTCGATGGCGATGCCGAAGCGGTTGCCGGCTATGTGGTTGCGGGCTATGTACGTGTTCCAGCTGTAGCCGCCCCAGATGCCGTAGGTACAATCTTCCAGGCGGTTGCCGATGATCTTGTTGCTGCTGAAAGTGACCTCGATGCCGTTGGTAGGGGAGTGGGAGAAGTCGTTGGCGAAAATCGCATTCCTGTTGCAGCCGCCTTCGCCGGTGTCCATGGTGTGTTGGCCGGCCCAGAGGAAAAATCCGTCGCCCGAATGGGTGGCGGAATTATAGGCAAAGACGTTGTCGTTGCTTTGTTCGTAGCAGAGGATGCCTGCGGAGTCCTGTCCCCGGCTGTAAAAGCCATGGCTGTAGCCGCGCACGTTCCAGTCTAAGCGGTTGTGGAGGATGCGGTTGCGGCTGGAGCGGTACAAGCCGATGCCGATGCCGGAGTTGAAATGGATGGTGTTGTTGTAAAACAGGCCGTCGTTGCAGCCCGAGAGCATGAGTCCGTTCTGGCCGCCGGCAATGCGCAGGCCGCGCACTAAGGCGTAATTGCAGTTTTTGAGATACACTGCGGAGGGGTGGCGTATCCGCCATTCGTCGTTTTCGTTGTTGTGATAGCTGAGCCAGTCGCTGAGGTCTTCGCGTTCGCGCATGCTGTGCAGGCGTTGGCGGCGGTTGTAGCTGAAGTCGCAATCCAAAATGGAGAGGTAATCCACTCCATTGGCAACAATAACGGTGGTGTAGCCGTGGGCTTTCAGGTTTTTGATGGTAATGTTGCGCCCCAGCACATAAATGGCGGTACCGTAGCAGGAGTCGGGGGCTTGCCCTTCCGGTACTCCGCGCAAGGTCACTCCTTCGAAGTCCACCGTGACGTCCATCCCGGTGATTGTAATGGCCGGCGGATCGCTGTCATTTTTATCGTTCAGCAGGTACTCGCCTGGTTTTATCCGGCAAGTTTTGTTGATGATCATTCCATGTGCCGGTTCTATCAAAGGCAATTCCGGTTGGGCAGATGCCCCGGCGGCAAGGATAAAACCCAACAGGTGAAAAATGCGTTTTGCGGTTGTCATATGGCTGGCGGCATTGGTATGTATGTTCGTACTTTGCCTACAAATATAGAGAAATCATGAAGGAATTGAAACGGAAGTTGAGCTGAATGAGGGCTTGTATCACAACGGCTTGTCTGCCGTAGTTCGCTTTATTGGGAAGAAGCTCTAAAACACCACAGGAGCCGCGCCCTGTTCCGGGAGACGGCTCCTGCGATGATTCCATATTGTAGAAAGAAGTGCAGGGTAATGGCTTACTCGGCCACCACCTCAAAATTCAATTCCGGTTGTACGTCTTTGTGCAGGAGGAGTTTGGCGGTGTAGGCGCCCACCATTTTGATGTCTTCCTCCGGCAGTTCGATCTTGCGGCGGTCCATGTCGATATTGAACTGCTCCTTGAGCGCAGCAGCGATCTGCACGTTGGTGACGCTGCCGAAAATCTTGCCGCTGGTGCCGGCTTTGGCGCCGATCTGCAGCACTTTGCCTTTTAGCAATGCAGCTATCTCCTGGTATTCCGTAACGAGCTTGGCTTCCACGGCGCCTTCGCGGCGCTTGAGGCCTTCCAGGCGGTTGCGGTTGGCCTTGTTGGCCACGATTGCCATACCCTGAGGAATCAAATAGTTGCGGCCATAGCCATCCCGTACTTTGACGATGGTGTGCTTTTCGCCGACTTTTTCTATATCTTTCAACAGAATGATTTCCATGACTTTGAAAATTTAAAAGTAAAACACATCACTTGAGCATATCGGTCACGAAAGGCAGCAGGGCCAGGTGACGGGCGCGCTTCACCGCAGTAGCTACTTTGCGCTGGTACTTGAGTGAGTTGCCGGTAATGCGGCGCGGCAGTATCTTGCCCTGGTCGTTGACGAACTGCAAGAGAAAATCCGCGTCCTTATAATCTATGTGCTTGATCCCGAATTTGCGAAAGCGGCAGTATTTTTTGCGGCTCTGGCCGATCTTGGGATTGCTGAGAAATTTGATATCGTCTCTGGAGGTTGCCATAATGGTAACTTTTTTTTCAGGTTAGACAAGAATTGCTTTCGATCACAGTTGTGCTTCCTCTTCCCCGGTATCTGCGTCCGGCGATTCTACCTCGGTCAATTCGGGAACTTCAACGGCGGATGCTTCTTCCACGGCAGGCGTTGCCTCCAACACTTCATCTACCGCCGGAACTTCCGCAGCGGCGAATTCTTCCTCCGTCACCACGGGCACTTCAGGCAGGGTGGCAACGGGCGCCCCGGCGGGGGCAGGAGTTGCAGCGGCGGCGGGAGTTGCAGCGGC
>CAZNYK010000099.1:14326-15849 GCA_964577215.1 uncultured Saprospiraceae bacterium
GGAGTTGCAGCGGCGGCGGGAGTTGCAGCGGCTTCCTTGTGTTCGGCGGCAGGCTTTTTCTTCTTGCCGATGAGGCCTTTGCGCTTGTCGTCGTTGTACTTCACCCCGAACTTGTCGAGATAAACGGTGAGGAAGCGCAGCAGGCGTTCGTCGCGGCGGAGAGCCAGCTCGAAATCGTCCATGAATTCGCCGTTGGGCGTTTGGAACTCGACGCAGTAATACACACCGGAAGAACGGCGCTTGATCTCGTACGCAAGCGTACGCAGCCCCATCTTGTCAATGTGAACAATATGACAACCTACCTTCTTGAGGTAGTCGACATATGTCTGAGCTGTCGCTTCAATTTCATCGCCCGACAGCACTGGGTCCACGATGAAAGTAACTTCGTAGTTTTTCATTGATAATCAGACATAATGGTTAAAAAATTCAAAAAGCGGGTGCAAAGGTAAGCATCCCCCGGCAAATGTGCAAATACCTGCCAAAGAAGTTTTTGTGGTTTTTTGTTATGTTTGCTGTGCGGAGCTGTTGGCAGTTGTTTCGGGTTCCGGGTTCCGTCCCCAGCGCGGTCGGGAGGGTTTCGAGACGGGTCTGCTCTCTGCTGTAAAATATAAACCACATGTCTCAACACCTACGCACCGGGAAAACAGGGGAAGACCTCGCCGCCGCCTTCCTGGAAGGTAAAGGGTTTCGCATCCTGCACCGCAACTGGCGCTTCCGCCGCGCCGAGGTGGATATAGTAGCCTTAGACGGTAAAACCTTGGTGCTGATTGAGGTTAAAACCCGCAGCACCGACCGCTTCGGCCGGCCGGAGGAGTTCGTCTCTGCAAAAAAACAACGGTTTTTGGCAGAAGCTGCCTCCTGCTACATGGAAGCGTTTGGGTACGATTGGGAATTGCGCTTCGACGTGGTGGCCGTTATCCTGCGATCGGAAACGGATTACGACATCGAACATCTCCCGGACGCTTTTTTCCCGGAGTGGGGATGATGGGGGGCGGAGCAGTAGGCGGTGGGCAGTAGGCAGTTGCTGAGCGTAGTCGAAGCAGGGCAGTGCAACCCGGAACCCGGAAGAGTGAGCAGTGGGTCTTTAATATGATTTTATGGCTCCGATACTGGTTTTTTGTTTGACACGATTACCTAAAATGTCTTTTCCCGGATGCATGGGCTCAATTATACAATCTGAAAACCGACCAGGCAAAATCTGTGAACCTGGCGCCCGAACAGCCTGGTTTAGCGGCCAAACTCACAAAAATTATGGAATCCGCCAGGACGGATTCAGAAGATTTTAAATGGTATTAGCGCGCTTATGAACATTCTACTGAAAATAACACTCCTGGTGGTGCTCCTGCTGCCCTGCACCAGTGCGGGGAGCCAGGACAAACCGAACGTATTGTTCATATTGGTGGATGATCTGGGTCTGAAGGACTTGGGCTATACCGGCAGCACCTACTACGAAACTCCAAACATCGACCGCCTGGCTTCCAGAAGCATGGTCTTTACCCAAGGCTACGCCGGCAGCCGGGTGT
>CAZNYK010000100.1:0-11754 GCA_964577215.1 uncultured Saprospiraceae bacterium
CTTGCCCTTCCCCGTTTTCTCCTTTTTGGTTTTGCGCATTGCGGCCAGGATATCCAATATCTCAGGGATTTTGTCCAGGGCGGCTTCATAGCCTATCTCCAGCAGTTCTTTGTACTTGTTGAACTGAAAGACGTTGTACTGTTCCAGGTTGGGCGGTGAAATGACCACGTCGCAGCGCTTGAGTTGCGGTTGGGTGTTGGCCCATACCGACAGGGCAAATACCCGCGTGGCGATGCCTATGATGTTTTGCACCGATTTTTCGGTGATGGGTTCCTGGGGCATGAGGTTCACGCCGATGATCACATCCGAACGGTGGGTCAGGGGCTCTACCGGGAAGTTGGCCAATACCCCGCCGTCCACAAACAAATGACCGTCTATTTCTACCGGGCTGAACACCAATGGTATGGATGAAGAGGCCACGATGACGTCGAAAAGCGGGCCTTTGCTGCGGATCTCGAATGCGCCGGTGATGAGATTGGTGACGGCCACGAAGAGCGGGCGTTTCAGGTCCTCGAAACGGTCGTGTACTATAACCTGCTCCAGTTTCTCCCGGAGATACGTCAATTTAGTCAGCCCGTCGCTGGGCAATACGACCTTGTATATTTTAAAAAGGCTGCCGTCGCGCACGAACTCCAGCATTTCTTCCGGGGTTTTTCCCGCTGCATACAAAGCCCCTACCACCGAACCGGCGCTGGTGCCGGCCACCATGTCGGGGTATATCCCTGCTTCCTGTAATGCTTTGATGACGCCGATGTGGGCTATTCCTTTGGCGCCGCCGCCCGACAGGCACAAGCCTATCTTGATGGGTTTGTTCATGGAGGAATGAATTATTTCTTCCAAACAGATTGCGTTGGACACAAGTTTAATGCACAAGCTTGATTGCATTGGCCTCAGAATTAATTTGTCAAAAGAGGGGCCGGTGGCACGGGGTCGCATGGTATGCCGTATTGGCGGGCAGCAGGCCGGGCAACTGGTTTCCGATGGGTTTCTTAAGGTGCATATCCATGCCCCATTGAATGAGAACAGCTATTGGGTAAAAATGAAATAGTAATCCCCCCGGAAAATAACCAACCAACCCTACATCGGTGGCAACAATATACAAGGTTGTCCTCTTGCTCGGTACCCCCTTTATTCACCGGCTGAAAATGGTCTATTGTTAATTCTGCGCCTGAATGGGATTCCGTCACCCCACAGTATTCACAGGCAAAGTTTGCTCGCTGCCTGATGAGCTGTCGAAGTTTTTTGCTGACACTCATGCCCTTCGGCGGCCGCTCTGCTCCACCAATAGTTTCTTCAAGCGTTCATTCTCTTGGCGGAGTTTTTCATTTTCTTCCGAAGTAAGTTGGATGCGCCGGAGCATTTCTGCAATTTGATCGAGCATATCCCGCATCTGTTTCTTGAGTTCGTCCACTGGGTAGTCTTTGTCAAAATCTCCTGCCGGCATATCCATTTCCAGGGCATCTGTTTCTGCGTACCAACTATCGAGCAGGCGCTGTTCTTCAGCGCTGATACTTTCCCCTAAGGCCCAACGTTGGTGAATTGCTTTGATGTCGTTCGAGTCCGTCATGGCTTTGGTTGTTTATCAGACTCCAAAAGTATCATTTTGGGAGGAAACCGCCAAGCCGCCGGGCTGAAATTGCCTCCCGGCAGGTAAAAAGAACCGCACGACCTACTTTTTCCCAAACTTCCTTACCTTCGCCCCCGATTTTGGAAAGACGCACACACCTATGTCAAAAACTTACGCTGCCCTCACTGGCGTACACTGCTATTTGCCCGACTACGTGCTGACCAATGCCGAGTTGGAGCAAATGGTGGACACCAACGACGAGTGGATCACCGCCCGCACCGGTATTAAGGAGCGACGCATCCTCAAAGGTGAAGGCAAGGGCGTATCCCTGATGGGGATAGAAGCAGTGAAGGGGCTTTTGGAAAAAACCGGCACAGACCCCACCGAAATTGATCTGGTGATCGTAGCTACCGTCACGCCCGACATGATGTTCCCCGATACCGCCAACCTCATCGCCCACGCTGTCGGCATTACCAACGCCTTCTGCTTCGACCTCACCGCCGCCTGCTCCGGTTTCATCTATGCCCTGAGCACCGGCGCCACCTACATTCAGTCGGGCATGTGCAAAAAAGTCATCGTAGTAGGCGCCGACAAGATGTCTTCCATCATAGACTATACCGACCGGGCCACTTGTATCATTTTCGGCGATGCGGCAGGGGCCGTGTTGCTGGAGGCTACGAATGAACCCCTGGCGATCATGGACTTCATGCACCGCAGCGACGGTGTCGGGCAGCAATTCCTTTACCAGAAAGCCGGCGGCTCCCGTTGGCCGGCCAACCAACAGACCATTGACAACCGCGAGCACTTCGTATATCAAAACGGCAAACCGGTGTTCAAGTACGCCGTGACGGGCATGGCCGACATCGTGCAAAAAGTGATGAAGCGCAACCACCTGGAAAAAGACGACGTGGCATGGTTGGTGCCGCACCAGGCAAATTTGCGCATCATAGAATCGGTGGCCGGCCTTATGGATTTTCCTTTGGAAAAAGTAATGATCAACATACAACGCTACGGCAATACTACGGCGGCTACCATTCCCTTGTGTCTGTGGGAGTGGGAAGAACAACTCCGCAAGGGCGACAACATCATCCTCACCGCTTTCGGCGGCGGCTTTACCTGGGGGGCAGTGTATTTGAAATGGGCATACTGAGCGAAAAGCCGAATTTTTCTATCTTTGCGCAGTTTTTTACGAAAACCACAATATTTCATCAAACTATGGCAAGTACAGCAGATATCCGGAACGGCTTGTGCATCGAATTCAACAACGACATATTTACCATTGTAGAATTCCAACACGTCAAACCGGGCAAAGGAGCGGCTTTCGTACGCACCAAAATGAAAAGCGTAACCACCGGGCGAGTCCTTGAAAACACGTTCCCCTCCGGCCACAAAATCGATGTGGTGCGGGTGGAGCGCCGCAAATTTCAGTATCTCTATCCCGATGATGCCGGCTACCACTTTATGGACAACGAATCTTTCGAGCAAACCGCCCTCCAGGCAAGTATGATACCGCGCCCGGAATTGCTCAAAGAGGGCATCGAAGTGGAAATACTTTTCCATTCGGAGAAAGATATTCCCCTCAACGTGGAACTTCCCTCCAGCATCACCCTCCAGGTCACCTACACCGAACCGGGCTTAAGGGGCGATACCGCCACCAACACCCTGAAGCCGGCTACCGTAGAAACCGGGGCGGAAGTGAAAGTGCCATTATTCGTAAATGAAGGAGACCTGATCCGCATCGATACAGCTACCGGGGCCTATATGGAACGCGTAAAACAATAAAAAAAACGCCATGAATAACTTCAAGGAAATCCAGGAACTCATCCGGCTCATCAATAAGTCCGAATTGGCCGAGTTCAAGATGAAAGACGGAGATTTTGAGCTTTCAATACGCACCAAACACTTCGAGAAAACCGGCAAAGCCGCTTTCCCGGCTGCGCCTGTTGCCGCGCTGCCTGCTGCGCCTGCGCCTTTGCCGCAGGCAGCGCCTGCTCCATCCGGCTCAGCCCCCGCAGCAGAAGCGCCCAAGGCTGCTCCTGTGGCTGAAAACACAAGCGGTTACTTAGAGGTGCGCTCCCCCATTGTGGGTACCTTTTATCGCTCTCCATCTCCTGAAAAGCCTTCTTATGTCAAGCCCGGCGACGTGATCAAGCCCGGCGACGTGGTGTGTATCGTGGAGGCCATGAAACTGTTCAATGAAATCGAGACGGAACACGGAGGCGTCATCGTAAAAGTGGTGGTAGAGGATGCATCGCCGGTCGAATTTGACCAGGTACTCTTCCTCGTTGACCCGAACGGGTAACGCCGTCCTATTAGAGATGATCCGGATGGACTCTCCTCCTGAATTTCCTTTAACAACTGACCGAAGAGCCGCATGTTCAATAAAATATTGATCGCTAACCGGGGCGAAATTGCCCTGCGCATCATTCGCACTTGCAGGGAAATGGGCATCAAAACCGTAGCGGTTTACTCCACCGCCGACCGCGAAAGCCTGCACGTCCGTTTTGCCGACGAGGCCGTGTGTATCGGCCCGCCCGCTTCCTCTGAATCCTACCTGAGTATTCCGCGTATCATGGCCGCGGTGGAGATCACCAACGCCGATGCCATACATCCGGGCTACGGGTTCCTTGCCGAAAACGCCGATTTTGCAGAGGTCTGTAAGGAATACGGCATTAAGTTTATCGGCCCCACCGCAGAGCAAATCCGCAAAATGGGCGACAAGATCACAGCCAAGGAAACCATGGTCAAAGCCGGCGTGCCTGTCATCCCCGGATCAGACGGCTTGATCAAAGACCTCAAGCACGGACTGAAAACTGCCAAGGATATCGGATTCCCCGTCATCATCAAGGCTACCGCCGGTGGAGGCGGAAAAGGCATGCGCGTGGTGTGGGAGGAAAAAGAGTTCGACAATGCCTATACCCTGGCCCGCACGGAGGCCAAGGCGGCTTTCGGCAATGACGGCGTGTATGTCGAAAAATTCGTGGAAGAGCCCCGCCATATCGAATTCCAGATCGCCGGCGACCAGTTTGGTACGGTGTGCCATCTTTCCGAGCGGGATTGCTCCATACAGCGGCGCCACCAGAAATTGGTGGAAGAAAGCCCTTCTCCGTTTATGACTGACGAACTGCGCGAGCAGATGGGCGAAGCGGCCATCAAGGCAGGCAAAGCCATCAACTATGAAGGAGTGGGCACCATTGAATTTTTGGTCGATAAGTACCGGAATTTCTACTTCATGGAAATGAACACCCGCATCCAGGTAGAACACCCGGTCACCGAAGAGGTCATTGACCACGACCTGATCAAGGAGCAGATCAAAATCGCAGCCGGCGAACCAATCAGCGGGAAAAATTACTACCCGGTGATGTGCGCCATGGAGTGCCGCATCAATGCCGAAGACCCGTTTCGCAATTTCCGCCCAAGTCCCGGGCGTATCACTTCGTTCCACAGCTCCAAAGGGCACGGCGTTCGCGTGGATACGCACGTGTATGCAGGCTATACCATACCGCCGTATTACGACTCCATGATCGCCAAGCTGATATGCCGGGCGCGCACCCGGGAGGAGGTCATCCGGAAAATGGAACGCGCATTGGACGAATTCATCATCGAAGGCGTAAAAACAACGGTGCCCTTCCATCAGCGATTGATGAAAGACCCGAATTTCCGCGAGGGGAACTTCCACACCGGTTTCCTTAACGATTTTGACCTTACGGAATAGTGGGGAGCTTTTGGCGCTTGCTCGGATATTTGCGCAACTACCGCGCCAAGGTGGCAATGAATGTGCTGAGCAATATCCTCACGGCGCTTTTTACGGCCTTGGCCATTCCCCTGCTCAAACCTTTCCTTGAACTGCTTTTCGACCGCAAAGCGCTTGTGCTGCAAGCGCCGGAAGGCAGCCTGATGTCGGTGCAAAATATCAGCGACTATTTCAGTTATACCATCAGCCGCCTCATCGTTGAACAAGGAAAGGAGGCGGCCTTGGTGTATGTGTGCGTGTGGATCGTGGCAGTGTTTTTCTTCAAAAACCTCTTCCGCTACCTGTCTTTGTTTTTTATGGCGCCGGTGCGCAACGGCATCATCAGGGATTTGCGCGGCCAACTGTTCGACAAACTGCTCATCCTGCCCTTGCCTTATTTCTCGGAAGAGCGCAAGGGCGACCTCATGTCGCGCATCACCTCTGATGTGCAGGAGGTAGAGTGGAGCATACTCAATGTGTTGGAGGCCGTTTTCCGCGAGCCGCTCATCATTGCCGGAGCGCTGGGCATCATGTTGTATATCAGCCCGCAACTCACCCTGTTTGTTTTCGTGCTCATGTTTTTTACCGGCTTCGTCATCGGGGGTATCGGGCGGCGGCTCAAGCGCAGTTCCTTGGATGTGCAGGAGCGGCTGGGCACGCTGGTGTCCATCATCGAGGAAGCATTGTCAGGCTTGCGCATCATCAAAGGGTTCAATGCCGAAAGGTACCAACGCGACAAGTTCGGCAGGGAAAACGAGGCTTACCGGCGCACGCTCACGCGCCTGTTGTGGCGCCGTGACCTGTCCTCCCCCTTGTCGGAGTTCCTGGGCATCGGCGTCGTGGCGGTGTTGCTCTGGTTCGGTTCCCGCCTGGTTTTCTCCGGGCAGATGGGCGCGGAGACTTTCCTCACATTCATTTTCGCTTTTTATAACGTCATCGAACCGGCAAAAAAACTGTCGCGGGCCGCATACGACATCCAAAAGGGCGTCGCTGCCATGCAACGGGTTGAAGTAGTGCTCGATGCTCCTGTGCATATTGCCGAGCCTGAACGCCCCGTTTTACTTGACCGTTTTGAAAATGCCATCGAGTACCGGCAGGTGGGCTTCGCCTACAACGACAACGAAGGGCCGGTGCTGCAAGACATCAACCTCCTCATCCCCAAAGGGAAAATTGTAGCCTTGGTGGGCGCTTCGGGCGCCGGAAAATCAACCATCGCCGATCTCTTGCCGCGATTTTACGATGTGCGGTCGGGCGGCATTTTTATAGACGGCGTGGACGTCCGGCAACTCAGCCTGCGCGGCCTGCGCGGCCTCCTGGGCATCGTTTCCCAGGAGGCGATCCTGTTCAACGACACCATTTACAACAACATCGTATTCGGCATGGAAGGGGTCGCTCCCGGGGATGTAGAGCGCGCCGCCCGCATTGCCAACGCCCACGACTTCATTATGGCCACCGAACACGGATACCAAACCAATATCGGCGACCGGGGCCTCAAGCTCTCCGGCGGACAGCGCCAACGCCTCACCATAGCCCGCGCCATTTTGAAGAATCCGCCTATTCTCATCTTGGATGAAGCCACCTCTGCACTGGATGCCGAGTCGGAAAAGCTGGTCCAACAGGCTTTGGAAGAGTTGATGAAAAATCGCACGACCATCGTCATCGCCCACCGGCTCAGCACCATCCGGCATGCCGATGAAATCGTAGTGCTCCGGCACGGTCGCATCGTGCAGCGGGGCACGCATGAAGAACTCATGCGGATGGACGGGGAATATGGGAAGCTGACGGGGGGAGGGTGAGTTGAATCACTATTTTGGTAATTGTTCAAGCTATGAGCCGCGAGCTTCGAGTATTGGTTCTCAATTGAAATAATTCTGTTTTTTGCCGAATCAGAATTTTCCTTCATCAAGCAGAGCGTTCACATAAACTCGTAACTCATAGCTCGAAGCTCGCGGCTACAAAATTGTTCCTGTATTATGAATTCTCCAAACTCAGCCTTCATTTTCGACCTCGACGGCACCATGGTGGACAACATGATGGTGCATCACCGCGCCTGGCAGCGCAAGCTGGCCGCTTTGGGCCTGCATCTCAGCCTGGAGGAAGTGCGTCAAAATATACACGGCATCAATGAAGAGATCATCGAGCGCCTGTTCGGCGACCGCTTCAGCCCGGAAGAACGCCGCCGCATCGCCTGGGAAAAGGAAGCTGAATACCGCGACATCTTCCTGCCGGAGCTTCGCCTCATCGAGGGCTTGGACGCTTTTCTCCGCAGCGCGGCAGAGCGGGCAATCCCTATGGGCATAGGCACGGCAGCCCCGCCCGAAAATGTGCAGTTCGTACTGGAGCACCTCAATCTGCGCCCTTTGTTCCGCACCGTCATAGACGCCTCGCAGGTGACGAAGGGCAAGCCCGATCCCGAGGTATTCCTGCGCGTGGCGCAGGGCTTGGGCGCTTCGCCGGGGCAATGCACCGTTTTCGAGGATTCGCCCACCGGCGCGGAAGCGGCGCGAAGGGCCGGCATGAAAGCGGTGATCGTGACGACCACGCACCCGGCAGAGGAGTTTGCGCACTTGGACAACGTGGTGCGCACCATACGCGATTTCAGGGAATTGACGCTGGAGGAAGTCCTGCTGGGGAAGGGTTGATCCCGCAACAATCCCCGGCTTGCTCTGTTTAGCCTTGAAAATTCACAGATCATGTTTGGATTATTCAAAAAAGACCCCGTCAAGGCATTGGAGCAGGAATACCGCAAACTCATGGAAGAAGCTATGCACATTCAGCGCAGCGGCGACCTCAAAGCGTATGCCGCCAAAATAGAGGAAGCTGAGGAGATAGCCAAAAAAATAGAAGCGTTGCGCGGGCAGTCTTAGTCGTCGAAGCGCTCCGTACCCTCAATTTCCATGATGAGATCGGCGCCATAAGCCTTTGCAGGCGTTTGGAAACCCGCCGGAGCGTTGCCTTTCAACACTTTCCCGGCAATGCACAAGCTGGTAAGCGCCGTGAGGGTGTAACCGTCGCGCGTTATCAATTGAGATTCCAACGCTTTACCTTCCGCATTGGATACCCGCCCCCAAATAAAGCTTCTCGTTTTGGCGCGTTGCTCCGGCGCAGGGCCTGCCGGCCGCTCGTTGATGCGCTTTTTCACGATGTTGCGCACCATGCGGGTGCGCAGCAGCCAGTTGAAGTAGCGCTGGAGCTTTACCCAGCGGTATGCAGCGGGCGAAAAGCCGGTGTAAGTCTCGATGTTGGGGATCCCGGTGCTGTAGTACGCGGTGGACACGTCGCCCCAGGGAATGCTCATCACAAACAGCGGTTTGGCTTTGAAAGGAACGATCATGGATTTATGCCCCACCGGCACTTTCACGATCTTGCCGTCTTTGCGCATAGCGCCGCCCTCGCCGAGGTTCTCCGCCATGGTGGTGGCCGTTCCCCGGGATAAGCCACCGCCCAGACCGGCGAAGGCAAGTTGGAGCTGCGTGGCGTCCGGCATCCGGTTTTTCAGGTGCAGAGCGAGGCAATCGGTGGGCACTACGTCGAACCCCGCCCCCGGCATCATCATGATGCCTGCTTCCGCAGCTTTCCGGTCCATCCGGGCCGCCATCTCAAACACGGCGATCTCGCCCGTGATGTCCAAATAGTGCGTACCCGTGCGCAGGCAGGCCTCCAGCATGGGTTTGGCGGTGAACATGAACGGCCCGGCGGCATGCAAAACTACCGGCGTTTCCTTGAGGGCGGCATCCAGCGCGGCGGTGTCGTTGAGGTCAAATACCCGGTACTCCATCTGCATGGCTTCGGCCATGGCTTCCACTTTGGCCCTGGAACGGCCGGCGAGAATGGGTTGCAGCCCGAAGGAGGCCGCGTAATCGGCAATGAGTTGGCCCGTGTAACCGGTGGCGCCGTAGAGGAGGAATTTCATGCAATTAAAATTTTAGATGCTGGTAAAGATAGGCATTTTGCCGGGGTATTCTATAAAAAGCTTCAGGCGACAAAATAAACCAATGCTTGGCCATTCGCTACAATCGCAATTCAAAATAATACCGCACTACGGAGAATCCAATCGTTTTTTTGTCAACTTCTTTTTTCGTAGCATTGAAGCGTGCCGAAGTTGGGCAAGGGCTTTCATTTTGTAAAGGAAAAATGACGCAAATGATCAAACATTTTGGCAAATTTGCATTTGTTGTTAACAATCAAAAATAAATCGCATATGGATAATAACAAAAGTAAAAGCACATCAGCGGGCGATGCCGGTCACAATGGAAACGGTGAAAGCAAGTGCCCGTTTTCGAGCGGCATTCTGAAGAAAAGCGCGGGCGGCGGCATGTCAAACCGCGAGTGGTGGCCGAACCAATTGAAGTTGAACATTCTCCGCCAGCACTCCTCCCTGTCCAACCCTATGGGCGAAAAATTCAATTACGCAGAGGAGTTCAAATCCCTCGACCTGGCTGCGGTGAAGAAGGACATCTTCGATCTGATGACCAACTCCCAGGACTGGTGGCCGGCCGACTACGGTCACTACGGGCCGTTCTTCATCCGGATGGCCTGGCACAGCGCGGGTACTTACCGCATCCACGACGGCCGTGGCGGCGCGGGCTCCGGCAGCCAGCGTTTTGCGCCGCTGAACAGCTGGCCTGACAACGTGAACCTCGACAAGGCGCGCTTGCTGCTGTGGCCGGTCAAAAAGAAATATGGCAGGAAAATCTCCTGGGCCGATCTGATGATCCTCGCAGGCAACTGCGCCCTCGAGTCCATGGGATTAAAAACCTTCGGTTTCGCCGGCGGCCGTGAGGATGTCTGGGAGACTGAAGAAGACATCTATTGGGGGTCTGAAAGCGAGTGGCTGGGAGACAAGCGTTACACCGGTGACCGGGAGCTCGAAAATCCGCTCGGCGCCGTTCAGATGGGCCTGATCTACGTGAACCCGGAAGGCCCCAACGGAAATCCCGATCCGATCGCTGCTGCCCGCGATATTCGCGAGACCTTCGGTCGCATGGCCATGAATGATTATGAAACGGTGGCATTGATCGCCGGCGGTCATACCTTCGGCAAAACCCACGGCGCCGCCGATCCCGGCAAGTACGTCGGCCGGGAACCCGCAGGCGCGAGCATCGAGGAGCAAAACCTCGGCTGGAAGAACACCTTCGGCAAAGGCAATGCAGAAGATACCATTTCCAGCGGTCTTGAAGGCGCCTGGACCACCACCCCCACGAAGTGGAGCAACAACTTCCTGTGGAACCTGTTCGGCTACGAATGGGAGCTGACCAAAAGCCCGGCCGGCGCTCACCAGTGGATACCGAAGCATGGCATGGGCGCCGGTACGGTGCCGGACGCACACGTTCCCGGCAAGCGTCACACGCCTGTCATGCTGACAACAGACCTTTCCCTTCGGTTTGATCCTGCTTACGAGAAAATTTCGAGGCACTTCCTGGAGAACCCGGATGAGTTCGCTGATGCCTTCGCCCGCGCGTGGTTCAAGCTGACCCACCGCGATATGGGGCCGCGCGCCCGTTACCTCGGCCCGGAAGTACCTGCGGAAGAGCTGATCTGGCAAGACCCCGTTCCGGCCGTTACGCATGAACTGATCAACGACAAGGACGTGGCCGCACTGAAGGCCAAGATTCTCGATTCAGGCTTGTCTGTGTCTCAGTTGGTTTCTACGGCCTGGGCCTCTGCATCCACTTTCCGCAGCTCCGATAAGCGCGGCGGCGCCAATGGCGCGCGCATTCGCCTGGCGCCGCAGAAGTACTGGGAAGTCAACAACCCGGCTCAACTGGCGAAAGTGCTGCAAACGCTCGAGGGCATCCAGAATGAGTTCAACAAGGCTCAGTCCGGCGACAAGAAAGTTTCGCTCGCCGACCTGATCGTGCTGGGCGGATGCGCAGGTATCGAGAAGGCCGCGAAAAATGCCGGTCATTCCATCACCGTACCGTTCAGGCCGGGCCGCGCCGATGCTTCCCAGGAACAAACCGACGTGGATTCATTCGCTATCCTTGAACCGGTCGCAGATGGTTTCCGCAACTATAAAAAGGCGAAATACGCCGTTCCTGCAGAGGAAATACTCGTTGACAAGGCGCAACTGATGACGCTTACCGCTCCGGAGATGACGGTGCTCGTTGGTGGTATGCGCGTGCTGAATGCGAACTATGACCAGTCCCGGCACGGCGTCTTCACCAAACATCCGGAGGCGCTCAGCAACGACTTCTTCGTCAACCTGCTCGATTTCGGCACCACCTGGAGGGCAACTTCTGATGCCCAGGATATGTTCGAGGGCCGCGATCGCAAGACCGGCGAAGTTAAGTGGACCGGCACCCGCGTCGATCTCATTTTCGGTTCGAACTCAGAGCTACGCGCCATCGCTGAAGTGTATGCGTGCGAGGACGCTAAAGAGAAGTTCGTCCGGGACTTTGTAGCGGCATGGGACAAGGTGATGAACCTCGACCGCTTTGACTTCTGATTAAAC
>CAZNYK010000100.1:11854-15751 GCA_964577215.1 uncultured Saprospiraceae bacterium
CCGGTCAAGTCTTGGGGGAGTTGGCAGCCTGTCCTGCAACAACTTTCAAGTCAATTTTCCGCATACACCGGAAATGCCCTTTGGGACAATCCGCATACCCGATTTTTGAACAAGGGCGGCAGGGCAGTCCGCTCACCTCCATACTGGTGTTTTTATCCATACCGGCCGGGTAATAAGGCGTCATGCCGAATTCGGGCACGGTATTGCCCCAGATAGAAATGATCTCCTTGCGGAATGCCGCCGCGATGTGCATCAGCCCTGTATCGTGCGTTACGACTTTGGCGGCATGTTTGACTACAGCTGCCGACTGGTTCAGTTTCAGCATGCCGCATGCGTTGATCACGTGCGGCCCTGCTTGCGCGGCGATGCGCTCGCCCTGTGCCTGTTCTTCCGGGCCGCCGAGGAGTACGGCCGGCAGCGGCAACAAGCGGCAAAGCTCGATGATCCTGTCTTCGGGCAGGCGCTTGGTGGCGTGAGCGGCGCCTGTCACCACGGCGATGAAGGCAGGGTGGGGGAGGGGGCTGCCGCTCGGGCCGGGCAGGCGCTCCTGCAAAAAACGGAAGGCCGCCGCTTCATCTTCCTCCGGGATGAAATAGTCTAAGCCGAGGCCGTCGTTGTGTACGCCGAGCGGGGCGGCCGCGGCCATGTAGCGGTCCACAATGTGGAGGGCCGGCAGCCGGTTCATGCGCAGGTTCACCAATAGCCATTTTTCCCAGTTCAGCTTGTCGAAACTTTTGGAGGGAACGCCGAGTGCCAATTTCACCTGGAGGCTGCGCAGGTTGCGGTGCAGATCCACCACGAAATCGAAGCGCTCGGCGCGCAGGGCCGGCAGGGCTTCGCGCACCTGCTTGCGAATGGCGTGTACTTTGGCGATGTGCGGGTTGTGCTCCACCACGCTGCGGAAGCTCTCCTTGGTGAGCAAATGCAGCTCCGCGCCGGTTTGCTGCCGGATACAGCGAATGACGGGCGTGGTGAGGACTATGTCGCCGATGGAGGAAAATCTTATTATCAGAATTTTGGGCATCCTTTACCTCGTCAAATACATACTCCGCTTGCTATCCAACTCCCTGAAGAACGGGTCCGACAAATCCCGGATAAAGCGAATGGCTTCTCCGGTGGATTTCATCTCCGGGCCGAGGCTCTTGTCCACATTCGGGAATTTCTCGAAAGAGAACACCGGCACTTTGATGGCGAACCCGCTGGGCTGCGGGTTGATGTTGAAGTCGCGCAGCTTTTTGGCGCCCAGCATCACCTGGGTGGCAATTTGCAGGTAGGGCACCTTGTATGCCTTGGCGATGAACGGCGTGGTGCGGGAGGCGCGCGGGTTGGCCTCAATTACATATACCATATCGGGTTCGCCGGGTACTTTGGAGGGTTTGATGGCGAACTGCACATTGAGCAAGCCTTTGATCTGTAAGGCTTTGGCCAATTTTTCCGTGTATTCCACCATAGTGGCCACAGACTGCACGGATAGACTGTAAGTTGGCAAAACAGCGGAGCTGTCGCCGGAGTGTATGCCGGCCGGCTCTATATGCTCCATGATCCCCATGATGTGAACCTCCTCCCCGTCGCAGATGCAGTCTATTTCGGCTTCTTTGGCGCGGTCCAGGAAGTGGTCGATGAGTACGCGGTTGTCGGGCAGGTGCTTGAAGATGTGCAGCACGTGGCGCTCCAGTTCGTTGTCGTTGATGACGATGCGCATGTTCTGGCCGCCGAGCACGTAGGACGGCCGCACCAGCACGGGGTAGCCCACCTCGTTGGCGATGCGGATGGCTTCGTCGGCGTCGGTGGCCACGCCGTAGCGGGGGTAGGGGATTTCTAATTCTTTGAGCAGGCCGGAGAAAGCGCCGCGGTCTTCTGCCAGGTCCATGTTTTCATAGGAAGTGCCGATGATGGGGATTCCTTTTTTGTGAAAGGTTTCGGCGAGTTTGAGGGCGGTTTGGCCGCCGAGCTGCACGATGACGCCGTCGGGTTTTTCCAATTCCAGGATTTCTTCGATGTGCTCCCAGTACACCGGCTCGAAATAGAGCTTGTCGGCCACATTGAAATCGGTGGAGACCGTTTCCGGGTTGCAATTGATCATGATGCTTTCGTAACCGAGTTCTTTTATGGCCAGCAGCCCGTGAACGCAGCAATAGTCAAACTCGATGCCCTGGCCTATGCGGTTGGGGCCGGAGCCGAGCACCACGATCTTTTTGCGATCGCTGGGGATGCTTTCGTTTTCGTGGTCGAAAGTGGAGTAGAAATAGGGCGTTTGGGCTTCAAACTCGGCGGCACAGGTGTCCACCATTTTGAAAGTGCGCCGTATGCCGAGTTCGATGCGCCGCTTGAAAACTTCCTCCTCTTTGATGCGCAGCAGCCAGGCGATCTGGGCGTCGGAGTAGCCTGCCTCTTTAAGTTCGCGGAAGAAATCCTCGGGAATGTCTTCTGCCACGTTGAAGCGCAGCAGGCGTTCCTCCATTTTCACCAAGTGTTTGATCTGGCGGATGAACCAGGGGTCTATTTTGGTGAGCTTCTGAATGGTTTTCTCCGGCACGCCGAGTCGCAGGGCATCTTTTAGGCGGAAGATGCGGTCTTCGCTCACCTGCTCGAGGCGATCGAGCACGTCGGAGGTGCGAATCCACTCTTTCATGTCGGCGCCGAGGCCGGTGCGGTTATTTTCGAGGGATTGACAAGCCTTTTGGAGTGCCTCTAAGAAGTTGCGCCCTATGGCCATGACCTCGCCCACGGATTTCATTTGCAGGCCGAGGCGGTGGTCGGCGCCGGGGAACTTGTCGAAATTCCATCGCGGCATTTTCACGATCACGTAGTCGAGCGCGGGTTCGAAGTAGGCGGAGGTGGTTTGGGTGATCTGGTTGGGCAATTCGTCCAAGCGGTAGCCGATGGCGAGTTTGGCGGCGATCTTGGCGATGGGGTATCCGGTGGCCTTGCTGGCCAATGCGGAAGAACGCGATACGCGGGGGTTGATCTCGATGACGATCATGTCTTCGGTTTCGGGTTCTACGGCAAACTGGATGTTGCAGCCGCCGGCGAAGTTGCCGAGTGAGCGCATGGCCCTGATGGCCTCGTTGCGCATGCGCTGGTAGGTTGTGTCGGAAAGGGTCATGGCCGGCGCCACGGTGATGCTGTCGCCGGTGTGAATGCCCATGGGGTCGAAATTTTCCACCACGCAGATGATGACCACGTTGTCGGCGGTGTCGCGCAGCAGTTCAAGTTCGTATTCCTTCCAGCCGAGGAGGGCTTTGTCCACCAGTACTTCATGGGTGGGCGACATTTCCAGGCCGCGGCGCAGGGCGGCGTCAAACTCTTCCTCCTCGTGCACGAAAGCGGCGCCCGTGCCGCCTAAGGTGTAGGAGGGCCGGATGACGAGCGGAAAGCCGATCTTTTGGGCGGCTTCCTTGCCTTCGAGGAAGGAGTTGGCAATAAAGGAAGGAGCGACTTTCAGCCCGATGTCGATCATGTGCCGGCGGAACAACTCGCGGTTCTCCGTCAGGTCAATGGCCTGTACATCCACGCCGATCATGCGCACGCCGTATTTTTCCCAGATGCCGAGTTGGTCGGCCTCGATGGCTAAGTTGAGTGCCGTTTGGCCGCCCATGGTGGCGAGCACGGCGTCTATTTGGCGTTCCTCCAATATCTGCACGATGCTGTCGGTGGTGAGTGGGAGCAGGTAAATGTGATCGGCGGTGACCGGGTCGGTCATGATGGTGGCCGGATTGGAGTTGATGAGGGTCACTTCGATACCTTCTTCGCGCAGGGAGCGGGAGGCCTGGGAGCCGGAATAGTCAAATTCGCAGGCCTGACCTATGACGATGGGGCCGCTGCCTATGATAAGGACGGAATGGATGGATGTGTCTTTGGGCATGTTTGTTTTGTCGGTTTACGGTTTACGGCAAA
>CAZNYK010000101.1:0-13838 GCA_964577215.1 uncultured Saprospiraceae bacterium
AGCACTTCGACTTGCTTCGACCCCGCTCAGCACGAGTCGCTCAGTGCAGCGCCTTAATCCTTTAACCTTTAACCTTTAACCTTTAACCTTTAACCCTCCCACCCCGTTTCCCCCAGCTCCATGATCTTGGCAAATTCTTCCACCTGGAGCTGCATCACTGAGAGGCGGCCCATGCGCACCAGGGCAATTTGTTGCAATTCAGGAGCGGCCTTGATGACGGAAAGAGGTACGGGTTTGTTCAGCCGCTTGACGGGCGCCAGGTCCACAACCGACCAGTCGCCTGATTCGGCGGTGGGGTCGGGGTAATGCTCCCGCACTACCTTGCAAAGGCCGACAACTTCCAGTCCTTCCCTGCTGTGGTAAAAGAGCGCCAGGTCGCCGTTTTTCATAGCCCGGAGATTGTTGCGCGCCATGTAGTTGCGCACGCCCTCCCACATGGTGCGGCCGGTTCGCTCCAACTCCTCGAAGGGATAGACAAAAGGCTCTGATTTGACTAACCAGTATTGCATATCAGGCGAATTTGATTTTTCGAACGATTTCCCAGAGCACCACGCCTGTGCAAACAGCTACGTTCAGGGAATGCTTGGCGCCCCATTGCGGTACTTCCACAGCGCCCTCGGCACACTGCATCCATTCCTCTCCAACGCCGTCCACCTCGTTGCCGAAAACAAAGGCATAGGATTCGCCGGGTTGGGGTTGGAACTCCTGCAGAAAGGTGCTGCCTTCGGCCTGCTCAATTGCCCAAATGCGGTAATTTGCACCTTTCAAAAACGCAATGGCTTCCGCTGATGTGGGGAAATAACCCCATTCAACAGTTTCGGTGGCGCCCAGGGCGGTTTTGGCAATTTCGCGGTGCGGCGGCGCAGCGGTGATTCCGCAAAGAATCACCTGTTGAATGGCAAAAGCGTCGGCGGTGCGAAACGCCGAGCCTACGTTCAGCGCAGACCGCACATTGTCCAATACAATGGCGACCGGCAATTTGGCTTGCCGGCGGGCTGACTCCGGATCGGGCCGGCCAAGTTCGTCCACGTGGTACTTGCGCATGATCGAAGGCGTGAGTATTAACAAAAAAGCCCTTGTAATCTTTTGATTGACAAGGACTTCGGGAAGTGATTCCGCTGGGGCTCGAACCCAGGACCCATACATTAAAAGTGTATTGCTCTACCGACTGAGCTACGGAATCATCCGCTTTTTTAAAAAGCGTGGCAAAGATACGTCTGTTCGGGCAAAAAAAAATGTGTTTAAAGAAAATTTTTTTTGCTCCGGCAGAGGAATCAACATCGCCCCGGCATGTAAGGTTCCCGCCGGGGCGATGTTTTTGCTCAATATCAGTTTACAAATATGCGCTGACCGGGAATGACGGCCTCGCCGGGGTTGAGGTTGTTGAGCCTGCGCAAGTTCTCGGTGGTGGTTTGGTAGCGCCGGGCTACATCAAAAAGCGTTTCGTTGTCACCTACCAGATGGGTTTTGCGCTGCGCCGTGCCGGAATCATAACTCGGCGGAATATCCCTTTGGGGCGACTCGTATGAAGGCGCCATCCGGGAAGCAAGGCCTGAACTTACCTGGCCTGAAGTGCTGCGCGTATCGTAGCTGGGAGGCACAGATGCAGAACTCCTCAATTCCGTTTTCCAGGAATTGGAGGTCAGCTCCGTTTCAGTAGCGGCGCCCTGGGTTGCGGCGGTCACCGACCGGATCTTCCCACCGGTACCGGTCGTTGCATCTCCGATGAAAACCGGCGACCTCGGAGTCATTGTATTGTAATTGTACGAAGGAGGAACAGTGGACGAGGTACTTATCGTCGTGGGGGTATCGCAATCGCTGGTTTTCAGGTTTTGCCCCACTTTGGCTACGTCATTGGGGCCGAAGTTATTCATGTACCGGAACCTGTGTTCGGTATAGCCATACTTCATGGCGATGGAGGCCATGGTCTCGCCGCGTTGCACGATGTGGAGCCCGGTGTATGTTTTCCAGATGGGCAGGTCTCCCACGCTGCGCGCGGTGAATTGCTCATTCGAGTAGGAGGGCGGCGTATCCGTTACGGCGGGTGCGGAAGCAGAAACGCGCAGTTTTTGGCAGGGGTAGATCGTGCTGTTGCCCGGGCCGAGGTTGTTCCAGTTCCTGATTTGGCTCACGCTTACGCTGTAAGTTTGAGAGATGCGGTACAGGTTTTCTCCTCTGCGGACAATATGGTAGCCGCCGCCGGAGCTTTCGTTGCAAGGATCAGCGCCCAAGTTTGCGCCTGCCGGCGGCGTATCGGGAGCGGAATATTCGGAAACTAGGGGGATATCACCTGAGCGAGCCGTCATCGTTGAGGAAGGCGCGCCGGATGGGGCCGTCGGGACCGGCCTTTCGCCCCGGCAAACGAGCCGCAAGAAATCGGCTGTGGGGCGGTCGTTCACCCTGTCGAGCCGCAGCACGTTGCGCATGGCCTCTTCCATATTGGCCCCGCTTCTTTCTTCCACCATGCCGATCTCGGGTACAATTATCACGTTGGCATACGGCCCTTTGCCGGCAACGCCGTACATGCTGAAGATGTATTCGCCGTTGCAACTGTTCTCAATACGTCCCTCAAATTGAACGACTGAGGCGGATTTGTTCAGTGAAATATTTTCCCCGATGACGCCGGAACCTGTTTGGAAGGCAAACTGGAATTTTGGGGATTGGTACGTCATGGCTCCAGCGTTGTTGCTGAAGTAATTTGCATAGGCCACCCGTGAGATGTGGTAGCGCCCGTCGCCGGAAGGGCGTACGAGATACACCTCGGCGAGTTGTTGGTTGATGGCTTGCGCAAAACGCAGGTCAAAGATGGTATTGCCGCAGTGCAGCGTTTGTGCAGGCATTTGCGCGATGGGGTTGGGGTTTTCACTCCCCACCACAAGCGCGATTTTTTCCGCGCCGGATGCGTTGATCTGATAAATGATGAATTTGGCGCCAGGGTCTGCCTGGTTGGCGTATTCCATCCGGTCCATACAGGCTGCGTCGTAATACACGTAAAGTGTTCCGGCAGCCGACGCGGTGAAGCCGCTGAGCAGCATGGAGGCCAGTACAATTGAAGCTTTCAGGAAACGTCTCATGATCTTCGTTTTGAATTAGAAGCGTAAGGTACAAAAAATCAGTAGATTACGCAAGGGCTTTTTATAGCCTGAATTGCAATCTGCTGAAAGTCAGCACTATTTGTTTTGCTTGAAACGCCATTCCAACAAAAAAATTACGTTGCCGGCTTCATAATTGTGTCAGCCCTGCCGGAAGAGCTCGGCAGCCAGCGCCTTGGTGAATTGGAAAACCGGCGCGGTACGCATGATTTTCAACTCCTCGGGAAGGCTGCTTTCCGCGTTGAGAAAAGCCAGTATGCGGGAAGGGGGGTTGCGCTCGAACAACTGCCGGAAGAGGACATCCCCGGGAAATAGTTCTTTCTCCAGAACGTGCAGCAGGAGCTTGTCGTGGTAGCGGGACCGCTTTCGAGCGGTAGGCTCCGACAGCAGGGGCGTGCCGCCGTTTTCCATTCGGTTTACCATCCGGTTTACCCGCTGTTGTATGTTCCAGAAGGTGTAGCCTGTAGATGCGCGGGTATCGCCGCCTGCCATGCCGAGATGCACGATTCGCCCGGAGGACTGCGGAAAGGCATAGTCCGTCATCGGGATATTGCCTTGTTCGGTTTCGGTTACTTCATAGCGGCGTATGTGGGGAAGATGCTCTGCGATGTATTGTTGAATTATCTGGTCGTACCCTTCGGGTTGTAAGTGGACGTTGGAAAAAATAGCTACTTCCACCAATGCCTCGCGTTTTGAAAAAGGAAGCACGTAAAGAAATCGCGTTTCTCCGTGCTGGGTCGTGCGGAAATCCATCAAAGTAGCTTTTCCGGGGTCAAAGGTGTCTTCTTCGCTGCGAATGAACCAGCCCCGGAAATGCTGGTCCAAGTAGTTGACCTTTTCCTTTTCTACTTTCCCCTGGAAGATGGTATTGAAGCACCAGCCGGCGCTGAAGCGCTTGCCTCCGGCAAGGACTTCCACCCCTTTTGCGGTATTCCTGATGGATTCCACGCTGCTTTGCAGGCGTTCCACATTGGGAAACCCGGCAATGACGCGCTCTGTTTCGCGGTAAAAATCGATGCCGCGAATAACTTTATATACGTATGGTGAAATATTCAGCAGGCTGGAAAAGTCTCCCTGGTGAAACCAAAGTTGTTGCCATTTATGATGCACGATGTGTTCAAAGGGGCCGGGCGTTTTTTCCCAAAAACACCAGGTGCGGTCGTTTTGGTTTTTCAGTTCCTTGTCAATGATGAGTATGCGCCGGTTTTGCAGCCCGGAGTGCAGCAGCCTGTAAACCAAACTCAAACCCGCGGCCCCTCCGCCTGTTACGATATAGTCGTAGTGCCCGCTCATATCACAGTATCATTTGCATGAGGATGAAATATATCAGCTGCACGCCGAGAAACAAAGGAAGTAGCGGATGCCGAAAGCGTATGCGGAACAAGTGAAGCGGTAATGAGGCAATCAAAGCCACTACAGCCCAGGCTGCATAATTGCGCAGCGGGATATCCCCCGCGGCCCAGTCCCAATAGTCCAACCGGATGGCAACGGGTTCGATAAACCAGTCGTATGCGGCAATAAAAACCCCTGCCGTAATGGAGATGAGCCAGGGAGAGCGAAAAATGCGGGCGGCGAGGTCGTTGACGCCGAGGATGAGCAGCGTCCAGTTGAGCGCAATGACCAATGGCACGCCGAGCCACTGCACTTGCATGCCGCCGCCGTAGGCGTACTCCCCGAAAATCAACCCGGTAGCGACGCCGAGCGCTTCCACGGCAAAAGTAAAAACGTATGTAGCCGCAGCCCATACCCACAGGCGCCGGTCGGCATTCTTTCGGAAAATAAACCAGAGCAGCGTGCCATTGATTACCAGCAGAAACAGATCGGTAGTGGATGCGGCGAGCGGGCGGAGGGCCGGAACGGCATGGGCAACAAGCCCGGATGCGTAGAGAAACGTCAAGACGGAGGCATACCAAATTTCGTGCTGCGTGAGATTTTGCTTGAACTGCATTTACGGTAAGGCCTGGGTTAAAGCATGTTGAATTGATGTTTCACCGCAGAGCTGAGCAAGAGCAGTACCTTACGTCCGTCATGTACGCGGATGCGCTCCGATGTTACGCGTTGAGCAGGGGCACGCCTGATCTTCTGGAACAGCTTGGTGTAATACACATACGCCAGGTAAACGCCAAGGCGCACGCCTTTGGGCAGTTGGACGATGCCCGCATGGGCGTCGTCGAAATCCTTTTTGATATCTGCCTCGATCTGCACCTTGTCCTCTTCCGTAAACTTTGTAAAATCTATCCCCGGAAAGTACACCCTGCCGCGATCCTCGTAGTCACTGCCCATATCGCGCAGGAAATTGATCTTCTGGAATGCAGAACCCAAACTGCGTGCGGGCGCTTTGAGACGCTGGTATGCTTCATCGTCGCCGTTGCAAAAAACGCGCAGGCACATCAACCCTACAACCTCGGCCGAACCATATATATATTGTTTGTAGAGATGGTCTCCGTAAGTATTGAAGTGGAGGTCCATTTCCATACTGTCTAAAAAGGCGTCGATCAATTCCGTCTCTATGCCGTAGCGATTGACGGTTTCCTGGAAAGCGTGGAGCACGGGGTTGAGGCTGATGCCTTCCTCGATGGCGCGATAGGTATCTTCCCTGAATCGCCGGAGCAGTTCTGCCTTGGGGTAGTTGTGGAAGGTGTCCACTATTTCATCCGCGAAACGCACGAAGCCATATATTGCGTAGATCGGGTCTCTGTACTTTTTGTCAAAGACGCGAATGCCCAGCGAAAAGGAAGTGCTGTACCTGCGCGTGATCAGGCTGCTGCACTCCCGGCAAATTTTGTTGTACTGATCTATCATATGGCTACCGATTGATGAAACCTGTGTACTTGTTACGTCCTGCTTATCACTTCCTGCTGCATCAGGGTTTAAATGTCTTGATTATCTCTCCCGCGACGACCTGCCCGCTGATGAGCGAAGGCGGTACGCCGGGGCCGGGTGTAGTGAGTTGCCCGGTATAAAACAGGTTGTTTACCTTTTTGCTTTTGAGGCCGGGCTTGAGGAATGCCGTTTGGAGCAGGGTATTGGCCAAGCCGTAAGCATTGCCTTTGAACGCGTGGTAATCGCTTTGGAAGTCACGGTGCGCATAAGAGCGATGATAAATGACATGAGAGCGAATGTCTTCACCCACGTATTGCTCCAGGCGATCCATTGCGATGTGGTAATACTTTTCCCGGGTGGCGTCGTCATCGTCTAAGCCCGGCGCCAGGGGAATGAGAATGAAGAGATTTTCGCAGCCTTCGGGTGCCACGGTGGGATCGGTAACAGAGGGAGCGCAGACGTAAAAAAGCGGATTGGAGGGCCACTTGGGCGTTTCGTAAATTTCCCGGGCGTGGAGCGGGAAGTCTGCATCGAAGAAAAGATTGTGATGGTGCAGGTTCTTCAAGCGCTTGTTTACGCCGAGGTAAAACAGCAGGCTGGAGGGCGCCATGACGCGCTTGTCCCAATATTTTGCGTCGTAATTTCGCAAATGCGGATCGAGGAGCTGTTGATCTACATGATGGTAGTCGGCGCCGGCCACCACTACATCAGCCTCGTATTCGCCGTTTTGCGTGAGCACTTTGGTGGCATGGCTGTTTGGCACGTAAATGGACCTGACCTCCTCATTGAGGCGAATATCCACGCCAAGCTCTTCGGCAAGACGCACCATACCTTCCACGATCTTGTGCATTCCGCCCATGGGGTACCAGGTGCCGAGCGCCATATCGGCGTAATTCATAAGGCTGTACAGGGCCGGCGTTTTTTCCGGGGTGGCGCCGAGGAAGAGCACGGGAAATTCGAGCAACTGCACGAGATGCTCGTTTTTGAACAACTTTCGGATATGAGAGGAAACAGACTTGAACATCTGCAAACGGAAAAGGCTCATCAGAATGCGGATGTCCGCGAATTCCCAAATGGAATGGCTCGGGCGGTGTACGAAATCCGACATGCCCACCTCGTACTTGTACCTGGCCTCGGCCAGGAATTTGCCTAAGTTGGCGCTGCTCCCCGGTTCGTATCGTTCAAAGAGGTCGTAGAGTCCCTGCATGGAAGCCGGCAAGTCCATTTGCTCGCCGGGGCCGAAAATGATTGAATAAGAGGGATCTAAGCGAACGAGATCGTAGTAGTCAGAGGTTTTTTTGCCGAATCGGGCGAAAAACTGCTCAAAGACGTCGGGCATCCAGTACCAGGAAGGACCCATGTCAAACATAAATCCATCTGCCTCAAACTTGCGGGCACGGCCTCCGGCCACGCTGTTTTTTTCCAGTACGGTGACCTGGAAGCCCTCTTTGGCAAGAGACGCTGCAGCGGATAGCCCGGCAAAACCGGAACCTATTACTATTACTTTGGTGGCCAAGACAATTGCAGTTTTATTGATGCGAAAACAGGAAGGAAGTGGTTTTGTTTAAGTTTTCTAAAAAAAGTTTAAACAAAATGCCGACATGGCACATCCTGAAATCGATGAGCAAATGAAAGGTGTTGGTTCCCGGATCAATTACAGCGCCCCCGATTCCTTTGCGGTGCCTGCTATTTACTGAGGCGCTCCCTGCCGGAGTTGGTTGAGCACTTGTGCATAAAAAGCTGCGCCCTGTTCAGTCATGGCATTGGCGAATGCAGGCTTGTTGTCCTGGTAGAAAACAAAATAGTTGCCGCCGGGACCGAGATAGAGGTCGGCTTCGAGGAGGGTTTCGCCTTTGGACTGATAGAAAATGTGGCCGGATGGCTGGTTGGCAGGATTAGCCGCAGGCGCCGTTTCAGAAATTTGCTGGATAGCGCTGACCACATTGTTGCGTTCGTTTACGCTCATACTGAACTGCGGATTGTACATGATCAGGTCAATATAATCGCACTCAGCTACTAAGGTGCGGAGTATTTCTATGGGAAGCGTGGGCCATGCCGGCGCCGGCGCGGCCGCTTCGGCGGTATTGCCCTGCTGGGTTTTCGGCTTGCAAGCCGTGAAGGATATTGCGAAAATGGCGAAAAAAAGGAGCGCTCTCATATCTGTTATTTTTTGGTTTTGTAATTGTTGATGATCAATGGCATTTAATTGAATAAATGCAGTGCCCGGATGGTGAGGAAGTAGCTCAGGAATTGATCTACCTGCCCGCCGGCCAATTCGGAGCGCACATCTCGCGCCATGAGGCCGCGCGTCCATCGCACATCCAAGCCCCAATTGGGCTGAAAAAAATAGGTGCCGCCCAGCAAAAAATTCAGGCTGCCGCTGTCGACGAGCAGGTTGTCGGATACATCTGTACCGCCGATGTCCTTGATGCGGTGATTGATAAGCCGGCTATAGGACAAGCCTGTTGCCAATTGCAGTTTCCATTCTGAAAACAGGATCATGACCGGCGCTTCTACCGCGTTCAGCCTGACGCTGTTGTAAGGAGCGCCGAGCGGGTCTTTGGTAGAGCGGGCCGAGCCTTGTTGGGAAAACAGCAATTCCATTCCCAATTGCCAGCGATCGGAAAGGATGGCTGAGGCTCTGATGCCGCCGGCAAGGCCAAGTTTGTTGAATCCTGCCAGGTCGTCCCCATCAATCTGGGCCATATTGAAGCCTGCGCTAAGGCCGGCCTTGAAACGCTGGGCTTGAACCCATTGGCCTGAAAAAAGGAAGAGAAGAACCAAAAGAGCTATGATAGAAAACTTCATGCGACAGGAATTTGCGCAAAAATAGAAAAAACGGGGGCAATGCGCTACCTTTGCCCATGATAAACCGTTTCGGCAAATGCTTAAATTTACGTCGCACAACCTGAAAAAACTGGAAAATCTCTTTGAGGAGATGGGCTATACCGTGCGGTATGAAAAAGGCAATTTCCAATCGGGTTATTGCATCGTGGAAGATCGAAAGGTCGCCGTGGTCAACAAGTTTTTCAATACGGAAGGCCGCATCAATTGCCTGCTGGATATCCTCGCGGGCATAAACGCCGAGCCTTCGGCCATGAGTGAAAAGTCCGCCCGGCTTTACCGGGAGATCGTTCGCGCTCAAACCGCGGAAGAATCAAACCAAAACTGACGCCATCGAACTTAGAGTTACATTCCTGGGTACCGGCACTTCTCAAGGCGTACCCGTCATCGGCTGCCATTGCGAGGTTTGTCGCTCCGCCGACGCGCGCGACATGCGCTTGCGCACCTCCGTACTCGTCCAGGCTGGAAACAAGAACATCGTCATCGATTGCGGACCCGATTTCAGGCAACAGATGCTCAGGGCGGGGGTGGAGTCGCTCCATGCTATTCTGCTCACCCATGAACACAATGACCATGTAGCCGGCATGGATGATGTGCGCCCCTTCAATTTTATGCAGCGGCGCGATATGCCCGTGTACGCTACGGCCGCAGTTGGCAGAGAACTGAAAAACCGGTTTGCCTATGCATTTGATGCCGACCCTTACCCCGGCGCTCCGCGGATACTGCTGCAGGAAATTCAGAAGGAATATCCTTTTGAAGTGGAGGGAATTCCCGTGCAGCCTATCGAGGGCCTGCACGGCAATTTGCCGGTGTTGGGATTCCGGATTTGCGACTTCGTTTACCTCACCGATATTAAAACGATTCCGGAGACGGAACTCAGAAAAGCGGAGGGGTGCCATACCCTCGTGCTCAACGCATTGCAGCGCAGGCCGCATTATTCGCACCTCAACCTGGAAGAGGCGCTCGCACTCATAGCGCGCCTGCATCCGCAAAAGGCTTACCTGACGCACATCAGCCATACCATGGGGCGTTATGAGGAGGTGATGCCATTGCTTCCATATGGGGTGGAACTGGCCAGTGACGGGCAGAGCTTTTTCGTGCCGTTTGCATAAGAATCAAAAAATCATTACCTTAGCCTCAAAATTTTCACTCATGTCCAGAACGGATTATTTGACTTTCGCCATTGTGGCCGTTTGCGTGGCCGCCCTGGCTTTTCTTATCTATAAAATGGCAACCGTGCCTTCCCAGGAGCAGGAACAAGACCTCACAGAGCAGGCCCCACCAGATACCTTACTGGAAGAGGAACCGCAACCGGACTCTGATGTTCCGGCAACGGGGTTCGGCGATGAAAGACCCGCCGGCGACGATACGGGTGTTACAGGCGATACGGAAGACAAGGGCATTACCGCCGTGGATGAATTCCCGGCTACGGAGCCTGCCAAAGAAGCCGGGCCTGCTACAGTTCCCGAGTCTTATTCCTCCAATACTTCGGGCGATTACTTAGTGCTGGCCGGTTCCTTCCGGGAGACTGTCAATGCGGAGAATATGGCAGCCAAAGTGAAGAAATTAGGTTATGGGAACGCCTCGGTGGAAAAATTCGACAGGGGGACGTTTGCCGTGGTCCTGGTGGAGCGGTTCGGCACCTACGGGGAAGCAAGCGCCTTAGTAAAAGAGTTGCAAGGGAAAGGCATCGAAGCTACCGTGCACAAGAAAAGGTAGAATCCTCGCATCAGTACCCCCGCTTTTGGAGGGTAAACTGGAAGGTGCTGCCTTTTCCAAGAACGGACTCCACCCGGATATCGCCTCCGTGTTGCTCTACGATTTTTTTGGCTATGGCTAATCCCAGCCCGGTTCCTTCGTATTTCTCCCTGCTGTGCAAGCGCTTGAACAACAGGAAGATGCGCTCGTGATGTTCCTCGGGGATGCCTATGCCGTTATCGGAAACCCGGAAAAGCCAATGGGTTGCATGTTCTTCGCTGCTGATCTTTACCCGGGGCGCTTTTCCCGGCTTGTGGAACTTAACCGCGTTAGAAAGGAGGTTTTGGAATAATTGCTGCAACTTGAACGGGTTGCCGTATAAATGAGCGGGCAATTTACCCAACTGCACGGAGGCGGAATTTTTCCGGATCATTTCAGACAGTTCTTGTTCTACCTGTTCGATCAATTCCTGTGTAGGAACTTCTTTGCGCTGATTTTCCACCGCAGTCACCTGTGAGAAAGTAAGCAAATCTTCGATCAGGCTGTTCAGCCTGCCGGCATTGTCGGATACAAAATTGAGATACGCTTTGCCTTGTTCATCGAGTACGTCCGCATAGCGCTTGGTGAGCAATTGAGAAAAGGCCCTGATGGTGCGCAGGGGCTCCTTGAGATCGTGTGAGGCAATGTATGCAAAGTTTTCCAATTGCATATTCGATTCTATGTAGCGTTTGAGTTGCCTTTCATTTTCCCTGAGGCGCTCCTCTGCTTCTTTCTGTTTGGTAATATCGGAGATGACGACCAGCACTTCTTCCACTTCGCCGGCGGGATTCATGATCGGCACTTTGGATGCCTGGGCATGGCGGAGCCGGCCATCGAGGTCGGTAAGCATATAATGAGGAATAAACTTGGGCTGCCCGGTGGCGAAGACCTCTTCGTTATCCGCCAGAAAGCTGTCTATTTCATCGGCATGTGGATTAAAATCGCGGTCGGTTTTTCCTATCAACTCCTTTACTGCTACCTTATATATGTCTGCAATGGCTTTGTTGGCCATGGTATACCGCCCCGCCCGGTCTTTGGAGAAGATAAGGTTGGGGTTGAGATCCAATATTTTGCGCAGGTAATCCCGTTTTTCCCTGAGCGAGCCTTCAGCCCGGCGGCGGGCGTCAAAACTGCCTAAGGCAAAGGCAAAAGACTGCAGCGTTTGTACCTCGTCTTCCCGCCATCTTTTGCCGGGCTGGTCGCTGCCTGCAATGAGTATCCCGAGCTGTTGATCTTCAGCTGCAACCAGTGCGGCCACAAAGAAATCTTTGATGATACTCCCTGTCAATGAGGCTTGATCTTCTTCATCAAATTGCCTGATGCTGCCCTGTACAGGAAGCCCTGCGCGGATGCTTTGTATCCACTCTTTTTGCGGGGATTTGGTAATGTCAAACGCAAAACGATCCGCTTGTTTTTGCTGCCATACGCCATCGATCTTGCTCAGGGAAATTCTCTGCGGAAGATGGATAACAGAGGATGGGGAAATTTCGGCTGCATCGTAAAAGGAGATGCCGTCGCCGCGGATGGTGTCGGCAATGATTGACAAAGAAGAGAAAAGCGCTTCTTCAAAGTCATGGATTTTCAGCAATGCGGCAAATGCCTTATTGAGGCCCTCCAACAAATCACTTGCGCGGCCATCAGACGGAGTACTGTTTTCCCGGATTGTTTCTGACATGGGTTCCGGGCGCAAAAGCGCGCCTTCCATACTGCAAATGTAATACTTCAGATGTATTCTTTTCCGGCATTGAGTACTTTTGAGCCAAATATCCCTGCGACCATGGAACCCATCAGTGTTTTCGACATGCTCAAAATCGGTGTCGGCCCCTCCAGTTCACACACCCTCGGTCCCTGGAGAGCTGCGCAACGTTTTGCAGGAGAACTGGATGCACAGCTTCTTTCCGGTACAATTGAACGTCTTGAAGTACACTTGTACGGCTCTCTCGCCCTCACGGGCAAAGGGCACGGTACCGATATCGCCGTAGTGCTCGGCCTGTGTGGAGAGGATCCAGTCACCATCGCCGTGGAGGAGGTGCGCGGGCTTCCGGAGCGCATCAGGCAAAGCAAACGCCTTCCCCTGGGCGGCAAGTCTGATATCCCGTTTGATCCTGACACCCAGGTGGTGTTTCATTTTTTTCAATCGCTCCCGTATCATGCCAACGGGATGACTTTTAAGGCATTCGATACCAGCGGGAATTTGCTTATGGAGGAAACCTACTACTCCATTGGGGGAGGATTTATCGTAAAGGAAAACGAAGAGCGGGGCGCCTCTTCGCTCCGCCTGCCTTATCCTATTGAGAGCGGCGCCCAATTGGCCGGGTACTGCGCTGCCCGCGCTTGTGCCATCTGGGAAATCGTTTACGACAACGAGTTGAGCTGGCGCCCGGCTTCAGAAACACGTCATGGCCTGCTTCGCATTTGGGAAGTGATGAAGCAATGCGCCTACCTCGGCTGCCATACCGGGGGCATACTGCCCGGGGGACTTCACGTAGTACGCCGCGCCCCGGAGTTGCACAGGAAGTTGATGGGCGAAGCGCGCTACTCCGATGCCGGTGAGTGGGTGCACACTTTGCGCCGGCGCCAATGCAGCTTTACGGAAATACTCAAATGGATCGGTTGTTTTGCCATGGCCGTCAATGAGGAAAACGCCGGTTTCGGCCGGGTGGTCACAGCGCCCACCAATGGAGCGGCCGGGGTTATTCCGGCTGTTTTGTTGTACTACGTTTGTTTCTCCGGGCTTGAAGTCGAAGAAGAGGGGATCGTGCGTTTCCTCATGGTAGCCGGCGAGATCGGCAGCATTTTTAAGAAAGGATCTACCATTTCGGCCGCCATGGGCGGTTGCCAGGCAGAGATAGGCGTTTCTTCCGCCATGGCGGCTGCGGCCCTTACAGAAGCATTGGGCGGTACGCCTGCCCAGGCCCTCATGGCTGCGGAAATTGCCATGGAACACCACCTTGGCCTCACTTGCGACCCCATCGGCGGCCTGGTGCAGATACCTTGTATCGAGCGCAACTCCATGGGCGCCGTCAAAGCCATCACCGCTGCTCATATAGCAGTGGAGAGCAACCCGGAAAAAGCAAAGGTGTCCCTGGACGATGTCATCAAAACCATGTGGGAAACTGCCCAGGATATGAACACCAAATACAAGGAAACTTCGCAGGGCGGTCTTGCGGCCCGAATTTCCATTGTAGTGCCGGAGTGCTGAGGAAAAAAAGGTAATTTTGCCGCGGGCATTCAAAACCAGCACATGCGCAGCTCATTTTTTTTATACCCGATCCTGCTTCTTGCGGTAACGGCATTCAGCCAGGACGATGCCCGGAACAAAGGCAATGCGGTCATCTTTCA
>CAZNYK010000101.1:13938-15612 GCA_964577215.1 uncultured Saprospiraceae bacterium
ATGGCAGGCAAGTTATTCCCCCTGTCGCAAAAAGAACCGCGTTCCGGTCTGCGCCTTACCCTCGGCGCCGGATTGCTGCAACATAAAATACGCATTCAGGACGATCCGCAGCGGGCGGTAGCTCCCCTTGCCCCGGAGTACAAAAAAGGCTACGACCGGCTCAGCAACGGCTTGGCGTTCAACGGTTTTATTGGTTACCAAATGCTGAGCAAAGACGGGCGCATCAATTTTTTTGCCGGCCTGGAGGGCTGTTACGGCGCCACTCAAAACCGGCGGAGTCTTAACTTTGATACCCGCATCCGCGATGAACGCCGGTACAACGATGTTTTGATCGGCTTGCGCGCCGGCTGGATTCTGCCCTTTTACATGGGCAAGGCCGCAAGGGAAATTTACTACTGAGCCTCATGACAATACCCTGGGCCTACGATTTGGGCGTTGCACTATACGCTTTTGCCGGTAGAATAGCAGCCGTATTCAATCCCAAGGCGCGCCTTTGGGTGCAGGGCCGCAGCGGTTGGGCCCCGGCGCTGGAACAGGCTATGTATGAATATTTTCCTCCGGGAGATACCCGGATTTGGATACACTGCGCTTCCTTAGGCGAGTTTGAACAAGGTCGTCCGCTCATGGAAGCCCTCCGCCGGGAATATCCTCGGGCGCGCATCCTGTTGAGTTTTTTTTCTCCTTCGGGATATGAAATCCGCAAAGAATACCCATTGGCAGACCATGTGTGTTACCTGCCGGTGGATACGCGCGCCCAGGCAGAACAATTCGTGGAAATAGTGCGGCCTGACCTGGCCGTTTTTGTCAAGTACGAATTTTGGCTGCATACGCTGGCGGCTCTGTTCCGCCGGGGTATTCCCACTTTGCTGGTATCTGCGCTCTTCCGGCCGGAGCAGGTGTTTTTCAGATGGTACGGCAAGGCCTGGATGGAGGCGCTGCGGGGGTTCCGCCACGTCTTTGTACAGGACGACGGCTCTGAAGCGCTTTTAAAAGCCAATGGCGTGTTGCAATGCACAGTAGCCGGCGATACGCGGGTGGATCGCGTGGCAAGCCTGGCGGTCGAGGGCAGGCAGATCCCATTAGTGGAAGCTTTTGCCGGCGGATCGCCTGTGCTGATTGCCGGGAGTACCTGGCCCCCGGACGAAAAACTGCTGGCCGGCCTCATCAGCGATGGTTTTCCGGCGGAATGGAAGATGCTGATAGCGCCGCACCACATTTCCATGAATTCAATAAACCGCCTGGAGCGGATACTGGAGGTTCCGGCCATTCGTTTCTCCACAGCTACCCCGGAAACCGCAGCCGCAGCCCGGGTACTCATCGTTGACAACGTGGGCATGCTCGCTGCCTTGTACCGGTACGGCGAGGTAGCATACATCGGTGGGGGCTTCGGCGCCGGCATTCACAACACGCTGGAGCCGCTGGCTTTCGGGCTTCCGGTAATATTCGGCCCCAGGTACGGCAAGTTCAGGGAAGCGGTGGAAATGCTCCGGGACGGCGGGGCGTCGGCTGTCCGGAATACGGATGATCTTCGCCGGGCTTTTGCCCATTTTTCGACTCAGGAAGGCAGGGAACGGGCGCGCCGGGCCTCCTTTCGCTATCTTGAAAAGAATAAAGGCGCTACAGCGCAGATCATGGAGGGGGTGGGGGATTTGCTGATGGGTTGATGTGCTGATG
>CAZNYK010000102.1:0-15347 GCA_964577215.1 uncultured Saprospiraceae bacterium
CGCTCGGTGCGGCGCCTTTTTCCCCGCCACGGCGGGCAAGCTTTTTTCCTTTTTCCTTTTTCCTTTTTACTTAATCCAACCCGCCCCTATTATTCAAAAGTCCGTTTGTCGATTTCTATTTAACATAATAGTATAACAATAAAATCCCCGCCTGAAAGAAAGAGAAATTATCCGGCGCTCCGGCGAGAGGATGACTGATAAGCCCATCTGCCTTTCCTCGAAGTATTCTGCAGATGGAAATTCAGCGGCCTATCTCCCCTACCCCTTTTGCAAATTCCGTAAAAAAAGCCAGCGCCTCCGGATTGCGCATCGCGTCCACGCTGGCAGCTTTATCCAAAGGGAAACCCAAAAGTATTTTCTTCACCGGCGCTTCCATCTTTTTACCGCTGATGGTGTAGGGTATATCGGGCGTTTCCACAATTTCGTCGGGTACATGACGGGGCGAAAACTCAGACCGCAAGCGGGAATTGATCTCCGATTTTACGGCATCGTCGAGAACGAATCCTTCGTGCATCGTCACAAACAACGGCATGTAATGCTTTCCGCCAGGCAGTTCCAGGTTCACCACGAGGCTGTCTTTTACTGCCTGTACCTTATTTACAGCCTGGTATATCTCGCTGGTACCGATGCGCACGCCCTGGCGGTTGAGCGTAGCGTCGGAGCGGCCGAAGATAGCCAAACTGCCCTGTTTCGAGATTTTTACCCAATCGCCGTGCCTCCATATACCGGGGTACATTTCGAAATAACTGGAGCGATAGCGTTCCCCACCGGGATCGTTCCAAAAGAAAACCGGCATGGAAGGCATGGGCCTTGTGACGACCATTTCTCCCAGTTCATCTTCCACAGGCCGGCCGGCATCGTCAAATGCATACAAGGCGCAGCCGAGCGCCCGGCACTGAATTTGGCCGCGGGGTACCGGCAGCAAGGGGCAGCCGCCCACGAAAGCCGTGCACACGTCTGTACCACCGCTCATGGAACACAACCAAATGCCGGGGTGAACGCCCCTGTAAACCCAATCGAATGACTCCGGCGGCAGCGGAGAACCCGTCGAACTCAGGGTGCGCAAATGCGAAAGATCAAAACCCCGGCCAGGCTCCAATCCCGCTTTTTCACAGGCAATAAGAAATGGCGCGCTGGTGCCGAAATGGTGAATTTTCGACTCCCCTGCAAAAGCCCACAATGCGTTCAGGTCCGGGTAGCCGGGGCTTCCGTCATACAACACAATGGTAGCGCCGGTCAGCAAAGCCGCCTGGACAAAGTTCCACATCATCCAGCCTGTCGTGGTAAACCAGAAAAAGCGCTCGCCGGGATGCACATCGTTATGAAAATGCAGGTATTTCAAATGTTCCAGCAATACCCCCCCATGGGAATGGGTAATTGCCTTGGGCAGCCCCGTAGTGCCGCTGGAATACAACACCCAAATGGGATGGGAAAAAGGAACGGCCTCGAATTGCAACGCAACCCCGGTATCCTCCACTGCTTCCGCCCAGGACATACCGAGGGCAAACTGCCCTGCATCGGCTTGCAGGTTCAAATACGGCACGAGAATAAGCTTTTGCAGCGTGGGCAGCCGTGCGCATAATTCGCGTATCACATCGCTTTTGTCGAAGTTCTTGCCGTTGTAGGCATATCCATCGGCGGCGATGAAAATTTTCGGTTCGATCTGTTCAAAGCGGTCGGCTACGCTTCCCACCCCGAAATCCGGCGAACAACTCGACCATACTGCGCCAATGGAACAGGTTGCGAGAAATGCTATGGTCGCTTCGGGAATGTTGGGAAGGAATGCACACACGCGGTCGCCGGGTCGCACCCCCAGGCGGCGCAGGGTGGCGGCCAACGCGGCGGTTTTGGACTGCAGTTCGCTCCAGGATATTTCACGTGCTGCTTGCCGTTCTGATCGAAAGACAATGGACGGCCGGTCGTCGCTGTACTGCCGGAAAATGTGCTCCGCATAGTTGAGCGTACTCCCTTCAAACCATTTCGTACTTGGCATGGCATCTGCCGACATCACCTCCCGGTATGGCGAATAGCTGATAATATTAAAATATTTCCATATACTTTCCCAGAACTGACCGGGGCGTTCCACCGACCATTCCCACAGCTCGCTGTAGTCGTAAAGTCGCAGCTGATAATGCGTTTCAAGCCAATCCTGATAATGACGCAGGTTGGATCGCCGTATGAAATCAGCGCTTGGCCTCCAAAGTATGTCGTGTGGATTCATGGTTGCTCCCTGATTGTGTTGAGCCTGCAAAATAAGGAAAAAACACAACTACACAGGTTACTGCTCAATCCACTGGCTTTGAGTAGCTGTACATTCGATAGCCTCAAAATCCTGCTTCATTGGCCGGTTTGCTCTTTGCAAATTATCCCTACCTTTGTCACGACATAAAATTCATCCAACCATGGCCGCCCGTTACATCAGCATCCGCCACCTCAAGTTTTTGCTTTATGAAGTGCTCGACGCACCCGCGCTTCAGCAATTCCCATATTTTGAGGCATACGACCGCGATGCTTTTGATATGGCTTTGGACGCGGCGCGCCAGATCGGCGACACCTACCTTTTCCCCTATTACCGGGAAATGGATAAAAACAAAGCATATTACGAGAAGGGGGAGGTGAAGGTGCATTCCTCCGTGCGCCCGGCTATGCAGGCATTCGGCGAGGGCGGCTGGATCAGCGCTACCGACAGCTTCGATGCCGGCGGCCAGCAGATGCCGCTCACACTTTTCAACGCCGCATTGATGATCTTTTACGCGGCCAACTCCAATACCCCGCCAAATGCATTCCTCACCCAGGGGGCTGCGCGCCTGCTCAGGAATTTTGCGGATGAAGCGCTTCAGAACCGATTCATTCCCCAGATGTACGCGGGAAAATGGCAAGGCACCATGGCCCTCACAGAGCCGCAGGCCGGCAGTTCTCTATCTGACATAATCACTACTGCCACGCCTCATGCCGACGGCTACTATTTGATCAAAGGGCAAAAAATATACATCAGCGGCGGGGATCATAACGCCGTAGACAATGTGGTACACCTTTTGCTGGCGCGAATTGACGGCGCAGCTCCCGGCGCCAAAGGCATTTCCTTGTTTGCCGTGCCCAAGTTGCGCGAAGAAAACGGTTCCTTGGTTCCCAATGACGTCGTTACCGCCGGCATTTACGGCAAAATGGGCCAGAAAGGCTATGTAGCAGCCCACCTCCAGATCGGGGAAAGCGAAAACTGCCGCGGCTGGCTGGTCGGCGCCCCCCACAGAGGCCTGTCATATATGTTCCAGATGATGAATGAAGCGCGTATCGGTACAGGGTTAATGGCGGCGGCAACGGCTTCGGGCGCGTATTACGCTGCACTGGACTATGCGCGGGTAAGGCCGCAGGGCAGGCACCCATCCAACAAAGATCTAAGCCTTCCGCAGGTGCCCATTATCGAGCATGCCGATGTGCGCCGCATGTTGTTGTTCCAAAAATCAGTGATCGAAGGCAGCTTTGCCCTCCTGCTCCAGTGCAGCCACTACGCCGACCTGGAAAAGCACGCTCAAGGCCCTGAAAAACGCAAGGCCCACCTACTGCTCGAACTGCTGACGCCGGTCGCAAAATCCTATCCCTCCGAAATGGGCACGATGGCTGTCAGCGCCGGTATGCAATGCCTCGGCGGCGCCGGATATTGCGATGATTTCCCCCTGGAGCAATACTACCGGGATATCCGTGTCAACGCCATTTACGAGGGCACTACAGGCATTCATGGAATAGACTTGCTTGGACGAAAGGTGATGATGGAAAATGGAGAAGCAGCGGCTGCTTTTGCCCAGGAGATCAGCGATACGGTCGGCCGGGCCATGCAATTAGAGCCGCTCAGGGCCATGGCTCTTGCCTTGGGGGATGCAGCCGGCGGATTGCAAAAAGCCACTTTGCATCTTTTTTCAGTGGCCTCCAAAGAAAAACCGGAGGCATTCCTGGCAGACGCCACCCTTTACCTGGAATATTTCGGCCTCGTGGCCATGGCCTGGCAATGGCTACTGATGGCCATTGCTGCTCAACGGGCGCTGCCTGAAGCCGCCGGTGCACAGGAAAAGGCGTTTTATGAGGGCAAAATACTCACTGCCAGGTATTTCATGGAATACGAACTGCCGAAAACCAAAGGCCTGCATGAACGTTTGACCAGTACCGAATATATCACCATGCAAATTGAATCCCCACATTTCGACTGATATGATCCACATTCTCGACCTCCATTTCCAAGGGCATGCCGATACTATTGCAGCTTTTTTGGTGGAAACAACCGAAGGGCCTGCTTTGGTAGAAACAGGCCCGCATTCCACGTATCCCGCCCTGGAGCGGGCCATAGGGCAAGCGGGCTACGATATCCACGACATTCAGCACGTATTCATTTCGCATATTCACCTGGACCATGCCGGGGCCGCCTGGGTACTGGCCCGGAACGGAGCTCAGGTGTATATGCATCCCGCCGGTGAGCGGCATATGCTCAACCCTGAGAAACTCCTACAGTCGGCCAAAATGATATATAAGGATGAAATGGATGCGCTCTGGGGTGATTTACAGCCTATTGCACAGGAAAACATCACCATTGCCGGCCACGGGCAGGTCTTTAAGGTGGGGAATACCGCTTTTACCGCCTGGCATACGCCGGGGCATGCGGTGCATCACATCGCCTGGCAAGCAGGTGAAAATCTGTTTACCGGGGATGTTGGCGGTGTAAAGATACACAAAGGGCTTGTGGCTCCTCCTTGTCCCCCACCCGATATAAATGTAGAAGAGTGGCAGGAATCACTTGCGTTGATCCGGAAGCTGGACATCAAAAAGCTCTACCTGACGCACTACGGGCAAGTAACAGACATCGGGGCGCATCTGGACGAACTGGAAGGGCGCCTGCTCGATTGGGCTCAATGGATGAAACCACATTTCGAAGCAGGCAGATCCATAGAAGAAACCACTCCCCTATTCACGGATTTCGTGATGCAACAACTACGGCAAATCCCATTGACGAAAGAAGAAATGGCAGCCTACGAGAATGCCAACCCCGCATGGATGAGCGTGGCCGGGCTTATGAGATACTGGAAAAAGAAAACGGCTGCTCAATAAGCAGAAGCAGGAACTAGCCGGCGAACTGCCCCGGCAAGTTTTTTTACCAATACGACATCGGGAAGAAGGTTTTTGGGACTTTCTTCCACCTCCTTACTTTCTTTGTCGAGAATTATCTCCTTAGAGGTTTGCATGCCGATTTCAGGAGTCGCAACCGAACGTGTGGTAAGGAAAATATAGCTGCACAAACTACATAGAATCAGCACAGCCAAAACAACGAAATGAGCATTAGACTTTTTCATGACAGGTGCATTGGATTTTCCCGTTATTCCCAGCTACAAAACTAAGAAAAAAACAACCAAATCTGCGTTTTGCTCGGCGAATTCCGGTTTTTTAACGATAGACACCCCAAAGGACAAGAATCGTTGGGGAAGGTTGCATCTTTTTTCAGATTCAATGATGGGACCGATACACCTGTATGAAGGAAACCTGTATTGAAAAAGGTTATGTGTTCGTCTGAAGCACATAACCGGCATAAGTATCCTCTCCGCCGGTTTTCACCTGGTCAATGGCGTCAACTGCCTGCTGATTGCTCATGAAGAAGTTTTGGCCGCCGATCTTGTCAATGAGATGCGCTTTTGCCATGGCATCCCGCACAGGCCCTTTTACACTGACAAAATAAACCCCTATATTTTGCTGCCTGTATTGTTCGATCAATTCTTCCAGCGCATGTACGCCCGAACTGTCTAAGTTATTGATACTTTCTGCGTTGATAACGATAGCGCGCAAGGCGTTTCCCTTTTTGGACACCAGATCGTCAATTGACTCCCGGAAATGATTGACGTTGGCAAAGTACAATTGCGCATCAAAGCGCATGATGAGAATATCCGGACGTTGTTCCAGGTTGGAGAAGCGCTCCACGTTGCGGTAAAAATCAGAGCCGGGCACTCTGCCTAAAACGGCGATATGCGGACGCGTGGTGCGGAAAATGACCAATGCAATGGAAAGGATCACGCCCAGCCCTATACCTTGCTCAATGCCGATAAAAAGGGTGGCCAGAAAAGTGACCATCCACATGGCAAAATCGCTCCGGTTGCTGTGCCAAAGATGAACGGCTTCCTTATAATCGACCAGACCGGCTACCGCCACCATTATGACGGAGGCAAGGACCGCATTTGGCAAAAACTCGAACAAAGGCGTGAGAAACAACAAGGTTACGACTACCAAAACCGCACTGAAAATGGCCGCCATACCGGTGCGCGCACCAGCCTGATCATTGACTGCCGTGCGGGAAAAACCACCCGTGACGGGAAAAGACTGGAACAATGCGCCGCCGATATTTGCCGTGCCTAATGCAATGAGTTCCTGGTTGGCATCGAGTTTGTAGTTTCGGTGCCTCGACTGCATGGCCTTTGCCACGGCGATGCTCTCCATAAAGCTGACCAAAGCGATTGCCAGGCCGATCGGCATAAGGGCTTTGGCCGTTTCAATGCTGAAGTCCGGCAATCCGAAAGCGGGCAAGCCTCCCGGCACTTTCCCTACGATTTTCACTCCGCTCTCATGCAAGCCCAGGCCCCATACCAAAATAATGCCTGCCGCTACTGCAAGTAGAGACCCGGGGAAAGACTTTTTCCATCGTTTCACCAATTGAATGAGTGCTATGGCGCCTAAGCCAATCCCCAAGGTGAGCAAATTGGTTTCCCCGATGTTCTGCCAGGCGCCGCGAAGTATTTCGTGCAGGTGTTCGCCGCGTGGCATGTTGATGCCCAGCAGGTGTTTGAGTTGGCTTAAACCGATGACGATGGCTGCGGCAGAGGTGAAGCCGCTGATAACCGGATGAGAGAGAAAATTTACCATGAATCCCAAGCGGAAAACCCCCAAGAGCAATTGGAGTAAGCCAACCAGCAAAGCCAGGGCGATTACCAAACCGATATAGGTTTCTGAACCGGCCTCTGCCATTGCGCCGACGCCGGCCGCCGTAAGCAGCGATACCATCGCCACGGGGCCTATGGCCAGTTGGCGAGAGGTGCCCAGCATGGTATATAATATCAAAGGAACGGTAGCTGCGTATAAACCGTAGATCGGCGGCATACCGGCGATCATGGCGTAGGCCATACCCTGGGGAATGAGCATTACGCCTACCGTGAGGCCGGCGCTCAGGTCGCCCTTTAAATTGCCTTTTTCGTATTTCGGCAGCCATGAGAGTATGGGAAAAATGTTACTGATCTTCATTTCTATGTACTCGTTTCAAATCAAAAAAGCTGTGCAAAGGTAAACTGGGCAGTTTGCAATACTCCGTGATTTGTATCACAAGCGCAGGCTTTTCTACAGCTCGTTTTTCAGTCTTGCGTATAGCAGGCTGTCTAAAAAAACTCCATTTTTTAAATATTTCTTGAGCAGGCGGCCCTCTAAGCGGAAGCCCGCTTTTTCAAGTACCCTTGCCGAAGCGGGGTTGATTTCATACACGTTGGCCTCGATGCGAACCAGCGGCGAAGTCTCAAACCAGTGCTGGCAAAAAGCGCGCACTACCTCCGTCATGATGCCCCGGCCCCTGTATGGCGCTGCGAGCCAGTAACCAATCTCATCCCAATGGTTGGCTTCGCCTTTGTTCATTACGCGCCCGATACCGCCAATGAGCCGGCCTGTAGGGATCCGTATGGCCCAGTTGGGGCGGCAGGGGTACCGCTCTTCCAATTGTTGTGTCAGTTCAATCCATTCATCCGCATCCTTCTGCGTATAAGGGTACGGAAGAGTAGCTGTCAGGCGATGCACGGTTTCGTCCTGGAGCCAGTACAAAAGGTCGGGCTTGTCCTCAGGCCGAAAGGCGCTGAGAAGGATATCGCCGGAAACCTGCAAAAAATCGGGAGCTTTCATGTAACTTTTTCGCAAATTTGCATTATGAATTTGAAACAGTCAAAAACAAGGGAAAATTCCGGAGTTGATGTTTTCGAACCTGCAAATCAGCCGTAACCTGGATCGGGCGGTACAGGGCAGCGGCTCAGACCGGACTGTTTCCGCAGAGGCCATGCATGCCGAGTGGCTTGAAGTGCAAGCTGCGCAGGAGGATGTGGCTTTATTCCGGCCATTATACGACCGGCATTACGAACCGGTATTCCGGTACCTGTACAACCGTTCACAGGACACAGAGCTCGCTGCCGACCTCTGCGCCCAGGTGTTTCTAAAGGCCCTGCAAAGGCTGGGCGATTATACTTTTCAGGGAGTGCCTTTTTCAGCCTGGCTTTTTCGCATTGCTGCCAATGAGGTAGCGCAGCACTTTCGGCAGGCTCAAAAAGCGCGCATTGTGAGTATGGAAGAAGGAGGACTTCACACGCTGACCGACGAAGTGGCAGAAGACAACTCCGAAGCACAACGCGCGGCATTGCTTCAAGCTATGCAAACGCTGAAAGAATCCGAATTGGCGCTCATTGAAATGCGCTTCTTCGAGCAGCGATCCTTTCGCGAAATTGCCGACATACTGGGCATTACCGAGAGTAATGCCAAAGTGAAAACTTACCGCATCCTGGAACGAATGAAAGGGGTAATGGTACAAATGAACAACAACGCGGGCCTCCAACCATGAATCCGCTTAAAGAAATGCGTATGAAGAAAAGATACGACTTTCGAATCCCACCACCACCCGTATCGAGCGAAGACATCGCCCGGCACAAAGATTTTGATGCTCTGCTGTTGGCGCATCAATCCGGAACCAGGCGCCGGGGTATCGTTTCGATGCGCCATGTGATGTATGCGGGTACTGCATTGGCTGCTGCTGCCGTAGCGCTCCTCCTTATTCTCCGCACCCCATCGGGAACCGGCAATTCCGCACAAGACCTTGCTTCCTTGGAAAAATCGCTTTTGCTCTCCCCTCCCCTTCCGGAGTTAAAGCCTCAATTTGCCGGCCTCCAGGTCGAAACCTCACAGGAAAACATGCTCGGCTCCAACCCCCGCATAGTCATTCCACCATCGGCTTTTGTTAGTGAAAACGGTGATCCGGTGGATGGCCAGGTAGAAGTGTTCTTCCGGAAACTTGACGATTTTGTTGACTTTTTCCTCGCAGGCATCAGGCTCACCCACGATTCGGCATCAGTCAAACGCCAGCTTGAATCTGCCGGAATGGTTGAAATTTATGCCGAACAAGACGGCAAAAGGGTTTTCCTCGCACCGGGCAAAATGATCCAGGTGGAATTCGAGTCCATTGTACAGTTTACGTCTTCAAGCCTTTCCACGGGCTACTTTGAATATTTTCTCGATGTTGACGCAGGCAAATGGATAAGCCGGGGGCGGAGCCGAACCGAAATCCTGGGCCACGCAGAGCCTGAACCCGGAGACCCGATGTACCGGCAGAAAATGGAATTGTACCAGATCATAAGCGCCATCGACAAAAAAACTGAACAGGAATCACTGGCATGGGAAGCTGCCAACCCGGCTCCTACGCCTCCCGCAAAACCGCAGAGGAGCAACCCGGACCAACCTACCATAGAACTCGACTTCCTTGCCGGCGCCGTTCCCGAAACCGCCACAGGAGAAGAAGCCCAATTGTACCAGGGCGCCATTTGGCAAATCTCGCCAAACAGCCCCGCCTACGATCCCCGCGCCTTCGCCGTCACCTGGCAATCTGCACGCCTGAAACAAATAGAAGGGAATGACTTTGAACTTATTCTGAGCCACGGCGCCACCACGCTCCGCTTGTTTGTAAACCCTGTGCTTACCGGAAGCGCATACGAAAAAGCTATGGAAGCCTGGAAGGCTGCTTTTGCCGACTACGAAAATGCGCTTAAGCAATGGCAACAAAGATACGACAGCAGTATGGCTGCTATAAGCCAAAAATGCGATAAAGAAAAAGCTTCTGCAACAAAAAACTGGGAAAGGCAATGGGTAGAAATGGGAGAAGGACCATCCCGGCTCCGCGTTAAACTCCGCCATCGCATGGAAATGGACAGACTCGGCCTGTGGACCGTGGCCCTGCCCCTGCCCGCCCCTGCTACTGTTGCAGCCGGACGCATTACCGACCAACACGACAATGCCTACGACCGGCGGATTGCCTATATTGTCAACCCGGAACAAAACACCCTGCATCAGGTCATTATCAGCGGCAACAACCGCATTCCTCTCGCCCCCGGCAGCACCCTTTGGGCCGTTAATCCCGACGGCAAAATAGCCGTGCTTCGCCCGCGGGAACTACAGCAGGCCTTTTCAAAGGTGACTTCGTCCAAATTGGTGCTCGAACTGCAAGAGCAGCAGCCGGCATCCAAGCAAGAGCTGCGAAAGATACTGCAATTGTAAGCCTTCGGGGTATCTTTGACCGGCAGTCCTCCGCATTCTATAAACTGTTTCCCCCGTTTTGTGGTACCTTTGGGCGCAAAACTTATACGCATGAGATTGCCGCACCTGCTTTTCTTGGTACTGCTTTTGTTTTCTCTCTCTTGTAAACGCGACCGGAAGGCGCACGAGGCGCCCGACTGGAATTCGATGACCATAGAGCTTAGTTGCATCGAACTCGAAAGCACGGATTCTTCTCCTTTTTTCGCGGTTTACCTGCAGGCGGGCGATCGAAAGACCAAGGTTGCCGAAATCAACAGTTCCTGCAACGGGATCACCCGCGAAGAATTCCCTGCTTATGAAATTCCCGATCAGGCCATCCATGCAATCGGCGGATGGAGGGCCGGCGCAGGCGATTATTTCTACGTAGTCGCCGAGGAGGAAAAAATCATGGTTTATCAGGGGGCGATAGACGAAATGCAGGAAACAACCGGGTACGGCTACCAGCTAATAGCCACATATGACGGAAATAAATTCAACCTCACCAAGTAGGAACGGCTACCACAAGCGGAAGCCGCCGCCCGACCTTTTCCGCTTGTTCTTCTTTTTGTTTTTTTCCCAGAACGGCTTTTTGATAAGGACATACCTGGCCGATATGCCGGATTGGGTGTAAAAAACCTGCTCGCCGCCGGATATATTGATGGCCGGTTTGAAGTCGTAGCTCAAATTCAATTTCCCGATGGTCATTTCCGCGCCCCCTATCACTGTAATGCCAAAAGGCCCTGATCGTTCCGGCTGGGCTTCGCCGTAGAGCGGCCGGGCAGTATTCCAACCCTTGTGCAGGCCGGCGCCGGCGTACAGGTTGAACCGCCGGGAGATCAGCGGAGTATGCTGTTCAGCCAGGATGGTCAACATGGCTTCCTCCCTGAAAAAGCTGGATTGTAGTATCGTTTCAATGGTCGTTTTTTTCGCCACTCTTTGCTGGATGGTAAGCCCCCAATCCGTCCCGAGACGAAGGCCGCCGGCGGTGAAATAGGACTGAGCTCCCGCCATTCCCGGCAGGATGAAAAACGAGGCAAGCAGGATGTGAATTCTCATGAGACAATTGGTGTTGATGAAAGTGTTGCGCAAGAACGCCCACACATAGAAAAAAAGTATATCTGCAACCGCCAATGATTTTTTTCCCGCAATATCTCCTTACATTTGTCACCTGCCGGAATATAACGGCCAAATCAAAACTTCACAGGTTTATGAAAAAATTGCTCAGATACGGTTTGTATGCGCTTGCAGCGGCTCTCGTTGCCATACAGTTTATTCGCATTGACAAGAGTGTACCCGAATACAATGCCGCCGATGATTTTCTCACCTTCGCCGGGGCGCCTGCCGAGGTGGCAGGACTGATGAAAACCGCCTGTTACGACTGCCACTCCTACGAAACGAAATATCCGTGGTACTCCCATGTAGCCCCCGTATCCTGGTGGCTGAAAGGGCACATTGACGAAGGCCGCGAACACCTGAACTATTCTACTTACGGCTCACGCTCTCTTGAAAAACGGGCAGACATGGTGGAAGAATCCGGCGAGGCGGTCATGGAAGGCTGGATGCCGCTCGATTCTTACAAATGGAGTCATCCCGAGGCCCGGCTCAGTGATGCACAGCGCAAACTCATCGGGGATTGGCTTCTCACCCTGGCATTTACAGAAAGCGACGGCGAACCGGAAAACATGGAGGATAATGATTGAACCGGGATAAAATCATATTCTTATTTTCACCCTTAGCGTCGCCCTGAATATTTTCCTCCGGATGAAAGCACACCATAAGCAGAAGAAAAAACGTTGTAAGGCCGCTTGCTCATGACAAACCAAAAACACGCTGTTCTATGACTAAAAGAATTGCCCTGCTGCCTGCGCTCTGTATTTGGGGCTTTTCCCTCATGGCGCAATCCACCGCAGTATTCACCGAAGCAGACCTGGCTTACAAAAGAGGAACAGGTTTCTACCAGGAGGGCCTCTTCGGCAAAGCCCAGGAAGAATTCCATCAGACTATGCTGCTGCTCCAGCCCGTGAACGAGCCGGCGGCAGACTTGCTCCGCATCAAAGCGGAGTTGCACTATGCCAAAAGCGCCGTGCAACTCAAGCTGCCCGACGGGGAAAAGCTCATCCTGGATTTCATCCGCAAATACAAGCCCGATCCAATGGCCATGCAGGCCCTCAACGAGATCGCCAAGTATTATTACGACTCCAAAGAATATGAAAAGGCCATCTCTTTTTACGACCAGGTGGATTGGTCGGGCCTTTCCAAATCCCAACGCGACGAAGCGCGTTTCCGCCTGGGATACTCCTACTTTGTAACCAAGCAGTTCGGCAGGGCTAAAACGCAGTTCCGCGAGATCAGGGACGTGCGCAACGAATACTACGAGCCTACCAACTATTATCTCGGCCTGTGCTATTTTTTTGAAGGCAATTACAGGGATGCCATTGCCACCTTGCGGGTGGCCGAAAAAAACAGGCGATTCAGAGATCAGATACCGTATTATATCTGCCAGATATATTTTGCCGAGCGCCAGTACGATGAGTTGATCGCCTACGCCCGGCCCCTGACCGCCAACCCCAACGCCTCCCGTGCCAAGGAGATTCAGCAACTGCTCGGCCAGGCCTATTTTGAAAAAGGCGATTACCAGAGCGCGTTGCCCTATCTCGAATTTTATGCCGAGCGCACCGGTAAACTGCGGGAGGAAGAATTTTACCAGCTCGGTTATACCCAATACGCCACGCAAAACTACCGCAAGGCCACCCGCAGTTTCGAGGAGCTATCCACCGTTAACTCCAAACTCGGTCAGTATGCCATGTACTATCTGGGAGATTCCTATGTCAAACTCGACCAGAAATCATCTGCACGCACAGCTTTTGCAGCGGCCAAACGCATGAGCTTCGATCCTGCGGTACAGGAAGACGCACTTTTCAATTACGCCAAGCTATCCTATGAACTCAAAGACCCCCGCGAGGCGATCACTGCCCTGCAGAGTATCCGCCCGGAATCGCGCTACTTCGTAGAAGCCCAGAGCCTGATGAGCGAGATTTTTCTCAACTACCGGGACTACAAGCAGGCCATGGATATCATTGAGAAAATGCCCAACAAAACGCCGGCCATCAGGGAAACCTACCAAAAAGTGACCTATCTGCGCGGCCTGCAGCTCATGCAAAGCAATGATCCTGCCGGCGCCCGCCGCCATTTCGACATTTCGCTCCAGGACCCTGTCAACGCCGAATACAAAGCCCTGGCCGTTTATTGGCTCGGCGACCTGGCATACAGGGAGAAAGATTATAACAACAGTATCAGGCAGTTGAATCAATTCCTTACCCTTGCCAAAACATTGCGCAACCTGCCGGATGAATCTTCTCTGTTCACTGCCAATTACCTCCAGGGATACAATTACCTCAAACAAGAAAACTTCAATGCGGCGCTGGGGTTCTTTCGCGAAGCCATGGACGGCATCAAGCGCAATCGCAGCTTCATTAGAAGCGAAGCGGTACGGGGCCAAATCCTCGGAGATGCCACCATGCGCGCAGCCGATTGCCTGTTCAAACGCAATCAGTACAACGATGCACTGAAACTCTACGACGAGGCCATCACCGCCAGGTATCAGGGGTTTGAATACGCCATTTACCAAAAAGCCATCATCGAAGGCCTTCGGGGGCGCCAAACGGAAAAAATATTGGCTTTAGACCGGTTGGTCAAGGATTTTCCCAATTCCGAATTTGCAGATGATGCCTTGCTTGCCATTGGTTCGACATACCAGGAACTGGGGCAACTCAACCAGGCTATCGCACCGCTCAGGCAATTGGCAACCAACTACCGGGGGAAATCCGACCTTATCAACCAAGCCCTGCTTCGCCTCGGCCTCATCAGCTACAACCAGGCCAACCTCGAGGGCGCTATCAATTATTACAAGCAGGTTTTTTCGAACAATCCCGATCCCAACGAAGCAGCTCTGGCCTTAGCCGCTTTGGAGGAAATTTACGTAAACGACCTGGGCAAGCCCGATGCCTACTTCGCCTTCCTGGAAACCATTCCCGGGTACAAGGTCGACAATATGGCCAAGGACTCCATCAGCTATCGCTCCGCGCTCACCCAATTTGAGAACGGCAATTACCCCCGCGCAGTGGAAGCCTTTAGCGACTACCTCCGCAAATACCCCAACGGCATTTACGCCATAGATGCCTATTTTCAGCGGGGCGAGTCCTATGCCGTGCAAAAACAATATTCGCCGGCGCTGAAAGACTACGAGGTCGTTATCAACCGCGGTCCGAGCCGGCACTATCTCAAAGCGCTGGAAAAGGCATCCATCATAGCGTATAACCACGAGAAAGACTTTGTCAAGAGTTTTGACCTCTACACCAAACTCGAAACCGCTGCCACCAGCCCTGATATGCGCTTCGAAGCCCAGATCGGCGCCCTGCGCAGTGCTTACCGCTCCGGCAACACCCAGGCGGTCAACCTTTATGCCAACAGGGTCGCATCCAACCCCTCTGCTTCCCCGGCCCAGGTGGCTACCGCTAATTTTTACTCCGGCAAGCTGGCTTACGACCGCCAGGACTTCAACACAGCCCTTAATTCACTGCAGGAGGTCATTCGGCTGAGCGACAACGAACAAACTGCCGAAGCCCGCTACCTCATCGCAAGCATCCATTACCAGCGCCGCGACCTCAACAAAGCGCAGGAACTGTGCATCAGCGCCAATCGCGAAAGCTCGGCTTACCCTTACTGGGTGGCCAAAACGGTTATCCTGCTCTCCGACGTTTTCCTTGAAAAGGGGGAGCTTCAAAACGCCCGGGCCGTATTGGAAGCCTTGCTCGAAAACTACAACGAAGACCCGGAGGTGGTGAAAACTGCACGGGATAAGCTCGCTGCTGTAAATGCCCGGATCAACGCCGGCAGCCGCCTTGATCTCAACAGGAATGTCAATCGCCTGGAAATGGATACGGGGGGGAATCAGAGGTAAAGGTTAAAGGTTAAAGGTTAAAGGTTAAAGGTTAAAGGTTAAAGGTTAAAGG
>CAZNYK010000103.1:0-6599 GCA_964577215.1 uncultured Saprospiraceae bacterium
TTTTGGAAGTTTCGCAAACGCATCTCACCACGGTATCTCCCGCTTATCCCGAAAGAACTTCCCGCTCAGGTGCTGCCCCGCTTCTGCTGCCAGCCACACCGGCGTCTCGGCGCCTCTTTCTACAGAGCGCGTTGCGCCTGATCCGCCCATGTCGGTTTTGACCCAGCCCGGGCACACCGCATTGACGGCGATGCCCCGCCCGGCGAGTTCGTAGGCCAAGTGCCGCGTCATGGCATTGAGCAAAGACTTGGATACGCAGTACGCCGGCGACCAGCCGCCCACGGGATCGGTCATGGAGCCGCCGCCGCTGGACACGTTGATGATGCGAGCGGGGCTTTTCATCAGGGGCAGGAAATGGCGCAACACGTTCAGGGCGCCGTAGCAGTTGGTTTGCAGGGTCTGGTCGAATAGCTCGATGGCTTGGCTACTGATCGAGCCGTCGGTTTTGAGCAAGATGGCTGCGTTGTTGATGAGCACATCCAGGCGCATGCCCTGCCCGGCGAGGTTTCCTGCTGCTGATTGAATGCTGTCTTCCCGGCTCACGTCCATGAGCAGGGCAGTGGCAGATACATGCTCCCGGAGGAGTTGCTCCAAAGCAGTTTGAAGTGCAGCCTCGTTGCGCCCTGCAATGACGACCTGGAAGCCGCGCTTGCCCAATTGGCGGGCGATCTCGAAGCCGATGCCTTTGTTGGCGCCGGTGATGAGTGCGGTAGGGGACATGGTGTATGGCGTTGTTTGAGTGGGCGAATTTAAGTCGTATTTCTGACGGAATGCGGCGGTGGTGCGTAGGTAAATCGTTTCCCCTATCTTTACCGAAAATTCTTTCCGTTAATGCATAAATCCGGCTTCGTCAACATCATCGGGCGGCCCAACGTGGGCAAGTCCACCCTCATGAACCAATTGGTGGGGGAGCGCATGTCCATCATCACCAACAAACCGCAAACTACGCGACACCGCATCTTCGGCATACTGAGCGGCGAAGACTTTCAGATCGTATTCTCCGACACGCCCGGCTTCATCCGCCAGCCGGCCTACAAAATGCAGGAAGCCATGAACCGCTTCGTGCAGTCCACCTTCGAGGATGCCGACCTCATGCTCTTCGTCACCGAAGTAGCGGAGGAATACGCCCCCGACGACCCGCTCTTGGAGCGCCTGCGCCGGGCCGAAGCGCCGGTTTTTTTGGTGCTCAATAAAATCGACCTCGTTCCGCCGGAAAAGGCAACCCAACTGGTGGAGCAGTGGCAAGCCCTCGTGCCCTTCACCCGCACCTTCTCCATTTCGGCTTTGAATGGCGTAGGTACTGCCGAACTACTGCAAGCCATCCTGGACGCCCTTCCCGAAGGCCCGGAATACTACCCCAAAGACCAGTTCACCGACCGGCCGGAGCGCTTCTTCGTCAGCGAGATCATCCGCGAAAAAATACTGGAACTCTACCACCAGGAAGTACCATACTCCTGCGAGGTGGGCGTCGAGGAGTTTAAAGAAACTGAAACCAAGGATGGCCTGCCCTTAGCCCGCATCCGGGCGGAGATATACGTGGCGCGCAAAACGCACAAGCCCATCATCATCGGCAAAAACGGGGAGGCTATCAAAAAACTCGGCTCCGAAGCCCGCAAGGCCATCGAAACTTTCCTGGATAGCAAGGTGTTCCTGGAACTCCACGTGAAAGTGCGCGAAGACTGGCGCGACGACGACAACGCCCTGCGCCGCTTCGGGTACCAATCCTGAAAGATGCCATGATCGGAACGGACATCCAGCACGCAGCCGCCCTTTTGCGCGACGGCCAATTGGTAGCCATCCCTACAGAAACGGTGTACGGACTGGCCGCTAACGCCTTAGACGAAGTGGCCGTTACGCGCATATTCGAGGTGAAAAACAGGCCTTATTTCGATCCGCTGATCGTACATGTCGCTGCCGTGGAGGACATTGGGCGTTACGCCGCAGAAATCCCTGAGAAAGCTGTTCTACTTGCCCGGGCCTTCATGCCCGGTCCGCTCACGCTCTTGCTGCCCAAGCATGCCCTTATTCCCGACTTGGTCACCGCCGGTTCGCCGCTCTGCGCATTTCGCGTGCCGGGGCACCCCGCAGCGCATGCGCTCCTGCAGCAATTGGACTTTCCCCTGGCAGCGCCCAGCGCTAATCCCTTCGGATACATCAGCCCCACCACGGCGCAACACGTTGCGCAGCAATTGGGCGAAAAAATTCCTTACGTCCTCGATGGGGGAGCTTGCGAAGTGGGGTTGGAAAGCACCATTGCCGGCTTTGAACAAGACCGGGTGGTGATCTACCGCAAAGGAGGACTTGCAGTGGAGGCTATTGAAGCGTTGGCAGGCCCGGTGGAACTGCGCCCCCACTCTTCTTCCAACCCCTTGGCGCCCGGCATGCTCAAAAGCCATTATGCGCCGCGCGTACCTTTGGTATTGGGGCATCTGCCGGAATTGCTTTTGCAATATCAACGGGAGGAGGTGGCTGTACTCGCTTTCCAGGAGGCTGCGGCAGGTATTCCGGATGAACGGCAAGTAGTTCTCTCACCTTCCGGCGACCTTGCCGAGGCGGCCCGGGCGCTCTTCGCCGGGATGCGGCGCCTGGATGTTTCGGGGGCTTCTGTCATTATCGCCGAACTACTTCCCGAAACCGGCCTTGGCCGCGCTATTAACGATCGCCTGAGAAGGGCGGCGGCTTCAGAAAAGGAATGATCATTCCACCATTTCCCGTTCTCTTAAAATTTCAAGGGCAGCCTCGGCATTTTCGGGCAGCGTGTACAACTCTGCCTCCCCAATGGAAGGAATTATCGGATCCGGAGTAGATAACAAATGGCTTTCAATGCCGTGCTGCTTGAGAATATCTTCGGCCAGCTTGGCTTCAATAACATCGAGCGAAGAGAAAATCTTGACCCATCCTTCTTTCATGATACAGTGCGTTTTGTTTCAGTAGTAAATGTACAGGCTTTTCGGGAAAAGTGCAACTCAAAAGCGCACAAACTCCGTCCGCCTGTTATTTCTCCGTCCCTGCGGAGTATCGTTGGTATCTATCGGCGCGCTTTCGCCGAAGCCCCGGTAGCGCAGGCGTTCCGCAGTGATGCCGCCGGCAATGAGGTAGTCGTAAACCGCTTTGGCCCGCCGCTCGGAAAGCAATTGGTTTTCCTGCTCCGACCCTACGTTGTCGGTATGGCCGTTGATCTGAATGCGCAAGGCGGCATTTTCTGTAAGGAATTGCAGGAGTCTTTCCAATTCGGCCTTCGATTCGGGCAGGAATTCCGCCGAGCCTGTGTTGAAGAAGATATTCCGAAGTATCACAGGAGCATCGGCCGCCGGGGCAGTCTCTCCGGCAGTGATGGGCGCAAGGGCGATTTCCAGCAGGAAGGGCTTTTCCATACTTGTAGCCGAGTCGAGCTTGAAGTGCTCCGAGTGAAAGAGGTAGCCCTCCTGCTCAACGTGCAGGGCGTAATTGTTGCCAATGGGGAGGCAGTAGAGGAAAGCGCCGTCGAAGCCGGCCCGGTCGCTTTGCACCAGGCGGTTTTCCGGCAGCAGGTACAGGCCGGCGCCGGCTTCAAGAGGCCGGCGCGTGCGGGAGTCGCGTACTATTGCTTTGACATAAGTGACCGGGTTGGGCCGCAGTTGGGGAGGCATGCTAAAGGTGAAGATATCCGTATTGATGCCGGCGGGATTGTCACCAGGCCGGGCATTTGGATCGCGGGTATCAGAGGTGAAGTAGGCGGTAGTCCCGTCTAAACTCACGATGAGGGCGCCTTCATTGGCCGGTGTGTTGATGGGATAGCCCAGGTTTTCCGGCTCGCTGAAGCTGCCGCCGGCGTTTATCCTGCTCAGGAACAGGTCAAACCCTCCCATGCCGGGATGCCCGTCAGACATGAAGTAGAGCGTTCGCCCGTCGGCGTGCAGGAAAGGGCAGTCCTCGTTGCCGGGCGTGTTGACCACCGGGCCGAGATTTACCGGGGCGCTCCACTTGCCGCCGGGTTGGAGGCGGGTGAGCCAGAGGTCGCGGCTGCCGAAGCCGCCGGGCCGGTCGCTGGAAAAGATGATGGCCCTGCCGTCGGCGGAGAGCGAGGGCTGGCGCTCGAGCCATTTGGTGTTTACCGGTTCGCCGAGGTTTTGCGGCTGCGTCCAGCGCCCGTTTTTCCAATGGGAAATGTACAGGTCGCAACTGCCGAATCCGCCGGGGGTGTTGCAGGCGTTGAATACTAAAGTGCGCCCGTCGGCGGAGATGCTCTGCGCGCCTTCGTTGAAAGGGGTGTTGATGCCTTCCAGGGGTTTGGCTCTCGACCATTCGCCGTTGGGCAGGCGCAAGCTGAAGAAAAAATCTTCTTGCCGGTCCACGATGCGGGTGAAGACGAGCATGCCGCCGTCGGCAGTGAGCGAGGGCAGGCTTTCCGGCAAAGCTGTATTGATGCTGTCGTCCAAGGGCTGCGGGTTGAAAGGCACCGGATGCTTCACGGCATTTTCTGCAAAGCGGGCATTGGCCAGGAAGCGGGCGGCGCGTTCGCGCATGGCTTCGCTTCGCACCGGCGATTGCAAAAAGCGCTCGAAATGCTCAGCGGCAGGGCCGTACTTTTCCTGGCGCAATTGACTCATGGCCAAGAGGTGCCAGGCTTGCGGGTCGTAATCCGGGGCTATGCCGAGCACCCGCTCGAAGTCGGCTTCCGCTGCGGCGTAGGCGCCTTGCTGGTAGCGGATGCCGGCCCGGAGGAGAATGGCATCGATGAAATTGGGCGCCGACTTAAGGGCGGCCTCCACGTACTTGAGCGCCTCATCTGTGCGATCGGCCCGGCTTGCCGCCAAGGCGCGCTCCCAGGCTTTGATGGCCTTGGGCGGCGCGCTTTGACGGGTAGTGATGTCCTGGGCTGTTGCAGCCGTAAGGAAAAGAAGGGATATTGCCGGGAAGAGGACTTTCCACATTTCTAATCTCCATTGTAATCAAGCGCTTACCGGTTCAGAGAAAACTTTTATGAGAAGCGAAGCCGGCAATTCCACCAATGCATACGCGACTCCATTCAGGTCTGCAAATTCAACAAGGAATTCATCGTTTTCCAGCACTTCAACTACTGTTCCAATACTCCCCCTCTGCAGATTCTGACCGGGTAGCGGCTCATTTAAAACGACAACGTCGAGCAAATGTATATTATGCATTATCTTGTGCTTTACAAAATGAAACATGTTACGAACCTCGGAAAGTTCTCCCGCTTACGAAAAATCCAGACTGTACGAATAACTACCTCCTTCTCCCTTCCCTGGTAAGGAAAATCCACTCGCCAAATATCCCCGAAGGTCAACTGCTTTTCAAAAACGGCATCATGAATCAGAATAGCCTCGGTAATGGCATCTATTAGGGTTGCACCATTTTCTGCCGTTATTCCCGCAACTGAATTGAATACCCTTGCTTTGTGTTTTCCCTCAAGATGGTCCTCGGACAATATGTAGCCGAAAATTTTCTCCTTATCAATAAAAGCATATTCAGCATTGAAAAGGATCATTTCTTATACTTTTTTCTCACGCCTTCGGATTCAGCGCCTTCTCCATCCTGGCCTCCATTTCCCTGAGGTGCGCCTTGGTCATGGCGTCGCGGGAATTGGAAGCGGCGGCAGCCACCTTCGACTTGAGCGAAGTGAGATGCGCGCGCACGGCGCTCTTCACGTCGGTCTTGTCGTTATCAACAAGAGGTCCAAAGGTGAAGGTCACTCCGCCGGTAGCCGGCCTGGATTCAGCCGGGTTGAGCAGGTTGTCCATCGCAGTTACGTACGTTTTTTGCAGTTGGCGTCGATACACATCAATGGGCTTGCGGGAGGAGAGTTCCGTCCAGATGCCCTTTTGGAGATCGCTCAGCAGGTCGGGAATCCTGTAAGCCTCCTTGCCGAGGGTGGATTCAGCGTCCACGAGTTTGCCGAGGGTGCGCGCGTTGAGAAGCCTTTGCAGTACGTTGTCTTGTACAGAGGCCGTGACGGCTAAGCCCTTTTCGCCGGTTTTGTCAAAGATACCTTGATCGAGCAGCCACGTGGGAGTTGAAAACAGGTGGCGGTTGAGGTGATCCACTGCTTCGCGCTGTTTGGCTTTGGACACGATCTCGTACACCGGCCCCTCTTGCTCCACCATTTTTGGAGTTTCCATAATACCGCCTACGTACTTGGCCACGTGGTTGTTGTAGCGGTTGAACTGGCGTGTCACCTCGTCATAGAGGGCCTTGAGGTTGGCGTAGGTTTCGTCGGGTTCTTTGGTCCATTGCATGAGGTTAGGCACAATGCGCTTGAGGTTGCGAATGCCGTAATCGCTTGCTTTCATAGCGTCATCTCCCACTTGCTCAGATTGCGAGCGGGGGTCGTCGGGATTGGTTTCGGTGCCGAACCAGAGGCGCTTGTTCTTGAGTTTTTCGATCACCCATTTGTTGAGGTGCGGTCTTTCCTCCTGCGCGCTGCTGAATTCCGGGAAGTGGCGGTATCCCCATTCGATCGCCCATTTATCGTAGTCGCCTATGCGGGGGAAAAGCCCGCTGCGGCTGATGTTGTCTTCCGGCTGTGCCACGTAGTTGAAGCGGGCGTAGTCCATGATGGAGGGCGTATGGCCGTTGGCTTCCACCCAGGCCTTATTGCG
>CAZNYK010000103.1:6699-15177 GCA_964577215.1 uncultured Saprospiraceae bacterium
AAGTAACCCACGCGGGGATCGAAGTAGCGGGGTTGCATGGGCTGCTCAGGCAATAAAACCATCGAACTGTTCAACTCTAAGGTGACTGTTTCTGTAGAGCTGCGCGGCGGGGCGGGCGATCCCGGGGTAGAAGGCCCTGAACCCAGGGCATGGGTTTTCACCGTAGTGATCTCCACATTGATGGGGAAAGGCTTTACATCTACCACGTAGGATTTTTCCTTTTGCAGGCTGCCCAAGCGGTTGGAGCTTTTGGTGACGCCTCGCAGGAAAAGAATGTCGTTGTCGCCGCTGATGAAGTCGGTAATATCGATGACGCTTGCCGTCGAGTCGGCGGAGTAAGCCTTGATATCAAAAGCTTCCGCGATGGGCTGTAGGTTGGAGTTGGTCACTGAAGCGAACATGGCGGAGGCAGAGTCGGGAGCGTATTCTGAGAAAGAAAGCCTGCGCAGGAAAATCTTGTCGTTTGGACCTTTCTCAAAGCGGATCACATTTTGGCCTATTTCGTCGCCTGCATAGCCGAAGAAGCCGGTGCGCACGCCGGTGGGGCCTTTGGATATGCGGTTGATAATGAGGATTTCCCGGCTGAGCACTTCATCCGGAATTTCAAAATAGTACTTGTCGTCGATCTGGTGTACGGTGAAAAGCCCGGTTTTGGTCACGGCTTTGTCGGTGATTACCTCGGCATAGGGCTTCGGTTTGGATTTACCGCCCCCTCTTGCTGCCGGCGGGCCACCTGCTGCTGCCGGAGCGGCATCATCCTGGGCAAAAGCGGCAGTGGAAAGGAGGAGCATCAATACGGGGAATCCCCATTTTTTAATCGTAGATAGCATTTCGGAAAAGATTTGGTTGAGCATGTAAATTTGCCGGACAAAAGTAGGTTTTTCCAGGCATATGCTCCGGGTAACGGAAATCTAAAATGAAAAAACGAACAAAAGGGTTAGTTGTCGCTAATCAGACTTCCTCCACTTCCATAACCTCTTCGGCCTCCTTTTCCTCTACGGCATCCTTCTCAACCCGCAAATTGCCGATGATAAAGTCTTGCCTCTCCGGCGTATTTTTCCCCATGTAGTAAGCCAGGATGCGGTCAATGCTGGTGTCGTCGTGCAGGACTACCGGCTCTAAGCGGATGTTGGGGCCGATGAAGTCGCCGAATTCGTTGGGCGATATCTCGCCCAGGCCTTTGAAGCGGGTGATCTCGGCCTTGCCGCGCAGCTTGCGTATGGCTTCCTGTTTTTCGGATTCGCTGTAGCAGTAGAAGGTTTGCTTTTTGTCGCGCACGCGGAACAGCGGCGTTTCGAGGATGTATAGGTGGCCGTTGCGCACTAAGTCGGGGAAGAATTGCAGGAAGAAGGTGAGCAGCAGCAGGCGGATATGCATACCGTCCACATCGGCATCGGTGGCTATGACCACGCGGTTGTAGCGCAGGTCGTCGAGGGTGTCTTCGATGTCCAAAGCGTGCTGGAGGAGGTTGAACTCTTCATTCTCATACACCACTTTTTTTGTGAGGCCGTAGCAGTTGAGCGGTTTGCCGCGCAGGCTGAACACGGCTTGGGTCTGTACGTCGCGGGCTTTGGTGAGCGAGCCGGAAGCCGAGTCGCCCTCGGTGATGAAGATAGTGGTAGCCATGCGCAGTTCTTCATCTGTCTTTTTGGGCGGATCGTTGAAGTGGATGCGGCAGTCGCGCAGTTTCTTGTTGTGGAGGTTGGCCTTTTTGGCGCGCTGGTTGGCGAGTTTTTTGATGTCGGCTATCTCTTTGCGTTCGCGTTCCGACTGGAGGATGCGCTTGAGCAGGTCGGCTTTGACTTCCTGGTTTTTGTGGAGGAAGTTGTCCAATTTTTCCTTGATAAAATTGCCGATGAAGGTGCGGATGCCCAATCCGCCGGGCGCTATTTCGGTAGAGCCGAGCTTGGTTTTGGTTTGCGATTCGAACACCGGCTCCTCTATGCGCACGCTTACCGCCGCAATGATGGAGCCGAGTACGTCTTTGCGGTCAAAGTTGCGCCCGTAGTGCTTGTTCACGGTTTCCACCACCGCTTCTTTGAAAGCGTTGAGATGGGTGCCTCCCTGGGTGGTATGCTGCCCGTTGACGAAGGAGTAGTACTGCTCGCCGTAGTGCTCGCCGTGCGACATGGCCACCTCTATGTCTTCGCCCTGGAGGTGAATGATAGAATAGCGCAGGGTTTCGGCTTTGGTTTTGTTGCTCAACAAGTCGAGCAGGCCGTTTTTGGAAACAAAAGTCTGGCCGTTGAACTGTATTTTCAAACCGGCATTGAGGTAGGCGTAGTTCCAGAGCTGGTTTTCGAGGTACTCCTGCCGGAAGCGGAATTTGCGGAAGATGTTGTTGTCGGGACGGAAAACGACCTCGGTGCCGTTTGGCTCCGCAGTTTTCAGCAGCTTGTGGTCTTTGCGCAACTCGCCGCATTCAAACTCGGCCATTTTGGCCTGTCCCTCTCGCACGGCTTTCACTTTGAAGTATTCAGACAGCGCGTTCACAGCCTTGGTGCCTACGCCGTTGAGACCTACAGATTTTTTGAAGGCCTTGGAGTCGTATTTGCCGCCGGTGTTGATCTGCGATACGCACTCGATGACCTTGCCCAGGGGAATGCCGCGCCCGAAGTCGCGCACGCGCACCCCGTCGTCGTCAATGCTGACTTCGATCTGTTTGCCGAAGCCCATGACATACTCGTCTATGGAGTTGTCTAACACTTCTTTGAGCAGGACGTAGATGCCGTCGTCGGCGGCGGAGCCGTCGCCCAGCTTGCCGATGTACATGCCCGGGCGCATGCGAATGTGCTCGCGCCAGTCAAGAGAGCGGATATTTTCTTCGGTGTATGTTGCCTGAGACATAGAGACGCGTACTTTATTCGGGCAAAGGTAGGGATAAGTTTTTGAAACAACAAGTTTGTTTTATTGAAGAAAAATTGTTTTAAATGTTGAAGGTGTAGAGGGGTAGAAGCGTAGAGAAGTAGAAAAGTGGGGATTCAATGATGGGCGAGATGTAAAGGAAAAAGCGATGGGCTGAGGTAGTCGAAGTCGTGGTCGCTACTCCTTCCAAAACGGGAAGCTGACAAATTCCTTCATGACCAGGGAATCAGGCCCGGCGTCGGTATCCAGGTTCAGCTTTTTTATTCGCAACAGGTGTTCTCCTCTCGGCAAATGATTGACATCCAGCACAGTATGCAGGCCTTTTTCCCCTTTGTTGGGATGTGCGAAAAAGCGAAATTGCAGCGGGGAATAAAGGCTGTCGTTGACGCTTATCTCGTAAATGGCGCTCATGCATGCCAGTCGCTTCTCCGGGAGATTGAAAAAAAGCCCCAGTGTCTCTGAATTTATCTGTACTCTCATGTTAGAGCGAATACCGGGTTTCCTTGCAGGCTTTATATCCGGGCATTTCAACTGAAAGACCTTATCGTCGTCGGAAGGGTAATAGCGGATGAACAACTCTAAAAAACCGTTCGATACATACCTTGAAGGAATGCTTGCAGGACCGACCAGCCGGTTTTCTTCCCTGAGGTCATCGTAGCGGTCTTTGCTCAGGCCCATACCCCCCGGTTGCTCTGGGAACCAGACATGCGACTCCGCCCGCAGAGATATTGCCCATAACACTGTGATGATGTAAGGAATGAGTAAAAAGCCTAACTTCTTTCCCAGCTTGTTGTCTATCAAATTGTAATACAAAGGCCTGTACAATGCCGACAAGGAAAAAAAGCTGAAAAAACGGTAAATGATAAAATACAACCCGGAGAACCAACGCCATCGCTTAACCCAGCCGAGGGTAATAAAATCAAGTACGTACAAACATGCAGCCAAAAAATAAATTATTCCACCAAGTGAAAGAACCGGTTCCAAAAGGGCTTGGGGCAGGTATTTCGTTCCCAACTGGGTGGCAATACCCATCAGAAATACCCAAAGCCCTATGGAAAGGATCACAAAGACGATCAGGAAGGTAAATGCGAAAACGATGCTGCACAGGTTTTCCAGCCGGTCGATGTAGTTGTCGAAGCTCCCGATCCTGCGGCGCAAAAAGCGGTCGAACCTCGGTGATAGCCTAAGTTGCTCAAAGTCAATATCTCCTGAAACCGAACGCAGCCCGATGGCGCTTATCCAAAGCCCCCTTAACACCACATGAACGATCAGGTTGATCAGGATAAAAATGCTGACCGCCGCCAGTATGGCCCAACCCACCGAAATGTAATTCCCGGCTTGCCCCATGCCGTATGCCATGAGGTTGGCAGTCGCTCTGATTTTTTCAATGGTTTGCAAAAGCCCCAGCATCAAAAAGATGCTGAAGCCGGAAATGACCAATTCCAACTGCCAGCTGTCCTGCTGGATTTTGTCCAACCATTCGCTGATCCGGTGTTTTTCGCGGGTTTCCATTGGCGGCGGCTTTTGTAGATTTTCCTTCCAAAGGTAGTTGTTTTCCGTTTAGGGATATGCAGCGCAATGCATCGCGTCTCTGCATATATTTGCGGCAGGCAAAATTCAACCATGAAGGTTATCTTTCTCGATTTCGACGGCGTACTCCAAATCGAAGACTTCAGCGATCCCTGGCCGGGCCAAACCCAACGGCTTGACGGCTACACCGACCGCGACCGCTTCGGCCTGCTTTTCGATAATGCCTGTGTGACGCGCCTGCAACGGCTCGTGGAGGCTACCAGGGCCGGAGTGGTCATCAATTCTGCCTGGCGCTATTCGGGCCTGCCGGCTATGCAGGCATTATGGCAGGAACGGGGCATGCCAGGCGTATTGCTGGGTGTGACGTCCCACGACGGCAACATGGACCCCGTCAGTTTCGATCCGCTGAGCAAGGGCTATCCCGTGCAGCGTTGGTTGGACGTCTATCCTGCCGAGCATTACGTCATCATAGACGATACGGATGATTTCCTTCCCGTTCAGCGGAGCCGCCTGGTGCTTACCGATTACGAAACTGGCTTCAGCGAGGCGGATTTGGAGCGGGCGCTGGTGGTGTTGGGATATGCATCAGGCGAAGAAGAGTGCCGGGTTTACTTTTTTTCATAAATGAGGACTTTGTCTCTTTCCACTATGGGTATCAAATACTTGGACAAAAACCCTTCGCTGACCATATCTACTTTCCGGTGCGTGAGCGTTTCCAAATCGGCCCACCAGCCGAAGTATTCCCACCCGATCGGCATTTGAGAATAATCCCAGGCAACTAAAATGTCCAGGTCACTTTGCGGGTTGAAATCTCCCCTGGCAAAAGAACCGAATAGCCAAACCTTGCGCACAGGCTTGTCGGCAAAGAATTCCTGTATCTGCTTGGTGAGAACGGTTTGTTGCTCCAACTTATCCTGCTCTGACAAATGCGGCATGGCAGATTTTTTACAAACTTACAGGAAAACTCCTTTTTATACAAGAACCGGTTAAAAAACGGGAAGGTTTTTGAATTCGTTGGTTGGGCAGCGGAGACGCGACATGTCGCGTCTCTACGGGTCACCGCAAAACCATTTTCCCCGTTCCAACCACCCTGCCCTCCCGTTCGATCCTGAAAAAATACAGACCTGCCGGCAGTGCGCCGCGCCGGAACTCGAAGGCCGTGCCATTGTTCTCCTGCGTGTGCAGCACCTGTCCCAGGGCGTTGCTCAGCGCTAAGCGCAGGCGGCCCGGCGCTATGCCCTCCACTTGCAGCAGGGCCGTGTCATCAACCGGGTTGGGAATGACGCGCACCCGAACACTGGGCGGCAGAACGGAGCGCGTACCCACCGTACCCGGCGGCAACCAAGGGAAAACCACGCCTATTCGGTGCAGGGTGGTGTTGGTCTCGATGGGTTCGTTGAAATCGAAATAGATCAGCGCGCTGTTGGCAATTTCCGTACCGGGGGGCAGGCCCGGCTGCTGGGAGATGCGGAAGTTGACGAAGCCTTGCGAGGCCGCTTCGTTGGTGGCGCTGTCGGGCAGCAGGATGTTGTTGAAGCTGAAAAGGGGCTTGCCGTCCGGTGTTACGGAATACGCGTAGGCATGGCTCGATGCGCCGGGGCGCAGGGTAGCAAGGTCGAGTTCGGGCGGCAACACATCCACGATCACCACCCTGAAGGCCGTGTCCGTACCGGTATTCTGGAAGCGGATCATGTACTCTATGTCCTGTCCCGGCTCTATGAGGCGCTGCGGGCCGAAGCCTAAGGGGAAAGGATTTTTATCGTTGGGGTCGAAGCTGCCGACATTTTGGCGGCAGTCGGTATCCACGAAAGGATTGGGACTGTTCTGCGGCCATTGGTTGAAAAGCCCCAGTGTCATCCAGCCGTTGCAGCCCTCGATGGTGGCGCCGGTGGAGGCTATGCCGGCAGGGTGGCCGGGCGATTGCTGAGCTTCCGCGTGAAAAGTAGCGCCGGCGGCATCCACGGCAATGGTTTCAGATTGACCGGCATCCAATTGGAAATTGCCCTGCATGAGCACGATGTCGTCCTCTATGATGATGTACTGCCGCTGCTGCGACATGGCGCCCGAGCCGGTATTGTGTAGCAGGAACACTACAGAGTCGCCCTGGCAGGCGGCGTTCACCTCTATGGTGCTGCCGTCCCATTCGGCAGACGGCGGAATGCAAAGCGAATCGGGGAAGATATGCGCCTCCACGCAGTGGGTTTGGCCCAATACGGTTGAATCGCAATCGAGGTGTATCGCGATCTGGAAATTGCCGCACTCGTTGATGTCCACATCGCCGAGGTCGAACCTGAGCAGATTGCCGTTTTGGCCGGAGAGGGGCAGGGTGGAGGAGAGGTACTGCATGTGCGGGTCCAGCGACACTTCGATGTAGGCCTCTTCCGCTACTAAGGCGCCGTAGTTGCAATATTGTACCGTGTAAATATTCTCAAAGCATCGGCGCAGGAGAGGCGTGGCGATGTCCACGGTGAGATAAGGGCAATCAGCAAGCGCCTGGCTTGGAAAATCTATCGGGATGGTGTCGTTACTTTCCAAAGTTACGGGCATAAATTCCTCACATACTTCATGGTAAGGGCTGGGGGGCGAGGCCGTCAGCACGTAGCTTCCGGTGTCTGCCGGTATGGAATACCTGCCCGCCGAATCTGTTAGCGCATAGAAGGTATGGAGGCCGGAGGCGGTGATCAGCCATCCGGAGAGGCCTGTTTCTGCATCGTCGGGCTGGCAGTCGCCCTCGGGGTCCAGGTGGACGCGGCCGGTGATGGCGGAGTTGGGGAAGAAGAGTTTCGCGGCCCACATCTGCATACGACCTGAATTATCGCCGGAGCACTCCATGCAGATGCCGGCAAGGATAATTCTGCCGTCTTGGCCAATATCCATGCTGATTTCAGTGGGAAAGGGGCGTGCCTCGTGGCCCCACTGCCATTCGATTTCAGCGGTCTCGTCCAGTTTGACAAGCCAGAAACCGTTTACATCCGGCCAACCGGCTAAGTCTCCGTCGTTGGAAGCCGTGTAGCCGGCGAGGAGGTAACCACCGTCTGCAGTTTGGTGGATGGCGCTTGCCTGATCAGCGCTGGAGCCCCCCAGCGCTTTTTCCCATTGCACGGCGCCGGTTTCATCCAATTTTACCACCCAAGCATCCAAATGACCGTGAAATCCGGTGACGTCTCCATCATCCGATTGTGTCAATCCGGCGAGGATATATCCGCCGTCGAGGGTTTCCCGGATATTATTCACAAGGTCAATTTTTGACCCTCCTAATATGCTTTCCCATTGCTGCGTACCCGTTTCATCCAGCTTGATTACCCAGATATCCTGGTTCGGGTCCCCGCCGGGTTGATCTCCCATTCGCCATCCCGCAACGATATATCCTCCGTCGCTCGTCAACTGAATATCGTCTGCCCCACCCTGCGAACTTTCACTAAAACAACTTTGCCATTCTATTTCCCCTGTTTGGTCAAGCTTGACTATCCATATGCTGTATGATTCATTATTGCAGTTGACATCGCCGTCGTTTGAGGATGTGGCGCCGGCTACAATATAGCCTTGGTCCGGGGTCTGGCGAATGGCAGCAGCGTATTCACTTTCCTGGCCGCCTAAGCATTTTTGCCATTGCATCTGGCCCGTTGCATCTAATTTGATCACCCAGGCATCTCCCCACAAGCCGCCGTGGAAGCCGCTAACATCCCCATCATCGGAAGAGGTAGAACCCGCCACGATGTACCCGCCGTCGTGCGTCTGCCGGATGGATACCCCCCAATCAGAAGAGCTGCCCCCATAGGTGTTTAGCCACTCCAAGTCACCGCCGGGGGTTAATTTCACTACAAAGATATCCGTCTGGCCATGGTTGCCTGAGAACAAGCCGGTGTTGGAATAGCTTGCGCCTACGGCGACATAACCGCCATCCGATGTTTGCCGTATCTCATAAACCTCATCATCCATGTTGCCACCAATGACAGTTTGCCATTGAATGGCCGGCTGCGCTCCAGCCAAAGTGCTGAAAATCAAAAAGCTGAAAAAGAATAATGGCCGTCTCATGTGTCGTGTTTTTTGGTATACATCTCGCACGATACAAATATCCGGCCT
>CAZNYK010000104.1:0-3089 GCA_964577215.1 uncultured Saprospiraceae bacterium
TCTGTTCGCAGATGCATCATCACCTCCGCCTCCGCCACCACCCCCTCCACATACCCGATCAGCAGATCGTCTCCGATGAGTACCTGAGCCGCCGAACAAGGCGAATCGAATTCATACGCACCCGGCCTCCAAAACGCCTCCCTGCCGAAATGGGGCATGATGGCCCGCATGATGTACAGCGAGCCGAATACACTGTGATAGGTTCCGGCATCCAGCAGATGCAATTGGAACCCGTGGCAAACCAAGTCCTGGTGTTTGTGAAAACCCGGAATGAACTTAACCGGGCGAAGCATGGCCTGCCGGGAAAATTTCCGGTTGAATTGCGCTGCCAGGTTCGTACAAGCAGTCCAAGGCAGATCGGGATGGCCGAACAACTCGAATGGCCGGGTAGTCCCTCTTCCCTCGCTGAAAGTCGTAGCCTCCCAGAAACACTGCCCGGGATATACCCTTATGGCGCTCAGATGTGGAATATTGGGAGAAGGGCTTATCGGAATGTCCTCCAAGGAAGCCGGCCATGGTATCCTTATCCATTCTACCGAACTTCCGAGGCGGCGTTGCATCCACCTTGTTAATTGAGCCGTACTCATCCCGTGCCGGTGCAACAATCCCTCCACGCCCACGAATGAGGCATATTGCGCATCCAACGGGGTGCCTTCCACCTTGCTGCCTGCCGGATTCGGTCGGTCTATGATGAACACAGGCAGGTCAATGGCATTGTCCCTCAGACATTTGAGCATCCAATGGAGGTGGGTGGTATAGGTAAAATAGCGGGCGCCCACATCGGGAATATCCACGAGGAGCGCATCGGCCCCCTGGAAACAGGACGGGTCCGGCATCACGTTTTGTTTCTCCGTATCGTAAAGCGAACGGCATTCCACTCCGTGGTAAGTCCCGTCATCCCGGCCGACTTGATCTTGAAGTTCTGAAAACAAGCCGTGCTCCGGGATAAGCATCCGCAATAAGCGCTTTTGCTCGATCAGCATATCATATAAATAGCGCCCGGAAAAAAAGTCGAAACTCGACTGGTTGCCGAAGAAGACAATGCGGCGGGCTGCCCCAAAAGCGGGCTGATCAAAAAGGTATTTGTAATGCATGCCTTGGTATGGTTTATTGAAAATCTTACCGGCAAATGACATTCACACCTGCCGGGCTGATTACTTTTGCGCCAAAAAAATGATACGCCTGATTTACGCCGTTCTTCCCGCCTTGTTGATGGGCATCCTCTACCCTTCCTGCAGCAGCACGAGCAAGACTGCGGCCGCCGCTTCCCCGGCATCCGACACCCTCCGCTTTCAGCAGGAAATTCACCTCAAAAACATACGCCAACTTACTTTCGGCGGTAACAATGCAGAGGCATATTTCAGTTTTGACAACAAGAAGATCGTATTTCAGTCAGACTACGCCGCCTGGGGCGTTTCCTGCGATCAGATTTTCATAGCGGACCTTGCCAAAAGCGACATGAAAAATTCCCCGCCCCGGATGATCAGTACCTCCCAGGGCCGGACCACTTGCTCCTTCTTCATGCCGCGCAATAAAACCTTCCTCTACGCCTCTACGCACCTCGGCGATGCCGCCTGCCCCCACGTGCCCCCGCGCGGCGAAAAATATGTGTGGCCAATATATGACACCTATGACATATTCGAGGCAGACCTCAATGGAAAGATCATCCGGCAGCTTACGAACAGCCCAAGTTATGACGCCGAGGCTACCGTGTCGCCCAAAGGGGATAAAATCGTCTTCACCTCCACCCGCTCCGGCGACCTGGAACTTTGGACGATGAACCTTGACGGTACCGGGCTTAAACAGATCACCTACGACCTAGGCTACGACGGCGGAGCTTTTTTCTCCCCCGATGGCTCAAAGATCGTTTTCAGGGCTTCCCGGCCCAAAACAGAGGAGGAAGTAAAAGAATACAAAGAACTGCTGGCCAAGGGCTTGGTGCAACCTACCAATATGGAAATCTTCGTGTGCAACGCCGACGGCTCTGATCTCCGGCAAGTAACCAATTTGGGTAAAGCCAACTGGGCGCCTTACTTCCACCCCTCAGGGCAAAAAATCGTTTTTAGCTCCAACCACCATTCCACGCGGGGCTACAAGTTCAACATCTTCATGATCAACATCGACGGCAGCAACCTCCGGCAGATCACCTTCGACGAGACTTTCGACGCCTTCCCCATGTTCTCCTACGACGGCAAGAAGCTGATCTTCAGCTCCAACCGGCACAACGGCGGTACCAGGGATACGAATTTGTTCATTGCGGATTGGGTGGAGTAAAATCAAATTATCATTTCACTCAAATCGTACACCATCACTTCATCCTGCTTGTCTTTGGCTTTCACACCGTCGCTCATCATAGTGAGGCAGAAGGGACAGTTCACGGCAATTACGGTGGCGCCGGTAGCTAAGGCCTCCTCTGCGCGATCCACGTTGATGCGCGTCTTGCCCGGCTCGTCTTCCTTGAACATCTGCGCGCCGCCGGCGCCGCAACATAGCCCGTTGCTGCGGGATCGCTTCATTTCCACCAGGTCGGCATCCAGGGCTTCGAGGACGGCGCGAGGCGCTTCGTACACCCCGTTTATGCGGCCCATATAGCAGGAATCATGGTAGGTGATGCGCTTGCCTTTGAAAGCGCCGCCCTCCTTCATTTTCACCTTGCCCTCGTTGATGAGCTGTTGCAGCAATTGGGTGTGGTGTACCACCTCGTAGCTCCCCCCCAGAGCGGGGTATTCATTTTTGAGGGTGTTGAAACAATGCGGGCAGGCCGTTACGATCTTCTTCACGCCGTACATGTTCAGCGTTTCGATGTTTTGCAGGGCCAGCATCTGGAATAGAAACTCGTTGCCGGCGCGGCGGGCGGGGTCGCCTGTACAGCGCTCTTCGTTGCCGAGGATGGCGAAGGAGATGCCCGCTTTGATCAGGATTTCGGCAAAAGCTATGGTCACCCTTTGCGCGCGCGCGTCGTAGCTGCCTGCGCAACCTACCCAGAAGAGAATTTCCGGCGCTTCGCCGGCGGCGGCCATCTCGGCCATGGTTTTTACTTGCATGACTTCCGTTTTGTGTCGCGGAACTCCGTTCCGCGTGTGCTATGT
>CAZNYK010000104.1:3189-15105 GCA_964577215.1 uncultured Saprospiraceae bacterium
TCGCGGAACTCCGTTCCGCGTGTGCTATGTGTCGCGGAACTCCGTTCCGCGTGTATTACTGTATCGCGGAACTCCGTTCCGCATTTGCTATTGTGTTGCGGAACAGAGTTCCGCGGTACAACGCGGAACAGAGTTCCGCGGTACGTCGCGGTACGTTATCCCTTCCACGCATCCCTTTCCACCGGCATGGCCCACACGGCGCCATTGTTCTCCAAGCTGTTGAACATGGGCAGCCAATCGCCCGGACCTGCCGATTCGGTGAGGATCTCGTACCGGCGAAGCTGCAGGATAGGATCGAGCGGATCAATGAGTACGGGGCAGGCTTCCACGCAAGCATTACAGGTAGTACACGCGTGTATTTCCTCCCTGCTGATATAGTCGAACAGCGTTTTTCCGTCCTGGTAGTTGTCTTTGCCGAGCGGTTTTTCCGGGTCTTTGGCGTATTGCTTGTCTCCGCTCCGGATGTTGCGGCCCACTTCCTCCATGCGATCGCGCACGTCCATCACAATTTTGCGGGGGGAAAGTTTTTTGCCGGTCACATTAGCCGGGCAAACGGCTGTGCAACGACCGCACTCCGTACAGGTGTAAGCATCCAGGAGATTTTTCCAACTGAGGGCAAAGATGTCATTGGCGCCGAATTCGGGCAACTCGCCGCCGTTGGAAGCCGCCGTTTCCGGAGCCAAACCCAGCATGCTCTTCACCTCGTTCATTACTTCGGGCATATTTTCCATCTCGCCGCGCGGTTTCTGCCTGGCAAACCAGGTGTTCGGAAAGGCGAACAATATGTGTAAATGCTTGGAAATGGGAAGGTAGTTCAGAAATGCAAACACGACGGCAATATGCCCCCACCAGCCGATGCGCTCCATCAGGTGCAGGGTTTCCGCGCCGGCGCCGGCCCAAAGAGGAGACAAAAACCGGCTCACCGCAAACCCGTACTCATTTTGGTGGAGGGCCATGTCGGCACTGTTCATCAGGAAAATGAAGAAGATCAGCGCAAACTCCAGGTATAGAATGATATTGGCATCTTTAAAAGGCCAGCCTTTCAACTCCGGCTTTTGAAACCGCTCCACCCTCAGCACATTGCGCCGGGCCAAAAAGGCAATGGTGGCAATGAGCGCCAACACGGAAAGTACTTCAATAAAACTGATGACGAAAGTATAAAAACCGCCGAGCGCCGGCCAAAATACGCGGTGTATGCCCGTGATCCCGTCGGCGAAAATCTCGATCAACTCTATTTGCGTAATGAGAAAAGCCACGTAAATAAAAAGGTGAAGTACCGCCGGCAGCCAGTTCTTAAACATCTTTTGCTGCCCGAACGCCACCAGCAATACATTGCGCCAGCGTATTGAATTTTCGCCGGGTATAACCTCGGGTTTGCCCAGGCGAATGTTGTGTATCAGGCGGGAAAACTGGCGAACCGCAAAGCCGATGGCGGCTGCGGAAAACAGGATAAATAGCATCTGCGAAAGCATTGGTTGCGAATTTTCGCTAAAGTAGAAAGAATTTCATTTTCGTCGGGTATATCCATTAACTTCGCTTAAAATTTGAGCGAATGAAAATCCTGAATCAGCATCAGATCGAGCAAAAAATCAGGCGTCTGGCTATCGAAATATTGGAAAACAACTACGAAGAAGATGAAATCCTATTGGCCGGCATTAACAACAACGGCTATGCTTTCGCCGCCATGCTGCTGGACCATTTGCGCAAAATTTCAGCCATGCATTTCACGCTCACCCGCATCCGGCTCAATCCCGCACAACCCTTAGCCCAATCTGTACTCACTGAAATTCCGGTGGAAAACATGTCGGGTAAAGTGGTCATCATAGTGGATGACGTGGCCAACACCGGGCGCACCATTTTTTATGCCTGCAAGCCGCTCATGGAGGTGATACCCAAAAAGCTCGAAGTAGCTGTATTGGTGGACCGCAAGCACAAAAACTTCCCCATCCGGGTGGACTACGTGGGCATTGCACTAAATACTACGCTCAAAGAGGACATAGACGTGCAAATCCGGGAGGTGGAGGAATGGGCGGTTTTTTTGAGCTGAAAAATCAGTCAACCATGCATACAAACCGCCGTACTTTCCTCTCGCGCTTCGCTTCTTTTGCCGGTTTCGCCGCTGCCGCGCCTTTTTTTGAAACCCCGCAGGGCAAGTCGCTGCTGCACATGTTTGAAGAAGGAAAAAACCGCTCCGTGGAAGACCTCGTCAAAGACGAACGCTTCTGGTATCAGATCAAACAGGCATACACCGTATCTTCCAATGTAATGAATCTTAACAACGGCGGCGTATGCCCGCAGCCGCGCGTAGTACAGGAGGCCGTAGAGCGCTACAACCGCCTGAGCAACGAGGCGCCCTCCTATTATATGTGGCAAATATTGGACCAGGGCCGCGAGCCGCTGCGCGCTCAATTAGCATCGCTCGCAGGTTGCTCTCCCGAGGAATTAGCCATCAACCGCAATGCCTCCGAAGCGCTTGAAACCGTCATCTTCGGCCTGCGCCTGCAAGCCGGCGACGAAGTGGTGCTCACCAAACAGGACTACCCCAATATGATTCAAGCCTGGAAACAACGCGAAAAACGCGACGGTATCGTACTCAAATGGATTTCTTTCGACTTTCCCATCGAGGATGCCGGCGCCATCACTCAGAAGTTTGCGGAAGCTTTCACTCCCCGCACCAAAGTGGTACAGATCACCCACGTCATCAACTGGATGGGGCAAATTCTGCCGGCCCGCGACATCGCGCTCGAAGCCCGCAAGCGCGGCATCGAAGTGCTGGTGGATGCCGCGCACAGCTTCGCGCATTTAGACTACAAAATCTCCGACCTGGAATGCGATTACTGGGGCACCAGCTTGCACAAGTGGCTCTGTGCGCCATTCGGCAGCGGCCTGCTTTATGTGCGCAAGGAAAAAATCCGGAACCTTTACCCCCTCTTCGGCGCTCCCGACCCGGAAAGCGAAGACATTCGCAAGTTTGAGAGCCTCGGCACCCGCTCCTTTGCCATCGAACAGGCCATAGGACAAGCGCTGCATTTTCACCTTATGATCGGCTCCGAATTGAAATTCCGCCGTTTGCACTACCTGAAAAACTACTGGGCAGAACGGGTGCAAAAACTCCCCGGCGTAAAGGTAAAAACATCGCTGCACCCCAGCTTCGGCGGCGCCATCGCCTTGGTTTCAGTGGAAGGCAAAAAGCCTGCCGAGGTGCTTGGTTTCCTTTTCAAGGAATTTAAAATACACACCACCTCCATTGAGTGGGAAAACATCAGCGGAGTGCGCATCACCCCGAACGTATATACCTCCACCGATGATCTCGACAGGTTGGTGCAGGCTTTTGAGCAGTTGTGCAAAGCATAACGGGAACGGGTCTTGGCACATGAGTCATCCCGAATATCCAACTGTTCAAAATCCGGAATGACTCATGTGCCCCCGCGCCGATCACATCTTCACCACTTTTAACCGCTTCAACTCCAACTCCCCATACCGCAACCGGAGGAAGTACAATCCTGCCGGATAGTTAGAAAAATCTATCGTCTGTTGTTTGACTTCCTTTGGCATCACGATGCGATGAAGCCAGGTACCGTTGGCGGAAACTAAATCCAAGGTTACATCCCCGTTGAAGGTCTCGAACAGTTCCAGCACCGCCTCACCGCTTACCGGGTTGGGATACAGCAACACCAATTTGGAATCGGCATACAGGATCACTTCTTCCACGTTGGAATAGCCCTCATCGCCAAAAACAGTTACATACCTGATGCGATAATAGTTTCGACCCTGTTTGGGTTTGTCATCTGTGAAGCGATATTGTTTTCTACCGCCTTCGATGCGATCATGCCCGTTCAGCTCCGCAAGGGCAACGAAGGTGATGCTGTCTGCAGACCGCTCTATCACATAAAGATGCTCCGGTTCTTGTTCCGGCATATCCCACTCCACCAAAACCTCGCGAAGCGCTGTGGGATCAGCGTTTATCACCAAACCATTGCCGCAATAGATGGGACTGTTGGTCACGGTGATCTGCCTGAAATTGGAAGCTGTACAGCCGTTTTCTGTTACGCTGAGCCCCACCTGGAAAGTGCCGAAGGAAGAAAAATTTACGGTCACCGGAGAGCCGGTAGCAGTTTGCGGGCTTACACCCGGCCCAAAGTTCCACTGTATCAAAGCAGCCGGCCCGGCCCCTGCGGCGGTGAATGTAGCCGATTGCCCCCAACAAATTATTTCCGGGCCATCAATATCCGCCACCGCCACATTGCCGACTTCCACAAGTACAACGTTGGATTCAATGAAGGGGCCGCAATCATCCCTGCGGGCGCAGCGGGCGAAGTAAGTAGTCTGGTACACCGGGCCGGGACTGTAATTGGGGGAGTTGGTGCCGGGTATCAGCTCCCAGAATCCACTGTCGAAAGGTCCGTTCACTACACTGCGCATCCAGATATATTCTACCGGAGCAATATCGGTGCCGCCTGAAGGCAGGCTGATGCTCGTTATGGGCGCCGGCACGTTGCCCGACCCGCACAGGAATTGATAATCAGGGCCTATGGTACCCGGATTGTCAACATTCACACATGGGGGCGTAAAGCCGGCATCCCAGGTGAGATCGACAGCGCCGGGCGGCACGGTAAAGAAGGTCGTCATGAAGCTTATGGGGTCCATATCGCTGTCCTTTGAATCGTTATTTCCTGCATTGGGAACGGTAGGCCTGAGGTCTGTTCCCGCAGGCAGCACAAATGTGATCTTGTACTCTCCCGGCGGCACGAGGAAATAATACATACCGCCGGTATTGGTCACAGTAGTATCGGCGTAAGGCTCGTTCTCCTGGGTGCCTGATATCAAAACGGTAACGCCGGGGATACCTTGTTCTCCCAGGTCTTGTATGCCGTTGAAGTTGGCGTCCAGCCAGACGAAATCGCCTACCGCCGCGGGCGGCGGCAAAGCAGCATTACAGGTGGTACTGCAGCCATTGGCATCTGTAACCGTCACGGAATAATTGCCCGGCAGCAAGTTGTATCGCGCAGGAGCACTACTGCCGTTGTTCCATGCGTAATTGTAGGGGCCAATGCCGCCGCTCGCCGAAACGGAAAGCGCGCCGTCGTTGCCCAATACTACGTAATTTACGATCTCCAGGCTGCATGAGGGCGTTTCAAAAGCTGTCAATGAAAAACTTTCCGTTGCTGAGCATCCGCGGGAGTCCGTGGCAGTTACGCTATACAAGCCCTCGCCAATGTTTTGGTTCGTCGAGCCGGTGATGCCGTTATTCCACTGATACGTAAACGGCCCTGTTCCTCCGAAAGCCTGGGCGCTGAGTATGCCGGTTGAAGCGCCGCTGCAAGGAATCTGAAGCGCATCGATCAAAATCGCCAGGGTAAAGGGTTGAGTTACGGTGGCAGAAGCAGAAGCCGTACAGCCGTTTCCGTCAGTAACTTCAACGGTGTAAGTACCGGCAGGCAAACCGGTGACTGACGGCGTCTGTGAGCCGTTACTCCATTGGTAGGTAAATGGCGGGGTTCCGCCGGCAGTATTGGCAGTAATGGATCCATTGGAAAAACCATGGCAGGTAGCAGGAGTAGGAACCGCATTGATGGTAAGCTGTGCCGGTTGGTTGATTTGGATGGAAGTAACAGCCTGGCAGAAATTGACATCCTGTACTGTAACGGAATAATTGCCCGGGCCCAGGTCGCCGATGGCCCCCCCTGACTGGTTATTGCTCCAGAAAAACTGGTAGGGCGGCATCCCCCCGGCAGCCGAAGCTGTTGCAGAACCGGTGGAACTTCCGAAACAACTCACGTCCGTTCCTGAAGCTGAAATTTGCAGCAACGGAGGTTCGCTGATAACTACTGATGATATGATCACGCATCCGGAGGCTTCCGTTACCGTCACGAAATATTCGCCCGCAATGAGGTTTAAAACCTCGGGGCCGGTATCCCCTGTACTCCAGTTGATCGCATAAGGCATGGTACCTCCTGAAACCGACACTAAGGCGCTGCCGCTGTTGTCGCCAAAACACAGCACATCGCGCGAAGTGATCGACACCTCGAAATCGGAAATGACAAGGATGCTGATCTCGGCGCTTGCACTACAGCCATTGGCGTCTGTAACGGTGACGGCATAGGCGCCGGAACCCAGCCCGGCCACAGATTCAGAATTCGCCCCCGTATTCCACAGGTATGAAAATGGCGCAGTGCCGCCGGTGACAACTACCGAAGCAGCGCCGGCATCCGATTCGCCGCACACCACCTCCGCTCCGGTGACCGCCACCTGGAATGCCTGAAACTCAGTAACCGTAACAGACGCCGCAGCAGTGCAGCCGTTCATGTCTGTGACTGTTACACTGTAGGTGCCCGCAGGAATGTTGGAAATGATCGGGGTGGTAGCGCCGGTACTCCAAAGGAAGGAATATGCAGGCGTTCCTCCCGCCGGCAAGGCAGTTAGCGTAGCGCTGCTCGCATCAGGACAAACCTGGAGCTCGGATGCATTGATGGTCACTGTCAATAAGGGTGGTTGCCCCACAATAGCAGTTTGGGTACCCGTGCAGCCGTTGCTGTCCGTAACCGTAACAGAGTATATACCCACGGGAATATTTTGGTTTACCGGCCCTTGTGCGCCGTTGCTCCAACTGTAGGTATAAGGTCCCACTCCTCCCATAGCAGAAGCAGTCACCCTACCGGTACTACCGCCGAAACAGAGAACTCCCTGGGTGGTCGCGGTAACGATCAAATTATCCACGATCAGGATGCTTACGCTGTCCACTCCAATGCACTGATTTTGGTCCGTAACTGTCACCGTATAGGTACCGCTGGCCAAGCCGCCTGCTACCGGTCCGGTGGCGCCTGTGCTCCATATAAAAGAATAGGGTCCCGCGCCGCCGGTAGCGGAAGCGGTGGCCGACCCGAGGTTGCCGGCCCCGCAGATCACGGTCAAGGCGTCGATATCAACTACCGGCGAAGGCACCTGCTGGATAACGGACGAAGCTGAAGCCTGGCAACCGGCGGAATCCGTTACCGTAACGGAATAAGTTCCGGCCGGCAATCCTGAAATAGAAGCGGTCACAGCGTTGTTGCTCCATGTATATGTGAAAGGCGGAGTGCCCCCCGCTATATTACACGTTGCGACGCCATTGGACTGGCCGGCGCACACCAAAGGGGTGGCGGTTATATTGGCAAACAGCGGAGGAGGAGCCGTGATGGTTACAGAACCCGAGGCCTGGCAGTTATTTCCGCTGGTCACGGTTACGGAGTAAGTTCCCGGCCCGAGATTGACAAGCGTGGAAGTTCCCGATACTCCGTTGCTCCACTGATAGGTGAACGGCGGTACGCCCTGGGTTGCCGACACAGAAGCTGTACCATTGTTGGCGCCGCAGGTAGTCACATTGGTTGAACTCAGGCTGATGGTGAATAACGGCGCAACCGGTACGATGGCAGTAGCCGTGGCAAAGCATCCCAGCGCATCCGTCACAGTAACCGTATAAGTGCCCGGGGCCAGGTTATTGATCGTTTGGGCTGTGCCGCCCGTATTCCAGGCATAGGTGTAGGGAGGAATGCCGTTGTTGGGATTGGCAGTAGCTGTTCCATTATTCTGCCCGGGGCAGGAAGGCGGCGATCCCACTGCCCCGAGCATGAGATTCGATTGCGATGAAAGGGTGACCGCCTGCGTGACGGTGCAATTGTTCGCATCCAGCACAGTGACGGAATACGTCCCGGGGCCAAGGTTGTTTATAAATGTACCAGTGGCGCCGTTGCTCCATGCATAAGTGTAGGGAGGCGTACCCCCTGCGGCCGAAACAAAGGTGCTGCCATTGTTGAAGCCGGGGCAGGTTGGATTGGTTGAATTAAGTGTCGCCGTGAACGGAGGCGGCGAATTCACCACCGCTGTCGCTGTAGCCGTGCAGCCCCGCACATCGGTCACAGTAACGCTATAGGTACCCGCAGGCAGGTTGCTGATCGTCTGGCCGAAGAGGTTGTTGCTCCATTGGTAAATATAAGGAGGAAGCCCCCCCGTGGCAAACGCCTGCACCTGACCTGTATTTACCCCGGGGCAGGTGAGATTTGAAGCCGACAATGAGACATTGACCGGGGGGGCAGAAACTTTCAGGCATTCCACCACTCCGCATAAGGTCGCATCCACCACGGTGACGCAATATATTCCAGGGGAATTAATGGCAATGGTAGTGCCCAACTCTCCGGTATCCCATGCGTACGTATATGGCCCGGTTCCCCCGGAGCCAACCGCGGTGATAACCGCCGGAAAATGGCAGGTATCGCCCGATACATTGGCAACCACTTCGGTGGGTTGATTCACCGTAACGCTTTGAGACACCACCCCATTGCCTCCGGTCACAGTCACCGAATACACGCCGGCAGGAATGGAATCAATAGTGGGAGCGGTATCCCCGGTATTCCAGATGTACGTGTAAGGCCCGAGCCCGCCGATAGGCGTAACGGTCACCGAACCAGTGGACAGGCCGAAGCAAGTGGGCTCCGTTACGGAAAAGGAAAGCAAGAACTGGGCAGAGGCCATACTCCGGGCCGACAACAAAAAAATAAAGGCAAGGAGCACTCTGGGGCCCGCCGCAAATGGGAGGCCGGTTGGAAAACTGGTACGCATGAGATTGAATTTAATGAAACCTTCGTCATGCGAATACAAGTTTCGTGCCGTAAAAAAGCGAGATAAAAAAAAGTCGCATCACCAATTCGATGATACGACCTACTACTAACAAATTATAATCCCATGAATATGTACAAACTATTGACTTCTCATAAGCTCTTGTTGGTATTAGAAACAAATTTTCGCGTTCGAATATTATGTCGTTTCCAAAAAAAGAACGTCCTTTGCCTGTACTTAGTTCCTTTTAAGACTTGCTATTAACAAATTGTAAACATTCCCATCGAATTTTGTGGTTCTGTGAACATATTTTTTCCTTTAGTTAAGCGAGGCGATAACCAATTGGTCACCGCCTCGCTTTGTTTTGCTACATGTTGCTAATAATCTCCGTGCCGAATTCCGAGCACTTGAGCAGCGTAGCGCCCTCCATCAACCGGTGGAAATCGTAAGTCACGCGCTTTTTGCCGATGGCGCCATCCATCCCTTTGATAATGAGATCGGCAGCTTCCGTCCAGCCCATGTACCGGAGCATCATTTCCCCTGAGAGGATGACCGACCCGGGGTTCACCTTATCCTGGCCGGCATATTTGGGAGCAGTACCGTGCGTAGCCTCGAAAATGGCATGGCCGGTGATGTAGTTGATATTGGCGCCCGGAGCGATTCCAATGCCGCCAACTTGCGCTGCCAGGGCATCAGAGAGGTAGTCTCCGTTGAGGTTCATCGTTGCGATCACATCGAAGTCTTTGGCCCTGGTGAGCACTTGTTGCAGCGTGATATCTGCAATGGCGTCTTTTATCATCAGCATTTTTTTCCATTGGCCCTTGCCGTGGGTAGGCGTTAATTGCAGGGCCGTTCCCACCTCCGCCAGCACTTTTTGCTTCTGTTCGGGCGTCATCATATCATATCCGGGTTCTACCATGCGGGCGTTGTCTTCCACGCTGATGCCCGGGTGAGCGTCCACATTACCCAGTATCCACGATTCGCGCTCGGTGACCACGCGGTCGCGGAAGAACTGCGTGCCGATGCTGTAACCCCATTCACGGAATGCGCCTTCCGTGAATTTCATGATATTGCCTTTATGCACCAAAGTCACGCTGCGACGATTGTTCTCCAAGGCATAAGAAATGGCGGAATGAACCAAACGCTCTGTGCCCAACCAGGAAACCGGCTTAAATCCAATGCCTACATTGACGCCAACTTCGCGCTTGGACATGCCGATCCCTTCAAGCAGGTTTTGCCATTCCTGTGATCTTTTTGCCGTGCCGAAGCGGATTTTATTGAATTCCTTTGGAAACTCAGCGGCGAGGAAGTCCAGTACTTTCTGGGCTTCGGGACTGCCCCCTGCATACTCAATACCGGCATAAATATCTTCCGTATTTTCGCGAAAAATGACCATATCCACATCCTCCGGACGCTTGACCGGTGAGGGCACGCCCTTAAAATAGCGAACGGGGCGCAGGCACACATACAGATCGAGCAACTGCCGGAGGGCCACGTTGAGGCTCCTGATGCCGCCCCCCACAGGCGTGGTAAGCGGGCCTTTTATTCCCACCAGATATTCATTAAAAGCGGCTAAGGTTTCGTCGGGAAGCCAGCTACCGGTTTGATTGAAAGCCTTTTCGCCGGCCAGCACTTCCTTCCAGTGAATTTTACGGGCGCCCCCGTAGGCCTTTTCCACAGCTGCATCGAACACGCGCACCGAGGCCGCCCAAATATCCGGGCCCGTACCGTCTCCTTCAATATAGGGAAGAATGGGATCGTGCGGAACGATCAATTTTCCATTGGCAATGCTTACTTTTGTTCCACTCATTATTGTGAAGTTTTTTTTTTACAACAGGTAAGTCTTGTTTAACAAGGATTCAAGGCCGCTTCGCGGCGGCGCAAATGTAGGAATTGATAATGCCAAATCCAAATTTTGATCCCAAAGGCGAGCGTTTACAGGCAGAGGACAGCCAGATCGAGAAATCCCTGCGGCCAAAAGCATTAGATGACTTTTCCGGCCAGCCGCGCATCGTGGAGAACCTCCGCATATTTATTGCCGCAGCCCGGCAACGGGGAGAAGCCCTCGACCATGTCCTGCTCAACGGCCCGCCGGGCTTGGGAAAAACCACCCTGTCCCATATCATTGCCAACGAGTTGGGCGCAGGACTGAAAATGTCATCCGGGCCGGTCATCGAAAAACCCGGCGACCTGGCAGGATTGCTCACCAACTTAGACGAAGGCGACGTGCTCTTCATAGACGAGATCCACCGCCTGAATACAGTCGTGGAAGAATATCTCTACTCGGCAATGGAAGACTACCGCATCGATATCATGATAGACAGCGGCCCCAATGCCCGCAGCATCCAAATATCGCTCAATCCCTTCACACTCGTAGGCGCTACCACCCGTATGGGACTGCTCACCGCCCCCATGCGCGCCCGCTTCGGCATCACCTGCCACTTAGACTATTACGACGCCGCCACCCTGCTTCGCATCATCAAAAGATCGGCGGGTATCCTCGGCGTGGAGGTTACCGAAGAAGGTGCTGTAGAAATTGCGCGCCGCAGCAGGGGTACGCCGCGTATCGCCAATGCATTGCTTCGCCGCATCCGCGACTTTGCCCAGATCAAAGGCAACGGCGCTATCGATGAAGGGATCGCACAGTTCGGTCTCGCGGCGCTCAATGTGGACGAAGGAGGCTTGGACGAAATGGACAACCGCATCCTCAACACCATCATCCACAAATTCAAAGGAGGCCCGGTAGGCCTCACTACCATCGCCACAGCAGTAGGTGAAGAACCTGGTACGATAGAAGAGGTGCACGAGCCTTTTCTCATCATGGAAGGCTATATACAACGAACGCCCCGCGGCCGCGAGGCTACGGAAAAGGCTTACCGCCACTTGGGCGTGGTTCCCCCGGGACGGCCGGGTACGCTTTTTGAAATCCTGGAGTAGCCGCCGCGGACAAGATACTCCTCGTATGACTTGCTGCGCCTTTACCGGGTAGGCCTAAAAAGAGTAAGTCGCACCACGAAACGCGGTACGACTTACTTCGAAAATCATAATCCCATGAACAATTAAAACAAACTTACACTCCCGGAGGAGGTATATCGTGTGCCGAAGCGGCTGAAATTTCAAGTGTGATAAGTTTGAGAATAGTAAGTCGGCTTGGTTGAAAACCGACTTACTATTTACAAACGAAAATTCCCATGTTTTTTTGTCCAAACTTGCTTGCCGGTACTTTTACCTGTGCTGCATCTCGTTTGACAATACAAACATCTTATGATTTTTCTCATACAACAAAGACAAAATTTTGGAATTGTGAGAGAATATTTATAGAAA
>CAZNYK010000105.1:0-15055 GCA_964577215.1 uncultured Saprospiraceae bacterium
GACCAGGCCGACCTTGTCGTGGCGCTGAACGAACAGGTCCTGTTCGGTCGCCTGGCGCAGGACGCCTACCGGGAAGGCACTATTTTGCTGATCGAAAACAAGTGGGCCACGCATGAGATCGACCCCATTCGCAGCCAATATGCGGAAGCCATAGAGACTTTCCGGCAACGCGGTTTCAGGGTGCTCGAAATTCCCATGGAAAAGGAATGTCTCAAGATCGTGCGCGATGCGCAAAAGGGCAAAAACATGTGGGTACTGGGCCTGCTGTGCCGCATTTACAGCCGCGACCCAGAGCGGGCGAAGGAGCAAATACACCAGATTTTCAAAAAGAAAGCCCAGGAAGTCATTGACAGCAACGTGGCCCTTTTTCGCGCAGGCTACGATTGGGCCGAGGCCAACCTCGATTTTTGCTACGAGATCCCCGTCATGCCGGTGGATACCGAACAGGTGGTAATGAACGGCAACGAAGCCCTCAGCCTCGGCGCCATGGCCGCCGGTATCGAATTGTGCTCCATGTATCCCATTACGCCGGCCACTTCGGCTTCGCATCACCTGGCGGAACATTTTGAGAAAGTGGGCGGGATCGTCCACCAGGCGGAAGACGAGATAGCGGCCATCGGCTTCGCCATCGGCGCCTCCTATGCCGGCAAAACCTCCATCACCATCACTTCCGGCCCCGGCATGGCGCTGAAAACTGAATTTATCGGACTTGCCGTCATGGCCGAAGTGCCTTTGGTGATCGTAGATGTGCAACGGGGCGGCCCTTCCACCGGCCTGCCCACCAAAGTGGAACAGAGCGACCTGCTGGCGGCCATCTACGGCCAAACCGGCGATGTGCCCAAGATCGTGCTGGCCGCTTCCACCATCGAGGAGTGTTTTCACTTCGTGATCCTGGCCCGCAAGTTGGCCGAGGCTTTCCGTACACCGGTCATTTTACTCACGGACGCCAACTTAGCCACAGGGGTCCAACCTTTTCCCAAACCGAAGATCAATCCCGACTGGTTTGCACCTCCCATTGATCAAAGCCCCTGGAAGGAGGGTGTCAAGCCGTTTGACTGGAATAAGGAAACCGGCCTGAGCAAACGCCCCATCCCTGGGCAAAAAGGCGGCATGTACACGCTCACAGGCTTAGCCCACGACGAAAACAGCAAAGTGGCCTATGAACCGGAGATCAACCAACGCAGCTCGGAAAACCGGAGCCGGAAAATGGCCGCTTTTCAGCAAACGCTCAAAAGACCTGTCATCAATGGCGACGAAGAAGGCGACCTGCTGATCGTCGGCTGGGGCTCCACGCTCGGCGCCATCGAAGAAGCCGTTGAAAATGCGCGGGCGCTCGGCGCCAGGGTGAGTTCGCTGCACCTGCGTTTCCTGTTCCCGCTCGAACCCGGCCTCAAGGATATCTTCAGCCGCTTCAAAAAGGTGATCACCGTGGAGATCAATTACAGCGACACGCCCGGCGACCCTATGATCACGCCCGAGAACAGGCGCTACTCTCAATTGGCTTGGTACCTGCGCGCCCAAACGCTCATGGACATAGAATGCTTCAGCAATGTATTTGGGCAACCGGTCAGTCCGGGCAAAGTGCTGGCCATGATCAAAAGGCAGTTGGGAATGTAAAACCGCCCCGACACGCGTGTCGGGGTAAAACCGTAAAACCGTAAAACCGCAAAAATCATGTTTGGATTAAAGCCTGATCTCTGCTCCATCCCGATGCCGGAAACGTATTTCGGCCTGGACGATTATGCCAAAAGTACCGCCCGGTGGTGCCCGGGTTGCGGAGGACACTCCATTCTTTCCTCCGTTCAGAAAGTGTGCAAAGACAAGCAGTATCCGCCGGAAAAAACGGTGTTCGTATCCGGTATCGGGTGCAGCAGCCGCTTTCCGCACTACATGGGCACTTACGGCTTCCACGGATTGCACGGCAGGGCCTTCACCGTGGCATGCGGCGTGAAGTTCCGGCGACCCGATCTCAACGTGTTTGTGGTTACCGGCGACGGCGACTGCTGCTCCATCGGCGCGGGGCATTGGGTCCACGCCATTCGCTACAACATGAAAATGGTGGTGCTCCTTTTTGACAATGCCATTTACGGCCTCACCAAAAAGCAAACCTCTCCTACCAGCGCTGTCGGCACGACGTCCAACACCCACCCAAAAGGGTCTGTCTTGCCGCCCATCAATCCCATCCAAACCACCCTCGGATTTGCCAACGTATCTTTCGTGGCCCAAACCACCGACTGGCATCCGGCACACCTCTATGCCACCATAAGAAAGGCGGCCGATCACCCGGGGCTGGCTTTCGTGCGCATTGTACAGCGTTGCCCCATCTTCATGAAAGATCTTTATTCCAATATCGCTTCCGACCCGGGGGCGCTCATCATGTTGTCGCACGAAAACGGGATCAATCTCGACCCCAATATTGCAAAAACTTTCAGGCGCAGCATCGACCACAATCCGGCTGATATCCACAAGGCGCGGGAATACGCCGAAATCCAAGATGGAATTCCCGTCGGCCTGTTCTACCAAAATACCGAAAACCCACGATACGACGAGTACGGGGCACACAACCTCGGTATGACCGCCGCTGATAAAGTGCAGGCCATCAATGCTTTGCTGGAGAAATACACGAACTGAAACGCCTGGCAATGAAACGGGATAAAGAATTATCATTCAGCGATTTTTTCCAGGAAGGGATCTTCACCCAGAGTAAAGATGCTTCCTACGGGGAGGAAGCGCTCCTTACCCCGCCGAAGGAAGATAACTTCCCCATACTGGAACTGAAGGCCTCCGCCGACGATGCCGAGATGCGCGAATACCGGAAAGCGCTGCGCCATTTCTTTATCACCGGAGAACAAACGGCCCGCTGCCTGCATGTGAAGACCGCCCCCGTTCTGGCGGCGTCTTACCTGAGAGGCGAAATACCGGATACCGGCTTCCCCGTGTTTTTTAGTTATGAAGACCAAAGCGTCACACCCTTGCGCGATCTGTTGAAAGGGGTTCTCGAAAATACATTCCCGCCGGGGGAAGCGAAAATACTGGCGCAAAATCTGCCGCGCGTAGAACTTCATGTGCGCAGCGCCATGGAAACTCCGGATCCGGCACAGGATTACAGCTCTCTCCTCAGGGGCGCAATCTCCGCATTGACGCAATTGGATGTACATGGGGATGAGGGCAAGGTATTCCGCGAGCAGTGCGCAAAGTTTCAAACCGAACTATTGCGGAAAGACGGCGCCCTTCTGGCATTTTCCGCTTATACGGCATTTCAACTCCTGAACCTGCAGATCAGGGCGCGGCGGGTCCGGAACCAGGCCTTTTTAGAGACCCTGAAAAAACAAAAGGCCGGTTTGGAAGAATTGTTGCTTCTGCAAAAGGGAAATGAACACGACGAAGGGAAGGGCGCCTCTCTGCAAAGCAGTTTCGACTTTGCCGGCTCGATGATCTCATTCGACAAGATAGAAGATATTATGCCGCCGGGCGCCAGTTCGGGTTTGCCCGAAGCCCGCTTGCAGCGGGTGCGCGCCGGCATTCAAACCCTCGATGAAGCGCTGAATTATTTCGCCGGAACTCCTGCCAGGGCATTCGTCAACCAGGAAATTGCTTCCCGCTATAGCCTGGAGGAAACGCTCAGCGAGGCATCCCTCGTTTTGTGCGAACAAAGACCCAGCGCAGCGGCAAAGGAAGTGTACGACAACGAAATATCCTTTTTGGTGCAGGTCACAGCTGCCTCCCGGATGGCCGAACTCGAAATCCGCAACCAATACGACGAGGATCTGCACACACCTTATTTCAACTCCTTCGGGATGGGGTATCTCGGAGAAGAGGACCTTCAGCGGTTTCCCGGGCTGCTGGTAGTGGAGGATAGCCGTCAATTGATGCACGAGCCGGAAGATTTGCTCGTTTTGCTCAGCGGCAACGTGCCGGTCAAAGTGCTGGCCGTCAACCGGCTTTCAAGTCTCGATTACCCGGACGACGCGGCCCCGGCCCTGCACCAGGAACCGGCCGCACTGGCTATTTCACACCGGAACGCCTTCATTTTCCAGGGCGCTGCAGATACGCCTGTATGGCTGAACAACGCCCTCAGGGAAGGCCTGCTCGCTCCTTCGCCGGCTTTGTGGAACGTACTTCTTTCCGAACCCGGCAGCGCAGATACCACAGGGGATTTTGTACGTATCAATATCGCCGCGGAAAGCCGCCATTTTCCGCGATTGTCATACAACATCCGGGCAGGCGCCGCCTTCGGCAGCCGTTTTGACATCAGCGCAAATCCGCAGCCTGAATTGCATTTTCCTTCCTATGCCCTGGATATCGAAACGCATTCCGGGATAGAAACCGCCAAATACGAGCTTACCGTAGCCGACTTTTTTGCCCTGGACAGCCGGAGGGCTGCCCGGCTCGAGATCGTGCCGGTTACCTTCCGCAACGAAGACCTCATCAGCCTGGCGGCATACCTGTACCAAAGCCCCGACAAGCTGGCAGGGAAAATTCCATTTATCTGGGTGGTCGACGAGCAAAATCATCTGCACCAGGCCGCCCTACCCTATTCATGGCTGGCCCGCTGCGAGGAGCGCTTGGACTACTGGCAGTTCATCCAGGAACTGGGCGGCGTGAACAGCTACCACGTCAAAAAAGCCATTGAGAAAGCGAAGGCGGAATGGGAGGCCCAAAAAGCGGAGGAGATCGCCGCGTTGAGAGCGGAAACGGCTGCCGAAATAGAGCGCGTCAGAAGAGAGGAGGCCGGGCAGGCTATGGAGCGCTTGGTCAATGTATTGCTGGATTTAGACAATCCGGTGTACGCTCCTTCAGCCCAGCCTGCCGTTAACCCGGCGCCTGCATCCATTGCCGGAGGCGAAAAACCGGCTGAAAAGACGACGCCGGAACCTGCAACGGAAGAGGAGCCGGCAATCAGCAGCGAAGTATGGGTGGAGTCTTTCCGGTGCACTTCCTGCAACGATTGCATTTCACAATTGCCCGGGGTTTTCAAATACAATAGCGACAAGCAGGCTTACGTGCATAATCCCAAGGGAGGCACCTATGCCAAGATCGTTACCGTTGCCGAAAAATGCCCCGCCAAATGCATTCATCCCGGCTTGCCGCAAAACCCCGGTGAACCAGGCGTGGAAGAACTTATCAAACGTGCAGAAGCACTGAACTGATGCTGGGTGAAGCGACGATATCATTGATCATTTTGACGGGCTTGGGCCTCCTCTTCTCCTCTATTCTCGCTTTTGCTTACAAAAAGCTGAAAGTGGAGGAAGACCCCCGCATCGACGAAGTAGAGGCCATGCTGCCGGGAGCGAATTGCGGGGCTTGCGGGTCCCCGGGTTGCCGGGCTTTTGCGGAAAAGATCGTTCACATGGAGGCCGGCCCCGGCAAGTGTACCGTGAGTTCGCCCGAGGGCATTGCCCGAATCGCCGCCTATCTCGGTGTGGATGCCGGCAGCGGCGAAAAAACGGTGGCGCGTTTGCTGTGCGCCGGCGGCGCCAAAGAATCCCCCAATAATGCCCTGTACGCCGGCAACCTCCACACCTGCCGGGGCGCGGCCTTGGTATCCGGTGGCGCCAAAGACTGCAACTGGGGCTGTTTAGGCCTTGGAGACTGCGAAAAGGCCTGTGATTTCGATGCCATTCACATGAATGAAAACGGCATCCCGGTAGTGGATGTTGACAAGTGCGTAGCCTGCAACGACTGCGTCGAAGTATGTCCTAAGGAATTATTTGTTCTCATGCCGGTCAGTCAAAAATTGATCGTACAATGCAAATCCCTGCTCGAGGGCGACGACGCTCTTGAACGTTGCAGCGTGGCCTGTACCGCCTGCGGGCGCTGTGCGCTCGATGCCATGCCCGGCGTAATCGAAATGAAAAACAACTTGCCGGTGATCAACTACGGACTCAACGAATTCACTTCGGCTTTAGCAACGGCGCGTTGTCCGACGGGCGCTATCGCATGGCTGGACGATGACAGGCAGTTTACGCCTAAAGGCAAATCTCCCCTGCCGCTGGGAAAAGTGGATATACAGGAATACGACGAGGAGACCTATTATCAGTGAGAATGAAGGAATTAACAACATATCAGAACCTTTGGATCCGCCTGGAAACCCAGGCCGCTGAAGCACTGGCTGTACCCGGATATCATGACCGGGAGCAAAAGAACGCGGCGGGTCGCCCGGTGCACTTTGCTCCGTCAGGGGAACTTGCCTTTATTGCAGGCATCAGCGCCGGCGGTTTGCGCGCTGCTGCGTGGACAGGACAGGAGCGAACCACGGCAGATACCCAAACCCTCGCCCAGGCGCTGCGAAACCTTCAGCCCCTTGTTGTGGTAGCCGGCGCCGGGCAATTCAAAGCGCTTGCCGCAACGGGCGCATTCGCACTTTATGCAAGCACTGTACAAGAACTCCTGGATTTTACCCTTATCGCTCACCGGATTTCCGAACTGGCCCTGGTTCCGGGTATTGTCTTATACCAAATCGAAGATGAAGAAGAACAGGCGGTAATCCCTGCAGGCAGAGACATGTGGGCATTTTTAGGCGATCCCGACGACCGCATCCCCTCGCCTTCGCCGGCCCAGCAGATGTTGTTCGGCAAAACGAGAAGGAGGATACCCCGGATGTTCAATCCCGATGTTGCCGTGCTGGCCGGCGCAAAAAAATCCACCGGGGCCATGGCCTACGAGGGGGCCGCGCATGCTGCCTATTTCAAAACGCACTTGGACGCTTTCTTTTTTCAGGCTTTTGAGGAATTTGAAAAACACTTCGGCAGGAAATACCAAGGCTACCATGCCGAAAACGCCGCGCGCGCAGAATTGCTGCTTTTCAGCGACAATGCCCGGGCAACGGACTTAGCTTCATCCCTTCATAGCAAATACCGCCTTGGCACGGTGATCCTCAAGCAATGGTCGCCCCTGCCCTCGGCGCTCGCCGGGTTGGCCGAAAAAGCCCGTGCGGTGGCAGTCGTGGAGCGTGCAACGGAGAACGGCGGCGCCCTTTTTCCTTCCTTATGCGAAGCTTTCGCCGGCAAACCCATAGCGCTCCATTCCGCACTGTACGCCAAAGCGCCTGCGCCGGAGAGCGTCCAGGCTTTCCTCGACCGCCTCGAGAACGGAACGCTTGGCGCATCCCCCTTTTGGTTGGATATTGCCTTCAGCCGCGAACATTCCGCCTTCCCCAAAAGGCAGGTGCTGATGGAACACATACGCCGGGAGTACCCCCACCTGGATCGACAGAGCGCACAAGCCGGGAAAAGCCCGGCAGCGCAGCCCGTTCGGATGCCGGAGCGCGTGCCTTTGGCCTTGCGCCGGTACAAAGACCATGGTCCTGTATATGCGCGTTTGTCCAACTTCTTCGATCAAACGGCCTTCTTTTACGATACGCCCAACCCCGATTGGGTGGCTGATCCATTCCAGGCCTTTCCGGTAATGCCTCCGGCCTCGGCAGGTTTTGGCCGGGCAGCCGCAGCGCGCACCCACATACCTGTATTGGATACGGCCGCCTGCACCGGCTGCGGAGACTGTTTTGTGCATTGTCCACATGCGGCCATCCCTCCCATTGCGCTCGATGTAGAGGCATTTCTCCATTCGGGCATTCTGCAGGCCCGGGCCAAAGGCCAGGTCATAGCGCAAATCGTTCCTCATGTAAAAAACCTGGCCAAAGCGGCCAACAGGGTTGTAACTTCCTATCAAACTCAAGCGCGGGAAAACGGTCAAAGTGGAAACGCAGATTTGTCGCTCGGCGACATCCTTGCTCCTGCCTTCGAGGAGTTTGTTAAACAAGCCAAACTCGAAGGCGACAAATTGGATAACATCAGCCGTGAATTTAATGCCGTCGCGGAATGTATCGGCACGTTTCGGGTGGTAATGGCCGGTGCCTTCTTTAACGATGCCGCCAAATCGCTTTTCAGCTTGGCCATTGACCCCAACGCCTGCACCGGCTGTGGCATTTGCGTGGAAGTGTGTCCCGAGCACGCCTTGCATCTGTCTCCCGATAACGGGGCGCAAAAGGAGGCATTGCACCGGCAGTTCGCACTGTGGGAGCAATTGCCCGACACGCAGGCAGATACCATGCAGCGATTGCTGGACGACCCCGGATATCCTTCCATCGCCGCCCTTATGCTGAGCCGCAATTTCTACATGAGCATAACCGGCGCTACTCAACAGGATAGCGATCCGGCAAAAACCATGATACATATCGCCACGGCCATCGCCGAAGCAGCCGTGCAACCCGGGTTCCGGGCTTTGCTCAAAGAAATTGAAGATAAAAGCGGACTTATTTCCACCCGGCTGAAAACAGACCTTAGCGAAGCATTGCCGGACACCTCGTCTGACGGGCTGGCAGAACGGCTGCAGCAAATCACTTCCGAGCGGGTGTCTATTGAGGAATTACTGAACCTGGACGAGGGCCACGCTCCTCAAAAAATGTTGGACAAGGCGGCCATGCTCAGGAAAACGGAACTCCTCAAAGAATTGGGCAATCTGAAAAGCCTCATCGAATCCGGCGCCGGCGGTATGGGGCGCGCCCGTTACGGCATTGTGCTCGACGCTTCGCTGGCGGAAATGGCCGGCTTTCCCCTCAATAGCTTTACCGTACCGGTCATCTGTTTCGACGGCGCTTCCGTTGAGATGGCCCAAGGGCTTATTCACGCCCATCTGCGCCACGTGTTAGACAACGTCAAAGTGCTGCGCAGAGCGACCATTGAAGCCGATAACAAATACAACCCGGCTATCCACGATGCGGAAATCGCAGCCCTGCGCTGGGAAGACCTCAGCGAAGCAGAGAAGGCCTTTGCTTCGCCCCTGCTCCTGATCGCGCGCCCTCAACTGCTCTACCAACAGGGCTCCTCAGCGCTCGCCCAACTCCTCGAGGAGGACCTGCCCCTTAAGTTCATTATCCTTGATGATGCCAATCCGCCCGCATCCAAGGCCGCTTCGGATATTCTTTACAGCACCGCTTCCATATTGAGTTTTATCGGCCTTCGTCATGTGCAGGTATTGCAAAGCTCCTTGGCTCAACCCGGGCACTTATTTGAAGGATTGATCAGCGCTTTCGGGAAACCCGGCAGCGCGTTCATACGTTTGCTCGCTCCTGCCGGCCCGCGGGGCCATATGCAACGGCTGCATGAACTGGCGCATAACAGCCGCGCCTTTCCACATCTGGATTACCGCCCTGAACGGCAGGGCAGCTTGCTTTTTTCCAAACTGCACATCGACCGCAATCCTGCGCCCGATGCGGAGTGGCTGTCCGATGTGTTGCATTATTCCGAAGGCGGGGAGGAAAAACAGGTATCCTACGAACTCACCCGCGCCGATTGGGCCTGGGCACAGCCGGACCGGCAGCGCTTTTTCGAGCCCTGGCAGGAACGCATGGGCGAAGCTGTGCCGGCGGCTGCTTACCTGCGCCTGCACATTCAACAGCGCAAAGGCAAAATACCGGTCATTTTCCGGATCGGCGCCGCAGGAGAATTAGTGTACTACACTGTGGGAGAGGCCATCATACGCGAGACGGAGGCCGCGATGCAAGCCTGGGCGCTATTGCGCGAAATAGCCGGCACCTTGGCCGAATTCCCTGAAAAGGTATATGCCAAAGCCGAAAAGGAACTTCGCGCTCAATTCGAAGCCGACAAGCAGCGACTCGCAGACGATTACGAAGCCAGGCTCAAAAAAACCGAACAAGAGCATTTAGATAAAATACGCCTTCAAATGCGCGAAAAACTGCTGCGCATGGCAGGCGTAAAGTGAACTTTTTAGATGCCTTCACAACAATACGACTATGTTTGATACCGGCCATACGCTGACCTTTGACCATGGGATTCACCCAGAGGAGTACAAGGAATTCACGGCTTCCAGCCCTATCGAACGCATGCCTTTTTCGGAGGAATACGTGCTGCCCCTCGGCCAGCATATCGGCGCTCCTTCCCGTGCCATAGTGAAAAAAGGCGATGCCGTGCAACGCGGCCAAATGATCGCCGAGCCTTCCGGGTTTGTTTCCGTGGCCTTGCACGCTCCCGTTGACGGCACCGTTACAGGTATCGAACTGGTGGAGACGCCGGCCGGGCAAATGGCGCCGGCCATACGCATCCAAACTGATCCGTTTTCCACACAGCAATTTCGCTTATCGCCGCCCAAGGCGCCTGAGGAGATGACCCTAAAGGAATTCCTCGACTCCGTGCAGCAGGCCGGCATCGTGGGTTTGGGCGGGGCGGCATTTCCCGCTCATGTCAAATTTGCCATTCCCGAAGGCAAAACCTGTCGCTACCTCATGCTCAATGGTTGCGAATGCGAACCCTTCCTCACATCAGACCATCGCACCATGGTGGAGCAACCCGACGCTATCTTGGACGGTACGGCCATACTCCAGCATTTCATCCGTGCGGAAAAAATTTTCATCGGCATCGAAGCCAACAAGCCCGACGCTATTGAGATACTGAGCAGAAAGCTGAAAGAAACCCGCTTGCCGGCGGAGGTGGTGCCCCTGCAGGTCAAATATCCCCAGGGCGCTGAAAAAATGCTCGTTACGGCCATCCTGGACCGGGAAGTGCCCTCAGGCAAGTTGCCCTTGGATGTGGAAACGCTGGTGTCGAATATCAGCACCATAGCGGCGATCAGCCATTGGTTTCGCCGGGGCATTCCATTGATCGAGCGGGTGGTGACGGTCACGGGCACGGCGGTGAAAAGGCCCGCCAACCTGCTGGTGCCCATCGGCGCCTCTATGCAAGAGGTGGTGGCGCATTGCGGCGGCATCACGCATGAGGCAAGCCGCATTCTCCTCGGCGGCCCCATGATGGGAATGGTGCAGAAAAGCCTGCACACCCCGGTAGTGAAAGGCACTTCCGGCATATTGATCCTTACCGACAAGGAAGTGAAACCGCTGCAAGAGTACAGTTGCATCCGCTGCGGCAAGTGCGTGGATGCCTGTCCCATGCATCTCAATCCTTCCTTGCTGGGTTTGATGGCAAAAAAAGGACTTTGGGAGGAAATGGAGGCCAACTACGTACTCGATTGCTTCGAATGCGGCAGTTGTTCGTTCGTTTGTCCCTCGGGCATTCCTTTGGTGCAGAGCTTCCGCGTGGCCAAAGGGCTGCTGCGGGAGAGGAAGGCACGGAGGAATGTAAAACCGTAAAACCCAAAATTTAAAATCAAAAACCGCAAAAGGGTTTGACATAATTCAGAATTTTGTAATGATAAAAACCGAAGCCAAAAAAATCACCGTCTCCACCTCGCCGTTCCTGCACGGCAGCGACACTACGCCCCGCATCATGTGGGAAGTGGCACTATCGCTGTTGCCGGTAGTGGCGGCGGCGTATTACTTTTTCGGCCTCGGTGCGCTGATGCTGATGCTGGCGGCCATCGCCGGCTGTGTATCGGTGGAATTCGCGTTTGACGCCTCCGCTAAAAAAGGCGCCTCCCTGAAGGATGGGAGCGCAGTGATCACCGGCCTCTTGCTGGCGCTTTGCCTGCCGCCCGGCTTCCCGCTGTGGATGGCATTCCTCGGCGGAGTGGTGGCCATCGGCATGGGCAAGGTGATCTGGGGCGGATTGGGGCAGAACATATTCAACCCCGCCCTGCTGGGCCGCGCATTTTTGCAGGCAGCATTCCCGACGGCGATCACTACCTGGTCTGACCCCGACGGCAAGTATTTGGCTTTCAGGGGAGCTAATGCGGCGCTTCCTTTTTTCCAGGGCGAGAACATGGATGCACTCAGCTCGGCCACCCCTTTGGCATTGATGAAATTTGAGAAAGTTTCTACACCATATGCCGATCTGCTTCTGGGAAACATTAGCGGCTCATTGGGGGAAACCAGCGCAGTGCTGTTTTTACTGGCCGGCTTGTACTTAATGTGGCGCAAGATCATCAACTGGCGCATCCCGGTTTCTATTTTGGCAATGGTGGCCTTATTCTCCGGCATATTCTGGTGGCTGGATCCCGGGCGATATCCTACACCGCTGTTCATGATCTTGTCGGGGGGCTTGCTGCTCGGCGCGGTGTACATGGCCACAGACCTTGTCACCTCGCCTATTACCCCCAAGGGCCTGTGGATATACGGCCTGGGAATCGGTTTTTTCATCGTGCTCATCCGCAATTGGGGCGGCCTGCCGGAAGGGGTGATGTACGCCATACTGCTGATGAATGCCTGTACCCCTTTGATCAATCGCTTCACGAAAATAAAACCGTACGGACACCGATGAGCGAGGAGGTAAAACATATCTCAACCGGGCAAGCTTCTGAGCCAAGCGCTTTCAGGCTGATTTTCACCCTTAGTTTTGCCGGTTTCCTGTCGGGATTGGTGTTAGTCAGCGCCTTTTTGTACACTAAGCCGATCATAGAAGGCAACAAGGCCGATGCTATGCGGCAGGCCATTTTCAAGGTACTGCCCGGCACTACTTCTTTCCAGACTTTAGTGCTGAAGGAGGGCAAACTGATCGAAGCGGACATCCCCGGGGGAGAGACGGTTTTCCTTGGCAGGAATGAAAAGGATGAAGTGACCGGATTTGCCGTCAGCGACCAGGAGCCCGGGTTCCAGGACCTCGTCGGCGTCATTTACGGGTACGATGCCGGCAAAAAGACCATCATCGGCTACGAGGTACTGTTGTGTAAAGAAACCCCGGGGCTGGGAGATAAAATCTTCAAGGATGAAGCGTTCGTGGAGAACTTCCGCGCCTTGTCGGTACTGCCGGAAATCGTCCTGGTGAAAGCGGGCGCAAAGCAAAATGCCAACGAGGTGGACGCTATCACCGGCGCCACCATTTCCTCCAGGGCGGTGGTCAACCTGCTGAACAAATCCGTGGCGAAGTGGCGCCCGTACATCGAGGGATACATTTCGGAAAACGCTCAAACGCAATGACCGACGAAACTAAAATAACAACTCCGAATATGGAGGCCTTTGTCAAAGGCTTGTGGAAGGAGAATCCGGTTTTTGTGGCCGTTCTCGGTATGTGCCCGGCATTGGCGGTGACCAACAGCGCCATCAACGGCCTGGCTATGGGTCTGGCGACGACTTTCGTACTCGTGGGGTCGAGCACCTTGGTGTCCTTGCTGCGCAATGTCATTCCAAAGCAAGTGCGCATTACCATGTACATTGTGATCATCGCCACATTCGTGACGGTCATCGACCTATTGCTCGAGGCATTTTTTCCGGCCATACACAAGGAACTGGGAGCATTTATCGCGCTGATCGTGGTCAACTGCCTGATCCTGGGGCGCCAGGAGGCATTTGCCGGAAAAAATGAGGTAGGCGCGGCGGTGGCGGATGCGGCCGGCATGAGCGCGGGTTTCACCTTCGCCCTGTTGTGCATCGGCGCTATCCGGGAAATATTGGGCAACGGCTCGCTGTTCGCCGTTGACCTGTTCGGCAAGAGCTTCGAGCCCTGGATCGTGATGATACTGCCTCCCGGGGGATTTTTTGTTTTGGGCTTTTTACTGCTGTTTTTCAACTGGATCGCGTACCGCAAAAAGGAGACATCATGAACGAACTGATATGGATATTCATTTCAGCCTTGCTGGTGAATAACTTCACCCTGTCCATGTTTCTGGGCTTGTGTCCGTTTCTCGGCGTAACGCAAAGGTTGGAAACGGCTTTCCGGCTTGGCCTGGCCAATATTTTCGTGATGCTCATCACGGCGCTGGCGGCTTTTGTGCTCAATACATGGGTGCTTGTATATGCGCCGTACCTGCGCCTCATCAGTTTCATCATTGTGATTGCCAGTACGGTGCAGTTCGTAGAAATGGCGATCAAAAAGATCAGCCCGGAACTATTTAAAGCGCTGGGTATCTTTCTGCCGCTCATTACTACCAACTGCGCCATTCTGGGGTTGGCGCTGTTCAGCACCAACAAAGGCTACGGTTTGGCGGAAGGCCTGGTTTACGCATTGGGCGCCGGCGGCGGCGTGACCCTGGCGCTCGTGTTGCTGGCCTCCATCCGGGAAGAAACCCGGATATTGAACATTCCGAAATTAGTAGAAGGCGCCGCCCTGAATCTCATTATTGCCGGCATTATTTCATTGGCTTTCATGGGCTTTGCCGGCCTGTTCGGATCACATTAAAGGTCAGGCCTGTTTCCCTTTGGTTTTACATGTGCTTAATCCAAAGGGCGCGTATAGCGGACAAAAGCTGATGAAGCTGGTAGCCAGGAATATACCGGCAAGGACGAGCAGAACGATACCCAAAGTGCCGGTAAGCGTGCCGGTAAAATACAACACTGCGATCACGGCGGCTACGATCACGCGGATCAGTCGATCCGCATTTCCCATATTCTTTTTCATGGCAAGGTAAATTTGAATGATTGATTAAAACGACATCACAAAATTACGCTGTACATGAATGCCAAATCGGTGACTGTAGTCACCACCTGTGCATAATTTTTATACAATTTCTATCCGGCCGTGCGGGTGCTGGCGGATGAAACCTTCTGATTCCAGTTTTTTGAGCAGCCGGGAGACTACCTCCCTGGCCGAGCCCAGGTCTGATGCGATCTCCCAATGGCGAAGCGACAGGTTTTTTGTGCCCTTCAATTCCGATTTTTGGCGCAGGTAGGCCAAAAGGCGCTGATCCATTTTTTCGTACACCAAAGAGCGGATGGTGAGTAGCATATCCTCATAGCGCTGATTGTATTGCTGGTAGAACAAGCGATTGAAAGCAGGGAATTCCCGCACCCACTTTTCCACAGCGCGGTTTGGCAACAGCAGGGCAAGCGTCGGCTCTTCGGTTATGGCCGCTATTTTGCTGGGTGTATTGTCCAATACAGCAGAAAAGGACATGATGCAACTTTCCTTGGGTTGGATATAATACAGCAGCAGTTCCTTATCTTCAAAGTGTGCGATTACTTTGATCAACCCTTCAAACACTATGGGAATGACTTTGACGTATTGGCCCTCGCGCAGCAACTCCTCGCCGGCCGTAAAGCTTTTCAGCATGCCTTCGGCGTCCATTTCCCGGCGCAGCGCGTCCGGCAAAAACGGAAAGTGCCTGTGGATAAGTACTTGCTTGTCTTCCAATAGAATATCTTTTCCTTGATACAGCTGTAACTTACAACTTGCCGTCAGGACGAAACCCGGAACCCGGAACAGTCGGCAGT
>CAZNYK010000106.1:0-15025 GCA_964577215.1 uncultured Saprospiraceae bacterium
GGCGGTTTCTTCAACCTTGATTTGTCGATGGGTTACCGCATCAGCGATATCTTCACGATTTCCGGCCAGGCTACCAACCTGCTCAATGCAAATGTACGCGAGTTCGTAGCTTCTCCGGCCATTGCACCCTTGTATTCGCTGGAACTGAAGGTGAACCTGCCGGCTATCGGCGGGCAGAAGTAGTAACCGTAAAAATGTAAAATGTAAAACCGCAAAATGTAGAACCGCAAAAGGACCCGGTACCCCTTTTGCGGTTTTGCATTTAAGATTTTGCGGTTTTAACTTTAAATCTCTCCCATGCGCAACGCCGTCATCCTCTCCTCCGGGGCATATGCTCCTGAGCGCGTATTGCCCAACAGCTACTTCAACGAACTCCTCGGCGAAGACGTGGACGCCTGGCTCCGAGAAAACGTGGAAATATACGAGCGCCGGTGGTGCGCACCCGAGCAGGGCGTAGCCGACCTTTGCGTCCGCGCCGCCCAACAGGCACTCGAACGCGCCGGCCTGCGCGCCGCCCAACTCGACCTGCTCATCATCGCCACCGATACGCCGGAGTACGTTTCTCCTTCCACTGCATCGGTAGTGCAAGATCGCATAGGGGCAGTGAACGCAGGCACTTTCGATGTAAATACAGCCTGTGCCGGGTTTGTCACTGCCCTTGACATCGGCTCCAAGTACATTCTCAACGACGAGCAGTATCGCTTCGTGCTTGTCATCGGCGCGTATGCCATGAGCAAATATCTCAATATGGCCGACAAAAAAACCGTCACCCTCTTTGCCGATGGCGCAGGCGCCGTGGTGCTTGCTGCCGAGGAGAGCGATACCAAACGCGGGGTGCTGGCGAGCAAACTCGTTTCACAAGGACAATACTGCGAGTGGATGGGCATCTACGGCGGCGGCACGCGCTATCCGATAAGCGAGGAAGTATTAAAGGAGCAGAAGCACCTGTTGCAGTTCGTGAAGAAATTCCCCAAAGAGCTCAACCCGGAAATCTGGTCGGAAATGACGCGCACCCTGTGCGAGCGGATCGGGGTCGCACCTGCCGGGGTGGATCACTTTTTCATCACGCAGATCAATATCAACAGCTTGCGCGAAACGATGGATATACTCGGCCAACCCCATGCCAAGGCGCACACGGCTATGCACTACTTCGGCTACACCGGTTCGGCCTGCATCCCGATGACGTTCAACCAAGCGGTGGAGCAGGGGAAAGTAAAACCCGGAGAACTGGGCATGTTCATCGGCTCCGGAGGCGGACTGGCTTTTGCGGCGGCGGCGGTGCGTTTTTGATTGCTTCTACCGCGTGCCTTTTTTTACCTTTGCGCCTTCAAAAAACCAATCATCATGAACATAGCAGTAGTAGGCACCGGTTATGTAGGCTTGGTCACAGGCACTTGCTTTGCCGAAACCGGCAACCACGTCATTTGCGTGGACATTGACGCCGCCAAAGTAGAGCGCATGCGCAACGGCGAAGTACCCATCTTCGAGCCCGGCCTGGACCTCCTCTTCGAACGCAACACCCAGCAAGGACGCCTTGAATTCACCACCGATCTGGCATACGCCGTAGAGCGCTCACACATTCTTTTCCTCGCACTGCCTACCCCGCCCGGCGGGGACGGCAGTGCCGACCTGAGCTACATCCTCGGCGTAGCCCGGCAACTCAGCGGGCTGATCAAGGAGTACACCGTCATAGTGGACAAAAGCACCGTCCCGGTTGGCACTGCCGAAAAAGTACACGCTATTCTGGCCGAACGGCTCCCCACCGACCTCTTCGACGTGGTGTCCAACCCGGAATTCCTGCGGGAAGGAGTAGCGGTAGATGATTTCATGAAGCCCGACCGCGTGGTGGTGGGCACGAGTTCGGAGCGGGCAGCAAAAGTGATGAAGCAGCTTTTCGAACCCTTCGTGCGCCAGGGCAATCCCATCCTGTTCATGGACGAGCGCTCGGCAGAAATGACCAAATACGCCGCCAACTCGTATTTAGCCACGCGCATCACCTTTATGAACGAGATAGCCAACCTGTGCGAGCGCGCCGGCGCCAACGTAGACATGGTGCGCATGGGCATGGGCAGCGATTCGCGCATCGGCAAGCGCTTCCTCTTTCCCGGCGTGGGCTACGGCGGCTCCTGCTTCCCCAAAGACGTGCAGGCATTGGCCAAAACCGCCGGCGACTTCGCCTACGATTTCAAAATCCTCAATTCCGTCATGTCGGTCAACGACCGGCAGCGACACATACTGGCCCATAAGATCAAGGCCCGCCTCGGCGAAGACCTCAGCGGCAAGACCATCGCCGTGTGGGGGCTGGCATTCAAACCCAACACCGACGATATACGCGAGGCCCCGGCCCTGTACATCATCGACGAACTACTGGCCGCCGGCGCTTCCATTCGCGCTTTCGACCCCGAAGCCATGAAAAACGTGCAGGCCATATACGGAGATCGCATCGCGCTCGTTAATGACCAGTACGAGGCGCTCGATGGCGCCGACGCCTTGGCCATCGTCACCGAGTGGAGCGTATTCCGCACCCCCGAATTTGAGGACATCAGACGGAGGTTGCGCCAACACAACATATTTGACGGGCGCAACCTCTACGACTTGGACAGCATGAAAGAACAGGGCTTCTATTACGAAAGCATTGGTCGCGAAATCATCCAGCCATGATAAAAAAACGCATCTTCCTGCTTGCACAGGCGCTGATCTTCGCCGCCATGCAGACCACGACCGCTCAATCGGCTGGTTTTTCCGTTTCGGCAGGGGCCAATTACTCTTTGTTGCAGGCGCCCAATGCAGTGGTCAAAATTCCTTTTTCAGAATTATTGGACACCAAGTTCAAGGTATATGACGTGCTTTCCGAAAGCAATTTCAGTTTCAACGCCCGGCCCGGAGGGTTCCTCTCGGGAGGAGTACAATGGAATTTGAGCCGCGGCGTGCTCATCGGCACGGGCATCACCCTTCAGTACAGCTCCTATGATCTTCGGCCCGGCCTCGAGGGCTACCGTCCTGTGCCGGAGGGCAGCGATACGCTTTACTTTCCCCTCACCGTCACGCAGCCGCCCTGCGACGAAGTCATTATGCCCGATGGCTTCAGTGGAGAGACCAATCCCGATTTTCGCAACGAAATGGTCCACCTGCTCATCCCGCTCGATATCAGGCTGCGCCCCGGCAAGGGCCGGGCGGAAATCGCCGCCGGCGCCTGGGCCGCATTGCCTGCCTGGTCGCGTATCTCCAAAGAGCGCGTGTTCGTGGACCGGCGCTACGTGCCCGGCTCAGGAACCACTACGCTGGTGCATTGCGAATTCAGCAAGGGCATGGACAGGGAAACCAGCTCCGACGGCCTGAACAACCTGGTGTGGGGCGTCCGGGGAGAATTGGCCTACCGTTTTACACCGGCGGTGGGCATGTTTGCCGCTTATTCGCTGACGCTGTCCAATCTTTACGACGTGGATACAAAGCCGCCGGTCTTCAGTGGGAGCATCAACGGGATCGAAGCCAGGCAGCAATTGCTTCAATTGGGATTGCGCCTCCAGTGGGAGCCGGAGCGACCCGAAGTAGAAGACGACCCTTTCAAAAAACTCAACAAAGCCACCCATAAGGAGTTCTTCCTGAAAAAGAAAAAGCAGAAAGCGAGAATGATACGGCGCAAACGGTAGGTATAAAACGCTTACCTTTGCGTCTGAATCAAGAAATTTCCCTTCCATGCTACAGATCAACATATACCTGCGCTTCGGCCTGATGGCGCTTTCGCTCATCGGCGGCATCGTGCCGATGTTCATCAAAGGGCTCAGTTTTTGGTGGGGCTTTCCTTTGCTGCTCGTTTTTGTGGTGCTGCTGATCGGTTATCTTCTGCTCGGCACCATCAACTCGGCCGCCATGCTGGTACAGGAAGGCAAAGTGGACGAAGCTGAGAAAAGGCTGGGGCTTACGTTGTCGCCCAAGCTGCTTTATGTAGCCAATCGCGCCTACTACTTCATGCTCAAAGGCACCATAGCCATGAGCCGGAAAGATATGGACGAAGGAGAAATATGGCTGCGCAAAGCCCAGGAAGTAAAACTGCCCACCGACAACGAAAAAGCCATGCTGGAACTCCAGTTGGCCAATATCGCGGCCTCCAAAGGCAAGTGGAACCAGGCCCAATTGCACTTCCGCAAAATCAAAGACCTGAAAATCACCGAAACGGCTATCAAAGACCAGGTCAAACAATTTGAAAAAGCGCTGGAGAACCGGGGGCAGATGAAAGCTGCCCTCCGCATGGGAGGCCAGGGCGGCATGATGCAGCCCGGCGGCAAACGCAAACGCCCTAAGATGCGTTAGTTTTTTTTCCTCAGGAGCCGTATCCGCCGGGGCTTCCCTGCCCCGGAGCCTTGGGTAATTACGGGTGATACCATAATGAGCGGTTGCCGCCGGCGGTACTGCTCCATACTGCCTGCCGATGCAGCAAACAGCTTTCATAGCTTTGTGCCTCAAAGAAATGCCGGGGCGTTCATTCCGGCAATACCTCCCGGCCGGGCTAAGAAAAGTTTAACCATATCGTTCAATTGCCGTAACTTTGTTAAATGAAGCTGCTCCGCTGATTGTCAGCGGGTTTGCGCGAATTGTTAAAAGCGATTTTCTTTTTTGTTAACCCGCTTTAACGCGGCGTACCCTCTCCCGATGGCACATTCCTTCCCGGCAAAACCGGCTGCATCCTCCAATCTCAATCCGGCATTGGCCGGTTTTGAGGGCAAGTTGCGCAGGCGCGGGGCTTTTGACCCGGCTGCGATTGCCGAGGGAATTCGCCGGGGCGACCGCGTGCCGCTCAGCCGTGCCATTACCCTGCTCGAAAGCGCCAGGCCGGAACATCGCCCGCTCGCAGCCCGGATACTGGATGCCTGCATGCCATTTCGCGTGCCTTCCTTTCGCATCGGCATCACCGGCTCCCCGGGGGTGGGAAAAAGCACCTTTATCGAGGCATTCGGCAAACACGCAGGCGCGCTGGGCCACAAGGTGGCCGTTTTGGCAGTTGACCCTTCCAGCCGGGTGAGCAGGGGCAGTATCCTGGGCGACAAGACCCGCATGCCCGCGCTCGCTGCTGCCGACTACGCTTTTATCCGCCCCTCGCCCGCCGGCGAATCCTTGGGCGGCGTGGCCCGCATGACCCGCGAAACCATCTTGTTGTGCGAAGCGGCAGGTTACGACCTTATCGTGGTAGAAACGGTGGGGGTTGGCCAGTCCGAACTGGCGGTACACTCCATGGTAGACTTTTTCCTGCTCCTGCTCCTGCCCGGCGCCGGCGACGAGTTGCAGGGCATCAAGCGAGGTATCGTTGAGATGGCCGACCTGCTGGTGGTGAACAAAGCCGATGGCGAGCGCCTGCAATTAGCCCGGCGCGCCCGCGGTGAGTATAATAATGCACTGCACCTGTTTCCGCCCAAAGACAACGGATGGACGCCGCCGGTGCTTACTTGCTCTTCCGTAAACCTGGAAGGCATCGCGGAAGTATGGAACACGCTATCCGCCTTCAGGGAACTTACCGCTGCCAACGGCGCTTTTGAGCAGCGGCGAAAAAAACAGGCGCTTGCCTGGTTGGACGACAACGTGCAGGCCGAACTGAGGGCGCATTTCCGGGATCATCCCGGGGTGAAGCGCCTGCTGCCCGCAATAGAACAGGCCGTGCTCGAAGGCCGCGCCTCTCCGGCTGCTGCGGCAGCGCAATTGATTGAAGCTTTTTTAAACTCCGGCGGTAGCGTCAAGGACAAATAGTTTTTTAGACGCTGAAAGACGTTATACCCGACGAAAAATGGTTTGCGAAAAAATGGAAACCATTTTTCATCGGGATAACTGATAGCCACCGGTATGCAAAAGAAAAAAATCGCAAACCACTGGCTATCGAGAATAAGCTACCGCCCATGCGACTGAATCTGGGCACCACCCTTTTTTCCTTTTTCCTTTTTCCTTGTTTTAATAAAGCCTCGTGTTCCAAGCGGAGTAGGCAGAGTTAACTACCCTCTTGGTCGGCATGGAACTGATTTTAGACGGACACAGACCGGGATTAAGCGTATTTTTGCAAAACAGGGCCGGCGGCGCCCATCAATCTGCATCAATTTTTTGTTTCACCATAAAAAAATTAAAACGTATGAGATCACTTACCATCGGCATTGTACTCGTTGTCGTGGCCTTGTTTTTGTTTGTGGGAGGCTGCAACTCTTACAACACCTTCGTGGATAAAGAAGAGGAAGTGGAAAACGCCTGGGGCAAGGTGCAAAGCGCCTACCAGCGCCGTGCCGACCTGATCCCCAACTTAGTCAACACCGTGAAAGGCGTGGCCCAGTTCGAGCAACAGACGCTTACCGACGTGGTGAATGCCCGCGCCAAAGCCACGCAGATGACAGTGGATCCGGCCAACCTGACGCCGGAGAAATTGCAGGAATTCCAGCAAGCGCAATCGCAATTGTCGCAAAGCTTAGGCCGCCTGCTGATGATCTCCGAAAACTACCCGGAGCTGAAAGCCAGCCAGAGCTTCCTCGAATTGCAGGCGCAGTTGGAAGGCACGGAAAACCGCATCAAAGTGGAGCGCGATCGCTTCAACGACATCGTGACCACCTACAACAAAACAGTGCGCCGGTTCCCGGGCAGGCTGTATGCCGGCATGTTCGGTTTTGCACAAAAAGCGCAGTTTCAGGCAGAACAAAGCGCTCAAACGGCGCCTAAAGTGGAGTTTTAAACGCCATGATACCTTTTTTCAGCAAAGAGCAGGAAATGGCCGTCATCGAGGCCATCCGGGCGGCGGAGCGCAAAACCTCCGGGGAAATACGCGTGCACATTGAGAAAAATTGCCGCGGAGAGGTCCTCGACGAGGCAGTGCGCGTCTTTCGCAAATTGGGGATGCATCGCACTGCCGCCCGCAACGGCGTACTCGTTTTTATAGCTCCGGAGCGCCGGGAATTCGCCATCATCGGCGACGAAGGCATCAACGCCGTGGTGCCTCCGGGATTCTGGGACGAAGAGCGCGACCTCATGCTGGCGCATTTCCGCGAAGGGCAATTTGGGGAAGGAGTCTGCGCAGCCATCGGGAAAGTGGGCGAAAAGCTCAAAGCCCATTTTCCGGTGGCGGCGGACGACGAAAACGAGTTGCCGGATGAAATTTCTTACAGTTAAAAATTTTCCTCAGATGCGAGTGTTTCGTTTGTCGGTGTGGTTGTTGTTAGCGCTGTTCTCCACCATTGTCTTGCAGGCCAAAGAGCCGCCCCCTAGGCCGGTACCGCCCCGCTTAGTGAACGACTACACAGGCACGCTCGCCCCCGGTGAAGCGGCGGCGCTGGAACAAAAATTAGTAGCTTACAACGACTCCAGCTCTACCCAGATCGCCATCGTCATGGAGCAGAGCACCGAAGGCGACGATATCTTCGACTACTCGCTCCGTTTGGCAGGCGCCTGGGGTGTCGGCCGGAAAGGAAAAGACAACGGCATTCTCATCTACATCGCCCTGCAAGACCGCAAGCTCTATATCCAGACCGGCTACGGCGCGGAGGGGTTTTTGCCCGACGCTTTGGCCAAACGCATCATCGAGAACGTCATCAAGCCCGCATTCCGGGAAGGCCGGTACTACGCCGGGTTGAATGGAGCTACCGACATCATCATGAAACTCGGCTCGGGAGAGTACACCGCCGATCAACTACAAGGCGGCAAGGAGGGTTTTCCCTGGGCTTCGATTGTCATTATCATCCTGTTGCTGTTCATCCTTTCCTGGATTTTCCAGCGCAGGGGGCCGCACAACGACGATGACGACGACGACGGCGGCTACTGGCGCGGCGGGCGGTACGATACACGCCCGCGCGGCGGCTGGATGGTATTTCCCGGCGGCGGCGGCTTCGGCGGCGGAGGGGGTGGTTTCGGCGGCGGCGGCGGCTTCGGCGGTTTCGGCGGCGGCGGTTTCGGCGGCGGCGGCGCAGGGGGAGGGTGGTAGGCGCTATATTTGCGAAAAACACTTAGGTTTCGTAAACGCCGGAGAGGTTTTAATACTACCCGTGTTAGGTTGGAAAAAAGCAAACCTCACCACCCCAGCACCCGCTGCAAATCAAACAGCTTCACCAAAGACAAAACCACCACCACCACCAAGAGCCGGTGCGCCCACACGTTGGCTTTGGGCAGGCGGGATGCGTAGTGCGCCGTGATGTATCCGCCGGCTGCCTGCCCGACGGCCATGACGGCCCCGATGCGCCAGTCGATCAGGCCTTTGTACCAGAAAATGGCAATGGCCGCTACCTGGATAACGCCCACCACCACCGACTTGAGGGCGTTGGCGTCTATCATGCTGTAACGCGCGCCCAACACCATGGCAGCGAGAAAAAACAGGCCCATGCCCATTTGGATGAAACCGCCGTAAAAGCCGAGCAACAGGAACAGTGGCCCGGCTATCCACCAGTTGGGCCGGCGGGAGGTGTCGGTTTCGTGAAGCCAGCGCTCCGGTTTTACCAATATCATGAAGAGCAGGAAGACCATCAGGTAGCGGAATACCTCGCGGAACTGCTCATTGCTGATGCGCACGGCCACGATTGTGCCGGCTATCGCTCCTATGGTGGAGAAGATGAGATACCATTCGCTGCGGCGCAGGTCCAGGCGGCCGTTGCGGTAAAAGGCTATACCGCCGGCGGCTGTTTGCATGAGTATGCCCACGCGATTGGTGCCGTTGGCGGTATTGCCGGGCAGGCCGAGCATTTCGGTGAGGATGGTCAGGGTGATGGCCGAGCCGTTACCGGCCAGGGTATTGATGGCGCCGGCAAACACGGTGCCGAGTACGACGATGATCCACATGTACCACTCCATAGCTAATGCATTTTGGGTTCCAACACGCCCAGGCCGAACAGGGCGAAATCGTATTTCACAGGGTCTTCGGGGTCAAAGCGGCGCAGGGTTTCGGTCAGTTCCAGTACCGCCTGCCAGTCGGTTGCCTGGCGGGTGAGCAAGCCGAGGGAGCGGGCGACCCTGTCCACATGCACGTCTAAGGGGATGAGCAACTGCGCCGGGCGGATGCGGCGCCACAGTCCGAAATCCACACCCTGTGCATTGGAGCGTACCATCCATCGGAGGAACATGTTGAGCCGCTTGCAGGCGGAGTTCCGGGCAGGGGTGGCAATGTGTTTCCGGGTGCGCTCCGGAAAATCAGGCAGAGAGCAAAAAAGATCGTGGAAAGCGCTCAGGGCGTTGCCTGCGTGGGCGTCTCCCGGCGCCAGTACAAAAGCATCTTCCAAACTGTGGTACTGCCGGTAGTACGTCTGGAAAAACTCAAGAAAATAAAGCGTGTCCGTAGCGTTGAACGTGCGGTGTTTGAATTCCAGGAACCGCTTGCGGTCCTTTTCTGCGTGGTGCAGGATGAAGTCATGCGGAGCGTTGTCCATCAGGGCCATGAGTTTGGATGCATTGGCCATGATGGTTTTGCGCTGCCCCCAGGCGAGGGTGGCCGTCCAGAAAGCGGATATCTCGATATCCTGTAGTTTGGAGAAGCGGTGCGGTATGGCAACCGGGTCGTTTACGAGAAACCCGGGCTGCTGGTATCGCTCTGCCGCGGCGTCCAAAATGGCTTTTATGTCGTCCGGCATTCCAAATAAATTGCGCGGTAAAGGAGAAAAGTGTGAAAAATACTGCTTGCTTTGCAATACGGATCATCGTGAATCATCAAATTGCCCTCCATGACTGCCACACTGCTTTACACCCTGTCTCTTGCTGCTGTGTATATTCTTCGCAAGGCCTCCGCTCCGGTTTCCCGCAGGGAGCTTCAGGCAGCGGGCGAGGCATAGAGGCGCGATCGCACGAGTCCCCAGCGGTGCAGGCGGTGCGTGAGCGACACCCTCAACACCCCCAGACCGTAGATGACGCTGCGCCGCAGGTTGATGGATGAGGCCTCCTTGAAGTATTTGGTAGGGCAGGTGATCTCGGCGATGTGAAAGCCTGCGAAGATGATCTGTGAGAGCATCTCGTTGTCAAACACAAAATCATCAGAGTTTTCGCGGTAGTTGATGCCGGTGAGCACTTCCCGGCTGAAAGCCCGGTACCCGGTATGGTATTCCGAGAGTTTATAATTGATGACCCAGTTCTGGAAAAACGTGAGCGCCCGGTTGGCAATGTACTTATACATCGGCATGCCGCCCAGGAGCGCGCCCTTGCCGAGGATGCGCGAGGCCAGCACCACGGGGTACAAATCTTCGCCGATGACGTTGACCATGGCGGGAATGAGCTTTGGGGTGTACTGGTAGTCGGGATGCAGCATGATGACGATGTCGGCGCCGATATCGAGCGCTTTGTCGTAGAGGGTTTTCTGGTTGCCGCCGTAGCCTTTGTTGTTTTCGTGTACGAGCACGTGCCGGATGCCGATCTTGCGGGCCAGTTCGGCAGTGTGGTCGCGGCTGGCGTCGTCGCAGAGGATGACCTCGTCTACCAGGTCGAAAGGGATTTCACGGTAGGTCTTTTCCAATGTCAGGGCGGCGTTGTATGCGGGCAGCACCACCACTACTTTTTTGCCTTTATACATGGTTGTTTTCGATTGCGGCGCAAAGATAGATTTTTTGGGCAGAGCGCACCGGGGCATACCCGGCCCAAATAGCGCGCTCGCGAGCGATTTGCGCGTCTTCTAAAAACTTTCACCAAGTTCCCTTATTTTTGCCCCGCCGGCACTATGCCCGCCTACGCCTATGATCAAAAAGCTCCTTATCCGGAATTACGCTATCATCGACGAGTTGGAAATCCACTTTTCCAAAGGGCTGACCATTATCACCGGCGAAACCGGCGCGGGCAAATCCATACTCCTCGGCGCTCTCGGCCTCGTCATGGGGCAGCGCGCCGATACCAAGACACTCTATCGGGAAGATGAAAAGTGCATTGTGGAAGGCGTATTCGACGTCAGGCCCTACGAGTTGCAGGAGTTTTTCCTGAAAAATGACCTCGACTACGATCCCGAGCTCGTCATTCGCCGGGAAATCACGCCCGCCGGCAAATCCCGCGCTTTTGTCAATGACAGTCCCGCTACGCTGGACGTGCTCCAGGGCCTGAGCAGCGCGCTCATTGACCTGCATCAGCAGTTCGACACCCGCGACATTCACAACGTCTCTTTCCAACTCCGCCTCTTAGATGCACTTGCCGATAATAAGACCTTGCTGGCAAGGTACCAGAAAGACTTTAAAGCATGGCTGATCGCCTGCCGCCGCTTAGCCGAGCTCGAACGGCTCAATGCCGACAGCGCCCGGGAAACGGAGTTCATCCGTTTCCAGTTGGAAGAACTCCAGGCAGCAGCCCTCCGCGAAGGCGAACAGGAGGAATTGGAACAGGAGCTCTCCCTGCTTTCCAACGCGGAAGAGATCAAGCGCACGATGGCTGCCGCCTGCCACTACCTGCTGGAAAGCGAGCAGTCGGTCATCACTCAGCTGCGCGAGGTGGGCATTTCGCTCAATACCTTCCGGCGCATCAACCCGCAAATAGGCTCATTGGCCGAACGCTATGAAATTGCCGTTACCGAAGTACAGGATATTGCCGCCGAACTCAGCCGCATTGCCGACGGCACGGAGTATGACCCCGGTCGCCTGCTGGAGGTTCAGGAACGCTTGGACCTCATCTACCGCCTGCAGAACAAACACCGCCTCGCTACTGTAGGCGAGCTGCTCGCGTTGCAACAGGAGTGGCATGATAAACTTCAGAAGCTCTCCAACTTAGACGACGAGATCGCCTCCCTCCACCGGCAGATATCCGATGCGCGCCAACACCTCGGCAACCAGGCGCATGGGCTGAGAGAGCGGCGCCTGGCCGTCATTCCCGGCTTTGAGACCGAGGTGAAAAACATGCTTGCCCAGTTGGCCATGGAACACGCAGTGCTTCAGGTGCAGTGCGCACCCCTACAGGAATTCACCCCTACCGGGCAGGACGATGTCAACTTCCTTTTCGCCGCCAACAAGGGTGGGCGTCTGCAACTCATCAAAGACGTGGCTTCCGGAGGCGAACTCTCCCGGCTCACCTTGGTAACCAAATCCTTGGTGGCCGCCGCCATTCCGCTGCCCACCCTGATCTTCGACGAGATAGACTCCGGTATTTCCGGCGATGTGGCCCTGCGCATGGGCAACATCCTGCGCAAGCTGTCGAATCAGCACCAGGTGGTGGCTATTACGCACTCGCCGCAGGTGGCAGCCAAGGCCGATGCCCATTATTTCGTGTACAAAAAGGATACGCCGGAGCGCACAGTGACCAATGTGCGGCAGCTCAACGAGGAGGAACGCATCCGCTCCATAGCTGTTATGCTCAGCCAGAATCCGCCGAGCGAATCGGCGCTGCAAAATGCGAGGGAACTGCTTCAAATGGATTGATTCATTCGTCACCACAACCATAACAACATGGCAAACAACCTGTTAAAAGGAAAGAAAGGCATTATTTTCGGCGCCTTGGATGAAAAGTCCATTGCCTGGAAAGTAGCAGAGCGTTGCGCAGAAGAAGGCGCCCATTTAGTACTCACCAACGCGCCCGTAGCCCTTCGGTTCGGCCAGATCAATGAACTGGCGGCCAAAATCAACGCGGAAGTCATTCCCGCCGACGCCACCAGCATGGAAGACCTGGAGAATCTCTTCCGCCGTTCCATGGAAATTTTCGATGGACCTTGCGACTTCGTGCTGCACTCCATCGGCATGTCGCTCAACGTGCGCAAAGGCAAGGAGTACACCGACCTGAACCACGAGTGGATGCTCAAAACCTTCGATATCTCCTCTATTTCATTCCACCGCATGATGCAGGTGATGATGAAGTTGGACGCCATCAACGAGGGCGGCTCCATTCTCGCCCTGTCATACATCGCCGCACAGCGCGTATTCCCGGATTACAACGAGATGGCAGAATCCAAGGCGCTGCTGGAGTCTTTTGCGCGCAGCTTCGGCTACCATTTCGGCACGAGGAAAAAAGTGCGGGTGAACACCATTTCCCAATCTCCCACCAAGACCACTGCCGGCACGGGAGTGAAGGGGTTTATGGAGTTTTTTGACTATGCCGACAAGATGTCGCCCCTCGGTAACGCTTCCGCCGAAGCCTGTGCCGACTACTGCGTGGTCATGTTCTCTGACCTCACGCGGATGGTGACCATGCAAAATCTCTTCCACGACGGAGGCTTCTCTACCATGGGGATGAACCCGGCGGTGTTGGGGATTGAGGGCTAAAGGTATGCGGTATGCGGGGGAGGTCCCGATGACGAAGGAATCGGGACGGCTTGCGAAAGGCTAAAGGTTACAATGCACTCAGCAGCCGCGCTACATCTTCCTCCTTATGCAAGGCATTGAGCACAATGCGGGTGACGGGCGCATCTGCCGCAGTGGGGTAGGGGAATGAGGAGATCAGTATGCCTTTCGCCTCTAACGCGGCGGCAAGCCCGTTGTGAGGGGTATAAAACACCGGGTAACCCGGAATATAGCTGAACCGGCCGGGCCGGGAAAGGCCGCCGGTAAACTGCCGGATGCGGGCTGAGAGCCGCTCCCGGTTGCGCCGGTATATAGGCGCCGCGTGAATAAATGCGTGCAGAAAAGCCGGCACGGGCGGCGAGGCCCCGCCGAAAAGCGGGCTTTGCCATATGGCTTCCACCAGGTCTTGCTTGCCGAATACAGCGCCGGCGGGGATGCCCGCCGCTTTACCCAAGGAGGCGACACCTACAAGGCTGACGTTTTCAGGCGGATCGATTTGCGTGAAGATGCCGCCGCCTTCCGCACCCGTCAGCGCGATGCCGTGGGAATCATCGAGAACGAGTACGACCGGCAGACCGGCGGGCAATTCCCGTATCCAACTGAAATCAAATTGCCGCGCCAGCAAAGGATCAATGGCATTGGCAAAAAGCGCCATGGGGCCGGGCAGGCGCCTTGCCTCCTCGATGATATTTTCCACCCATTGTTCAAAACTGCCCTCGAACAGGGGGGCGCCGTTCCGCAAAGCAGGGTGGACGGCAGGGGCAAACCTGCACAAGTAACGAAGCTCCAGGCTTCGGGCCGCGAGTTGACCTGCCAATGTGCCTGATGAGGTTACCACTGCTGCCTCAGCCCCGGTCATGGCTGCCAGGCTTGCTTCAGCTTCTTCAAATACTTCAATTTTCAACTGTGAAAGGCGGGAGCCGCCGAAATGCCCGCCATACCGGGTCAGTCCTTCCATTATCAAAGCATGGAAACCGGCATCCTGGTGCATGCCGAGATATGCCGTGCCGCCGAAGTACAGCCATTCGCGCCCACTGCTGAAGAGGGTACGGCCGGGAAGGGTGCTCAGCGGGATATGCATCGGTAATATTTTAGCGTCCCAGCCATTCCTTGAAATCCGTCATGCGGTCGCCGCTGACAAAAGCTTCCACTTTGGATTTGGGCAGAAGGTCGAGGCGGAATTTGCCTTTATAAAAGGTATGTACGGTTTGAATGGCTTGAAAACCAACCAAAAACTGCCGGCTTATGCGGAAAAACTCGCGGGGGTCGAGCAAGGAAGTGAGCTTGTCCAAGCTGAAATCGATGGGCAGGTTTTGGCCGTCTTTGGTAACCATAAAGGTGAGTTTTTCCTGCGAGTAAAAATAGGCGATATCCTTGACTTCGATGCTGCGGATTTTTGCGCCCACGGTAATCATGAAGCGGGTTTTGTACTCCGGCGTACGGTGCCCGATGTACTGGAGCAGCGTATCGATATCGGGTTTGGAAAATTGCGCCTTCAGCGCCTTGTATTTGTCTAATGCAGCAGCCAGTTCTTCCGCATTTACGGGCTTGAGCAGGTAGTCGATGCTGTTCACTTTGAAGGCCTTGATCATGTACTCGTCATACGCGGTGGTGAAGATGACCGGTGAAGGCAGCGGGGCCAGTTCAAAAATTTTGAAACACAGGTCATCCTCGAGGTGGATGTCCATGAACACGAGATCGGGTGCGTCGTGGCGGCGCAGCCACTGCACCGAATCGGCAACAGAGGGCAGTATGGCTGCGATTTGAATGTCGGGATCACACTTTTTGAGCATCCCCTCCAAGCGCTGTGCGCTCAGGTTTTCGTCTTCGATAATGATGGCGGTCAT
>CAZNYK010000107.1:0-9667 GCA_964577215.1 uncultured Saprospiraceae bacterium
AGAGCATAGAGCATAGAGCATAGAGCATAGAGCATAGAGCATAGAGCATAGGGTCTGCACGGAGCGAAGCCGGCTTGAAGCTTACGGCTTGCGGTTTAAAACTTAAAAACATGCATCTCAAATTCCACCCTTTCACCCTCCAATACCGCCACCCCTTTGCCATATCGCGGGAGGCACGCACCGAGCAACGCACGCTCATAGTGGAGCTGAGCGACGGAACGCATTCCGGCTACGGCGAAGCCACGGCCAACAAATACTACGGCACCACTGTAGAAGGTATGATGGAACAGTTGGAGGCGCTGCGCCCTGCCATTGAAAGCACGCAGTTGGAAGATCCGGAGGCATTCTGGCAGGCCATGCACGCATTGATGCCCGGCAATCCCTTTCCGTTGGCTGCTTTAGACGAGGCGGCCAACGACCTCTTCGCCCGAAAAAAAGGCCTGCCCCTGCACCGCCTCTGGGGACTGGAAGCTGAAAATCTGCCCCTGTGCAATTACACCATCGGCATAGCTCCTGTAGCGGAAATGATAGCCAAGATGGAGGAAATGCCCTGGCCGGTGTATAAGATCAAACTCGGTACGGAGCACGACCTGGACATCGTGCGCCAATTGCGCGCCCATACCGGCTCCGCCTTTCGGGTGGACGCCAACTGCGCATGGACGGCGGAACAGACCATCGCGCTGGCGCCTGAACTGCAAAAGCTCGGCGTGGAATTCATAGAACAGCCCCTTCCCGCCGAAGACGAGGAAGGCATGCGCGAGGTGTTCCGGCACTGCAAGCTGCCGGTCATTGCCGACGAAAGCTGCCGGGAGGAGGGCGACGTGGAACGCTGCCACGGCCTCTTTCACGGTATCAACATCAAGCTGATGAAGTGCGGCGGCCTCAGCCCCGCCCGCCGCATGATCGCCCGCGCCCGCGCCCTCGGCATGAAAGTGATGGTGGGCTGCATGACCGAATCCTCCGTGGGCATAGCTGCCATCGGCCAACTCCTTCCCTTGCTCGACTACGTGGATATGGACGGCGCCCTGCTCATCCGCAATGACCCGGCTACAGGCGTATGTATAGACTACGGCAAGGTGTATCTTCCCAATGCGGCAGGGACGGGGGCGGAATTGGCAGGGCAGGGTTAGAGACGGAACAATCTTCCGGTAGCGGAGGTCGCCGGTTCCGCCAGTTCCACCATTGAAAATAGCAGCCTTTTATTAGCTCCTGGTTGACAAAAATCATTTTCTGAGCGGTCCAAACCACCCTAACTTGCATTTCAACCAAAAAGCCATTACCATGGGAAGGTTTGATCGTTTTTGCCAAAGCTGCGGCATGCCGATGGAGATGGACGAAGCCGGCGGCGGCACCAATGCCGACGGTTCCCTGACTTCCAAATACTGTAGCCATTGCTATCAAAACGGAGCATTTACCGGGGATTTCAAATCCGTGGATGAGATGGTTTCCTTTGTGCGCAATGAGTTGAAAAGACAGGGCTACGGGTGGTTCAAGCGCTGGTTTTACACCTCTCATCTGCGGCAGTTGGAGCGCTGGAAAGTAGCATAATCAGCTAATTGCCCAAAATCAAGGTGGGTCAGTTCCGGAATTGCCGGATCGCTTCCGCATTTCGCACAAGGTCAAAAGCAAAACCGTTGACCACTGCCCAAAGCACTTTGCCGTCATTCATCAATACAAATGAAGGATTGCGACCTGTCCTTATTCCTTCCCCGCCGCCCTTGCCGGGAGATACGAGGCGGAAAGGGAAAGCGCCCGCGGGCATAGGCGAGGGCAGCTTGGAGAGTTGTACTTCGGTATAGCCTTGTTTGAGCAGATCGAGGGGATTAAGCGCCTTCAAAGCGGCCAGGTCGGGCAGCACCCTGGGGTAAACCTTGCCGGATACAAGGCGCAGGCCCTTGGCGGCAACTTCGTCGTAGCCATGAAAGATGGAAAGGTCGCCGAGATCGGAAATGCTCGCCGTTACATGGCCTGAGCTTGACACGCTTCGGCGAAACCCGATGTCCACAATAAAACGTTTTCCGGCTTTTTCAATCTCTGCTTCGCGCACGATGAGGTCGTGGAAAAAATTGCTCTTGTTGAAAGGGATGGTTTCGTACCCAGCCATGTCATAGCGCTCGTAATTCCGCATGGCAATGGCGTCGAGCGCATAGAACAGGGCAGCGAAGTGCAGCCGGCGCAGTTCCTGTTTTTCGGTATCTCCGGGCAGGGCTCCGGCCTCGATGAGGATAGTGGAAGTGCCCCAGCGCTGGATGTTGTCCCCAAAAGCCCGGGGTTCGAATTCATCGTCGTATCGCGCCACGTTTCCGGGGATGTATTCCTGGAGAAAAGCATTCATTCCCACGATCAGGCGCATAGCGTTGCCCCGCACGGCGTTGATTTCCTTTTCGTAGTTATAGGCCGGTGCGAGGAAAGATATTGCCGCATTTTTAGGCGCTGTGCCGGCGCCGTAGTAGCGGTTTTGATCGTGGAGATTAAACCCCCAATCAGCGGAAAGCTCGTCGCGCAGGCTTTTAAGTATCTGGCTTTCGGGGCATTGCAGGCGCAAAGCGTCCCGGTTAAGGTCAATTCCCAGGGCGTTGCGTCGATCGAAGCGCTCAGCCCCGTCGGGGTTGAGCATGGGTACGAACACGAGGGTGAGTTCGCTGCGCAGTCGGTTGCGGAGCTCGTCGAACCCGTCGTTGGAACGGCTCAGGAAGTTAAAAATGTCCATCAGCGCCATGGTGGAAGTGGGTTCGTCGCCGTGCATTTGCGACCAGAGCAGCACTTTTACAGGTCCTTCGCCGTATTGAACCCGGAAAATGTTGCGTCCCTCAATGGATTTACCGGCCACGGCCCAGGTGAAGGGCGCTTTCAGCCGCTGGACCAAAGGCGTTATGGCCGCGTGTTTAAAGCGCATCCGGGTGATGGTCTTTTCCTTCCAGGCGTCGTGTTTCTGATACAATTCTTTGTAGAGGGAAAGGTCGGCCTGGAAAGCAGGTACGGGCTTGGTTTCATCAAGGGAAGCCGGTGGGGGAACCGGCATGGAGCTTGAAGGAGGCTGCCCGTTGCCGGTAGTGTTTCGGCAAGCCACGAAGGCGAAGATCAGGCAGGAAAGGAACAAAAAGCGCATGTCACAAAGATTTTGTGGGCGAAATTAATCTCAATTTTCCGGAAGTGAATAACAGCACAAGCGCCGGAGCTTTACAGATCCGTCAGCGGCCCGTAGGCCTCCGGCCGGCGGTCGCGGAAAAACTGCCAGACGCTGCGCACCTCCTCTATCATGTCCAGTTCGAATTCAGCTACGAGCAACTCATCCTTATCCTCCGAAGCTTGCGCGAATATCTGCCCGCGCGGGTCCACGAAGTAGGAGCTGCCGTAAAATTTACCGATATTCCAGGGCGCTTCCGTACCCACGCGGTTGATACAACCCATAAAATAGCCGTTGGCGGCGGCATGGGCGGGTTGTTCCAGTTTCCAGAGATACTGCGAAAGGCCGGCCACCGTGGCTGAAGGGTTGTAAACGATCTCAGCGCCGTTGAGACCCAGGATGCGCGCCCCTTCCGGGAAGTGGCGGTCATAACAGATATAGACGCCTATGCGGGCATAGCGCGTCTCAAACACGGGATAGCCGAGATTGCCTGGCTTGAAGAAAAATTTCTCCCAGAAGCCGGAAGTATGCGGAATGTGCGTCTTGCGATACTTTCCCAGGTATGTCCCATCAGCGTCTATTACGGCAGCGGTGTTGTACAGCACGCCGGCTTGTTCGCGCTCAAAAACGGGTACGATGATCACCATGTTGTACTTGCGGGCATACACGGCCATGCGCTCCACGGCAGGCCCCGGCACTGGTTCGGCAGAAGCGTACCATTTGGGGTCCTGCCCAGGGCAGAAGTAGGGTGTGCTGAATATCTCCTGCAGGCACAGTATCTGTACCCCTTGCCTCCCCGCTTCTTCGATGTATGGGATGTGCTTTTGGATCATAGCCTCTTTGATTTCTTCTATCGTGCCTTGCCCTTCGCTCAATGGCAGGCTCATTTGGATGAGGCCGGATTTGATGATACGTGACATTATGCGGTTGTTTCTGGTTTCTGGTATAAGGCGTTTTCACCTTACTTCCCACTTCTCACTTCTTGCACCGGGCTTCTCTTCACAAACTCCCCGTACCCTTTCTCTACACCCACTTTACCATCCTGAACGGCCACTTTTCCGCGGAGGATCACGGTACGGCACTTGCCCTGCACCTGCCAACCCTCATACGAAGAGTAGTCTACGTTCATATGGTGGGTCTTGGAGGAGAGAACATGCTGTTGATTAGGGTCGAAGATGACGAGGTCGGCATCCGAGCCGGGAGCGATGCATCCTTTTTTCGGATACATGCCGAATATCCGGGCGGCGTTGGCAGAGGTCAACGCTACATACTGGTTGGGGCTTATTCTGCCCGCATGTACGCCTTCCGACCACAACAATTCCATGCGGTGCTCAATAGCTGGGTGGCCGTTGGGAATTTTGGAGAAATCGTCTTTGCCCATCATTTTTTGCTCCCAGGTAAAGGGGCAGTGATCGGTGCCGACCACCTGCACGAGACCTTGGCGGATGCCGGCCCACAAGGCCTCCTGATCTTTTTTCTGCCGCAGGGGCGGACTCATTACCCACTTGGCGCCCTCCGGGTCTTTTTCGTACAAAGAGGCATCGAGCAAAAGGTACTGGATGCATGTTTCGGCATACACCAACTGATTGCGCATGGTGGCGCGCCGCACGGCGTTGAGCGCGCCCTCGCAGGTCATGTGTACAATGTAACCCTGCACGCCGGTGTAGTGCGCCATATCCGCAAATCGACCGGAAGCTTCGGCCTCTGTCACTTCCGGCTGAGAAAGATAATGGTACAGGGGAGAAAGCTTGCCTTCAGCCCGGTGTTTGGCGATGAGTTTGTCAATCATATCTCCGTTGGTGGCGTGGACTGTCACCATGCCTCCCTGGCGCCTGACCTCCTGCATGAGGTCCACCATCTGCCCGTCGTCCACCATGAGGGCGCCTTTATAGGCCATAAAAGTTTTAAAGGAAGTAATGCCCTCGTCGCGTACCATCTGCGCGATCTCTTTCCGGGTTTCCGAATTGAAATCTGTGACGGCCATGTGAAAGGAGTAATCGCCGTAGCAGTTGCCGCCGGAGCGGCTGCGCCAGGCGTCCAGGGCGTGATGGAGCGATTTGCCCTGGGTTTGCAGCACAAAGTCGATGACGGTAGTAGTACCCCCGTGCATGGCAGCGAGGGTGCCGGTTTCATAGTTGTCGCTGGACCAGGTACCCATGAAGGGCATTTCGAGATGCACGTGCGGATCAATACCGCCGGGGAAGACGACCATTCCGCTCGCATCTATGACCTGCCCGGCGTCAACTTGCAGGTTTTTGCCAATGGAGTGGATGGTTTCGCCTTCCACGTAAATATCGGCCCGGCAATCCTCGGATGCGGTGACGACGCGGGCGTTTCGAATGAGGATCGACATTTCTTTATGAGTTAGTTATTCCCTGAATTCCTCCTGCGCTCAATGTCATCCTGGAGTTTTTTCAGCTGCTCTTCCGCTTGTTTGATCTGAGCTTTGAGATTGAGCAGGCTTTTCTCCTGTTTGGCGGTTTCAGCGCGTATGGCTTCAATTTTTTGTTTTTCCTGTTCAGCCAGTTCGGCAGTTTCGCGTTCTATCCGGGCTTTTTCGGCGGCGAGATTTTTACGTGCCTCTTCGAGTTTTTTCTGTTCGGCGGCAATGGCGGCTGAAGCGTCGGCTTTCACTTTGGTGACCTGTTCAGTAGCTTGCTGACGCGCCTGGTAAACGGCTTCCGATGCGGATTTGCGCGCCTCGCTCACCTCTTCCAGGGACTGTTTGCGGGCGGCTTCCACTTCCTGGACGTATTGCGCGCGCTGGCGGGCCACGGTATTGCGCAGCGTATCCAATTCGCGTTGTGAGCGATCGCGGGCTTCTGTCACTAATTGAGCCGCTTTGGAATTGGCTTCTTCTACCTGGCGGCCGTATTCGCTGCGGCGCGTTTCGGCCATTGCCCTGGCTTCGGCAATAACCTGGGCAGCCTGTTTCTGTGCCGTAGCTACTTCCTGGGCGGCAGACTCCTTGGCTTGGGCCACCTGGGAAGCGGAGGTTTCGCGCGTTTTGAGCACTTCTAAGGCAATGGCTTCCTTTTCCCGTGCGGCGTTCTCGCGAGCCGTTTTGATATCCTCGGCCAGAGCCGATTGCACGGCAGCGCGTTCGGCTGATGCTTTTTCACGGGCTTGGGCTATTTCAGAAGCAAGGGTTTGTTTCTCCGTGGCGGCCTTTTCGCGGGCTTCCTTTACCTGGCGGGCTTCATCCTGCTGGGCCATAGCCACTGCATCCGCAGCATCCTTGCGGGCTTCGGCAACCACATTGGCCGACTCCTGCTGTACTTTAACAGCTTGCTCTTTAACTTTTTGTATCTCCAGAGCGGCATTTTCGCGGGCTTTGGCGATTTCGCGGGCAGCATTTTCGCGCGTAACGACCACCTCTTCTACTGAAACTGTTTTGGCCTCCTGCTCCTTGCTTCTGGCATCGGCAATAGCTGCGGCAGTTTCGGCCTGAATTTGTGCCATGCGTTCCTGGGCTGTTTTTTGCGACAGGCCTACCTCTTCAGCGAAACGCGTCCGGGAAGTTTCCAACTTTTTTTCAATTTCCGCAACTTGTTCAGCAGCCTTTGCCTGGGCGGCTTTGATCTCTTCGGCGGCCCTTTCCCGTGATGCGGCAACCTCCAGGGCGGACTGTTTGCGCATTTCTTCCTCGTTGGCTTTGGCCGCTGCAATGGCTCTTGCACTTTCCTCCCGCACTTTATTGACTTCTTCGGTTGCCCGGGCGCGGGCGGCAGCTACCTCCTGGGCTATAGCCTGTTTTTCGGCCTCGCCCTTTTGCCGGGCCTCTGCTATTTTGGCGGCCTCCTGCTCATTGATTTCCTGGATGGTCAGCGCAGCTTTCTGGCGGGCAGTAGCCACTGACTGCGCTGCTTCCTGCCGGGCGGATTCCGCTTCCTGCTCTGCTTTCTGGCGTTCTTCAGCTACCTGGCGGCGCATCTGGCTGACCTCCTCTGCTGCCCGTTGCCGCGCTCCGGCCACTTCCAACGCAGCGGCTTCTTTTTCGGAAGAGGTTTTTTCTGAAATGGCCGACAATTCTGAAGAAGCATTCTGGCGGGCCAGGGCAATTTCTTCAGCGCCCTTGCGCCGCGACTCCGCCACTTCAATAGCTATGCGTTCTTTCTCCAGCACGGCATTTTCGCGAACGCGCGCCACTTCAGAAGCAGCTTCCTCTTTGGTGCGCAGGATGAGTTCAGCAGCGGTTTCCTTACTTTGCACCACCTGTTCCATCGTAACATCTGCCTGCTGTTTGGCAGTTTCGCGAGCCTGGCGTATCTGCTCCAGCGACTCTGCACGGATGCGTTCCAACTCGCGGTTGGAGGTTTCACGGGCGGAGGCTACCTCATCGGCATATTGCAGCTTGGCCTGGTCCATGCGATCTTTGATGGCCTTTATTTCGGAGGCGGCTCTTTCGCGTGCGGCGGCTACTTCCTGCGCCGATTCCAACTGGGCCTTTTGGATGGCTTCCGCTGCCCGTTGACGCGATTCCTGCACTTCCAAGTTGATTTTCTCCAACTGGGTGCCGGCGTTAGCGCGGGCCTGGCGTAGAGAGTCGGCCAGGGCGCGCCGGGATTCTTCCATTTGAACCTGGGCTTTTTGCCTGGCTTCGAGTACCTCGTCGGCGAATTGTTTTTTTTGCTGGGCTGCGGATTCCCGGGCGAGGGCGAGTTCTTCCTGGAGTTGTTGTTTGAATCGCTGCCCCTTTTCTTTTTCCAATGCGATCTCTTTCCTGATCTGGTCTTTGGTTTGGGCCAGGTCGCGGCGCAGGGCATCCAACTCGGCATCGGAGGAAGGGCTTGGGGCGCCTGTGGCAGCGGGTTTGGGGGTAGTGCCGGGTTTGGCAGTGGTCGTTTCCGGTTTGGCCGTCAGCAATCCTTCATCGCTCGCGCCGGGTTTGGTGTAATCCCGTTCCGCTACGTCCACATCCACCACAGAGGTTTTATTGAGCCGTTGGTTGAAGCACTCGGCCAAATTGCGAAAATCCGCCATCCTGTTGGGATTGACGGTAAATTTGCGCATCTCCCGGGAGATATTGTTTTTGATATAGATGGTGGTGATATCCACTTCTGAGAACCACTGTACCGCAGCCAAATTGATCTGGAGGAAGTTATGGTATTCCGGTGTGCCTTTATCGTCTCTCATTTCGCCCATTTCTACGAAGCGGTAGCCTTTTCGCACGGAGTTGACGTCCATGAAGATAATCTCGTCGTCCTGGTTGAATTCCACTCCCGACCTGGAGATGACCCTGGCCCGAAGGCCTTTCTCATCATTGATCAATTGGAGGCTGTAGGAGTATGTTCCTCTTATGACCATGGTGAGCGGCACGCTGCGCAAAACGTGCAAGCCTCCCACGGTGAGTTCTTTTTCAATAAATGAACTGCAGTCTTGAGCAGGAAGGTAATTTGAGGTCAAAGAAAATATGCCGAAAAGCAGGATGAGTGAGGATGTTCTCATAATATTCCACATTTAGAATGTGAAATGTAGATGTTTTTCGGAATAATTCCGTCCAAACGGTAAAAATTTAACGGAAACTATCTGTCGCCGGCCAACAGGTAAAGTACCGCCATGCGGACGGCCACGCCGTTTTCCACCTGCTGGAGAATGATGGAGTGTTCGGAATCGGCCACATCGCTGGTTACTTCCACCCCCCTGTTGATGGGGCCGGGATGCATGATGAGAATGGGGTTGTCCAATCGGTCGAGCATGGCTTTATTGATGCCGAAATACAAGGTGTACTCCCGTAGGGAAGGAAAGTACCGGATATCCTGCCGTTCTAATTGGATGCGGAGGATATTGGCCACGTCGCACCAGTGCAGGGTCTTTTCCACATCGTGTTCTACCTCTACTCCGAGGGAAGCGATATATTTGGGAATCAGGGTGGGCGGCCCGCAGACCTTGACCAGGGCGCCGAGTTTCTTCAGGCAGAAAATGTTGCTCAAGGCAACGCGGGAGTGGAGGATGTCGCCGAATATAGCAATTTTTTTGCCTTCCAGGTCGCCGAGGTGTTCCCGCATGGAATAGGCGTCGAGCAGGGCCTGCGTCGGATGCTCATGGGTGCCGTCGCCGGCATTGATGATGCGCGCGGAAATGCGGTTGGAGAGGAAATGCGGCGCTCCCGGGGCGGGATGCCGCATGACGATCATGTCCACTTTCATGGACAGGATGTTGTTGACGGTGTCCAGCAGGGTTTCTCCTTTTTTCACCGAGGAGGAAGACGCCGAGAAATTGATCACATCAGCGGAGAGCCTCTTTTCCGCTAATTCGAAGGAGATGCGGGTGCGGGTGGAATCTTCAAAAAAGAGATTGGCCACGGTGAGGTCTCGCAAAGAGGGTACTTTTTTTATGGGGCGGTTGATGACCTCCTTGAAAGTGGCGGCCGTATCCAGAATAAGGGTGATATCCTCCCTTGTCAGGTCCTTGATGCCCAGCAGATGGGGCGTACTCAATGAAGAAGCCTGCGACATTGTTTATTTTGTTTGGCAGAATGCTTTCCTGCTTGTATGGCGGAACTCTGTTCCGCTTGTATGGCGGAACTCTGTTCCGCTT
>CAZNYK010000107.1:9767-14170 GCA_964577215.1 uncultured Saprospiraceae bacterium
CCTGCTTGTATGGCGGAACTCTGTTCCGCTTGTATGGCGGAACTCTGTTCCGCTTCTTTTTTTACGTGTCCGCGGAACGGAGTTCCGCGATACGTGTCCGCGGAACGGAGTTCCGCGATACATCCCGCGATACATCAGCGGAACGGTGTTCCGCTATACCTGTCCTTTTTATCGGCAAAGAGAAGTATTCTGTCTTCGCCGTCGGTTTGCGCCCATTCTACTTGCACGTATGCCATGTCTAATGCGTCTATGGTGACGCCGACAAAATCAGCCTGTATGGGCAGGTGCCGGTTGAAGCGCCGGTCCACCAATACGGCCAATTCCACCATGCGGGGGCGGCCATAGTCATTCAGCGCAGCCAACGCGGCCTGCACGGTGCGCCCGGTGTACAACACGTCGTCCACCAACACCACGTTCTTGTCGTCCACGAGAAAGTCCATCCGTGTAGTGCTCGGCACCAAAGGCTTGCTGCGCAGCCGGAAGTCGTCGCGGTAGAAAGTTATATCTAATTTACCATAGAGCAGGGAGGACACGCCGAGCAATTCCCGGAGGCGGGCGTTGATGCGGTCTGACAGCAAGGTACCCCTGGGTTGAATGCCGACGATGCAGGTGTCGTCGAAGCGATCGAACTGCTCGATCAACTGGTGGCACAATCGATCAAGGGTCAGCGCAAAGCGCTCGCGGCTCAATATGACGCGTTCCCGGTCCATTGGGGCAAAGGTAGAAAAATTAACAAAGAGGCATTAAACTTCGTCAAGCCAATTGTGTCATTTAAGCGGCAACCCTGAAAATCCGGATTGAAGGAAGCCAAATGAAATTCATTCCATTCAAAAACAAAAAAGTCATGAGAAAAACCATTGTTCTTTTCGTTCTTGCTTTTGCCTCTGCAGCACTGCTTAATTCTTGTGCCAAAGAGCAAAACGACAACCCACTGCTCGCGAGCTTGGTCACCAGCGAAGACGCGCTCACCATGCAGGACCTGATGGAAGACAACGACGCTGAAATGGAGGACCGCATCGAATTCCGCAGCGGCCCCGGCGGATGCCCCACAGTTACCGTCACGCCCGAAGGCAATGTATTCCCCAAAACCATTGTCATTGACTATGGCGATGCCGGTTGCACAGGCCCCCGCGGCCGCCTGCGCCAGGGGCGCATCCTCATCAACCAGACGGCGCCGATGCGCAATGCCGGCGCGGTGCGCACCGTAGAATTTGACAACTACCGCGTGGACGGCGTACTGGTAGAAGCCGACGTGACGCTTACCAATACAGGAGTGGATGCCCAGGGCAACGTTTCTTTCTCCCGCAGCGTACAAAACGGCAGCCTGACTTATCCCAACGGCCAAATTGCCACCTGGAATTCGGCGCACACCTTAGTGCAAACGGCGGGCGGCAATACCATCCTCCGCCTCGACGATGCATTCGAGATCAACGGTTCCATCAACGGCGTCAACCGCCGGGGCGATACTTTCAGCATGACCATCACGGAGCCTTTGGTCAAAACAGCCAACTGCCCCTGGATCGTCAGTGGTGTGAAAACTTTTGTCGTAAACGATCTCACCCGCACCCTGGACTACGGCGACGGCGCCTGCGACAACGAAGCTACGCTCACGCTCGCCGATGGAACGACAAGGACGGTGAGAGTGCGCGGCTGGTGGAGGTAAATTAAAGCCATAGGCATAGGGCGAGGCTGTCTCAAAAGAAGTAAAAAGTAAAAAGGAAAAAGGAAAAAGGGAAAAGGAAAAAGTGGGCAAACGGACACAAAAATGCATAATTATTTCAAAAAATTGCTTTTTGTACTTGCTTTTCAAGGTTTTATTTTGCCAGTTTTTCAAATGTTAATCTTTTGAGACAGCCTCTTCTTAGAAGCGCAGGGTAAACCCCAGAGACTGCCCGTCGAAGCCTATTGATGTGTTTTCAAAAAAGGGAGGGAGTTGCTTCTCCAAGCCGCCGAGGTAAATGGCGGCGCCCACGTCGAAGGCAAAAAGAAAGGCGCCTTGCAAGACGAGCGACCTCCCGAAGCCTCGCAGCCTGTCCCGGTTTTGCACGCCCGTTCTGGCGCGTTCCAGCATCCAGGCGCCGCCGGCCATGTAGGCCACGTCCAAGCCGGCGTTGAACAGCAGGATTTTTTGCGTGCGGTGGTGCAGCCGCGTGGTTTCGTAGAGATCGAAGCCGGCAGGGTCGGTACGGGTAGCGCTCATCAGCCCGGAAGCGGCCAGACCGAGATTGATGACGCCCCAGCCCAAGTTCATCTGGTGAAAGGAGCGCTGCGAGCCTGTCGTTTGGGTCATGCCGAATGCACCGCCTGCAATATTGCCAATGCCCCAGGCGCCCAACACATACATGCTGCGGCGGTTGCGGTCTAAGCGTTGTCGGTTGAAGTCGGCCAGGTCAATGGATTGCGCCAGGAGGGGCGCGGCCTGTGTGCACAGGAAGATAGCAAGGAGGGTGAGGAGTTTCATCAGGAATGATATTAAAAAGGTTAGACATCCGGCGACCAAGGATTATACTTTAGGCCGGCTACATCAAGTCGAAAGGACTAACGCGTAGACCTTGAGCGAGCGGCAAGCCCGACCAATTAACGTTATTTTGATGCAGACGGTCTCGCAACTTAATCTTCAATTACTATTTTCGCACTCAGCGTTGTGCAGCATTTCCCTTGACGATAAATCCACTTGACGCTTGCAATAAAACGCCTTTTTTACTCCATAATGGCTTTTCAACTCCCCACCAATTGAATAATACATAATACCCTGCCTTTTCTGGCAAGTCCATTTCGAATGACAATGAATCACCCTTGTCATTCCATTTCAGGTTGTTGTTTTTTCCGATTTCAACAACTTCTTTGTCCCATTGACTGAATTGAAGAACCAAATCAAAGCTTTGAACTTCTTTCATAGGTTCGGAAAATTTCAGTTCTATCAAGTTTTTTGAAGCGGACACTCGTAACGTATCTGAATCATTCAACAAGATCGGCTTGCTCAGGTTGGACTGGATTTCTTGAGTCCACTCCAGTATCTCGGGGTAAAGGTCTGCGATTTTCTTTTTCCCTTGGTATTTGTTGTATAGCTCCTTCAATTTTTGGGCAAATAAATCTGAATAGATGAACCCTCTTGTATCATTCTGAAAATGCCAGTTGAGGTTCACTTTTTCCGCAAATTCCGGAAAATGGATCGAATTAAAGATGTCGAATACGGCCCAGGTCATATACTCGTTGAATACGGCATTGCCGGAGCCGGAATACCCGCTATCATTGTCCCATATCTGTTCGCTGAACTTCGCTTCAATGTCGTGTTTATCCGAAGTGGGATTCACATACCCATGGTCCATTCAAAAGCATAGGCATCGGTCCTGTAGCTAAGATATTCCTGCCACCTCTCCCTGGAGAAATTGACTGAATCCAGCAAAGGGTGATCCATGTAGGGCTCAAAATATGTTCTCATCTCATCGTAGTAGGCAAAATATTTTCTTACCTGCCACTTATCGGAAATGCCGTATTCCGTCAAAGCAAGTACGATATTCGCCAGCTCATATACTTCCGGATACTCCACGCTGATGATATCTCCGGCGGTTATACCCGACGAAAAATGGTTTGCGAAAAAATATAAACCATTTTTCATCGGGATAATCCCGACGAAAAATGGTTTGGGAAAAATTTATACCATTTTTCGTCGGGACCAGTGGTTTGCAAAAGTAAAAAATCGCAAACCACTGGCGATCAAGTATAAATCCCCTTTTCCCTTCTTGCCTAATGTGGCGCAAGACAGCGTTGCGATGGAAAGGAGAAGAATACATACCATTTTGACTTCTGTTTTCATTGGTTGGTGTTTTTGTAAAGAATGCGTGGGAGAATTCCTTTGCACCTGGCGTTTCGTCCAAGGGCTTAACTTAATGGGTGGTTGAACGTGACGCTGGCTGTCAGGTGCGACGTTTAGGAGCACTTGCCAGCCAGCGATTGTTGGGCGATTTTTATTTATTAGGCTAGGCTGTCGGCTATCTTTTGGACTTCTTCCATCGGCAATCCAGTTATCTCAGCCACAATATCGACTGCGAATCCTTTTTTCAACGCTTCCTCTGCTCTGGTTTTCAAAGCATCGTTTACCGCCGTTGTAATTTCCAAGTTCACAGTCTCCACAAAACTGGCATCACTTCTCTGTGCTTCCATATATCTGTCATACTCCTTCCGGTCAGCCGGTTCTAATTTCAGAATATCAAGTTTTTGGCCGGCGGCTTTCAAGCCTTTTGCGGTAAATTCGTCTTTGATTTCAGCCGTTTTCAGGAAGTATATCCACTCATCAAGCGTATCCTTGGCTACTTCATTAAACCGATTGGTTTTTATCACATAATACTCCGGGTACAAGTCCGATACAGAGGTCTTTTTGAAAAGTTCCTTCTGCTTTTCCG
>CAZNYK010000108.1:0-14136 GCA_964577215.1 uncultured Saprospiraceae bacterium
TTCCCAACAATCCCTTCCTTCACCCTTTAACCTTTAACCTTTAACCTTCACCCTTCACTCTTTAACCTTTAACCTTTAACCTTTAACCTTCACCCTTTAACCTTCACCGCCCGTCCTGTTTGGCAAACACCTTTTTGAGCAGATCGCTGGTGCGGGCGTTCACGTTGGCCCGGATATTTTGCTCTTCCTTTTCCACCATGCTGAAAAGCCCTTTGAGCGCCTCGCGGGTGACGTAGTCGTCCAAGTTGGGGTCGGCCCTGTCCACAAAAGGTATCTTGTTGTAGGCATTTACCGCGTCGGCCCAGTATTTGCGGGCATTGAGCCTGTCTAAAGATTCAATAATGACGGGGCTGAACTCCTGGTAGAGCGGTTCTGTGGTGGTGCTTTCCAAATATCGCGTGGCAGCGTCGTTGCTGCCCATGAGTATGTTCATGGCATCGGCAAAAGTCATCTGTTTGATGGCGTTTACAAAGATGGGCTTTGCGTTGGCGGCGGCATCCTCGGCGCCCCGGTTGATACGCTCAAGGATGATCTCTTCCACGTTGCTAAAGCCGGGAACCACTTTGAGCCGTTCGGTAACCTGGCGCGCTTCGGGGGGCAGGAGGATTTTATAATCACTTTTATAGTAGCCGTCTTTTTGAGAAAGCAGATCGGCGCCTTTGCCTGCGCCTATGGTAAGCGCTTCTTTGAGGCCGGATGCCACTTCAGCATCGCTGAGCGGAAGTTCTCCACCGAGAATGCGCTGCAACTCGGAGGAAGTGCATGAAGTAAGCAGCAGGGCCACGGAAAAAAAAGTGAGGAAGCGTAGCATAATAAATTTGAGGTTGGTTAAAAAAAGAAGCCTTTGGCCGTATACCGAAAAGAAACGGTACACGACCAAAGGCCGGTATAAAACGGGTAGTATTTTTTATTTTTTGCCGGCTTTCTCTGCGGCGGTGGAAGCGCTGCGCAAGGCGCGCGGTATATCGATGGTGGCTACCGGCGTGCTTGGCGCGTTGAGTATTTCCACATTTTTGGGCGGTACGATGTCGCGGATACGGATCGACTGGCCCATGTCGAGGTTGGAGATATCTAATTTCAGCTCGGTGATCAAGGTTTCCGGAACGGTTTTGATCTTGACCCGGCGCACCTTTTGCTGGAGCTTGCCCCCGCCTTTTACGCCCACTGCCGTGCCGGTAAAGCGGAGAGGTACTTCCACTTTCACCGGATGCCCATCCTTGAGCATGAGGAAGTCGATGTGCAATATTTTTTCGCTGACAGGGTGGTATTGAACATCCTTGACGATACAGCGATACTTGTTGTCGCCGATGATGACATCGGCCACTTTGAAGTCAGGCGTATAGATGAGATGGCGGACGTTGGTGATTTCGGTAGAGAAATGCTCCGAAAATCCAGGGCCATACAAAACGCACGGTATCTGCTCTTCTTTCCTTACGGCCTTGGAGCCTTTCTTGCCCAGTTCGGTTCTGGGCTGCCCGTTTATTGCAATTACTTCCATGATTATTACGGCTTTATGCTTTTTGCCTCGAAAAAGGCACGCAAAGATAGGAACATTTTTTTGTTTCCAACAAATGGGCGAGATTTTTTCTTCCGGGATTCGGCATTACCCGTTTTTCTCAGCCTTCCACAAAGAGCGCCGAGATAGAGCGGTGCTCGTGCATGTTGCGTATGGCGCGCGAGAAGAGCATGGCTGTAGAAAGCACTTTTATTCGTTCCGACTCCTTTTTCAAAGGGATGGTGTCGCATACCATTACTTCCGAGAGGACGGATTTTTCGATGTTCTCATACGCTTTTCCCGACAGTACCGGGTGCGTACAGAGTGCCCTTACGCTCCTTGCGCCTTTTTCCATTAGCGCTGCAGCAGCCCTGCAAAGGGTGCCGGCAGTATCTACCAGGTCGTCCACCAAAATAACGTCTGCGCCGCTCACATCGCCGATTACGGTAATGCCGGCCACCTCGTTGGCTTTTTCGCGGTATTTGTCGCAAATGACCAATTCGGTTTTGAAATACTTCGAGTAGGTGCGGGCGCGTTTGACGCCGCCCACATCCGGTGAGGCAAAGATGGTGTTGCCCAGGTCCTGTTTTTCCAGGTGGGGGATGTAGATGGCCTCACTGCGCAGGTGATCCACAGGAACCTGGAAGAAGCCCTGTATCTGATCGGCGTGCAGGTCCATGGTCATTATACGGGTAGCGCCGGCAGCTTCGATGAGCGTAGCGATCAACTTGGCGGAAATGGGTACCCGGGGTTTGTCTTTGCGGTCCTGGCGGGCATAGCCGAAGTAGGGGATCACCGCGGTGATGTACTCGGCAGAAGCGCGCCGGGCGGCATCAATCATGAGCAGCAACTCCATGAGATTGTCGGCAGGTGAAACCGTGGACTGGATGAAGAATACAAAATCCCCCCTGACTGACTCGTTGATGACGGGCTGCATTTCGCCGTCGCTGAACCGGTTGACCTGGATTTTACCCAGATCTTTGCCGTAATAGTATGCAATCCGCTCAGCCAAATACCTTGACTGAGTGCCGGAGAAGAGTTTAACGTCGCTCATCAGTATGTGGGATATTATTACTGCTTGTGACAAAGGTACGGGCTTTCCGAGAACATTCCCGGGCTCATGGAAATTAATTTTCTTTCCCGCTGCCTTGCAACGCAGCTTGTGCGTGCCTGACAAAGCCATGGGGCACACTTTTCCGCCGGAATGCTTACTTTTGGGCCGATGCGCAAGGAACCACAAGATCAGAACATAATCTTCGGGCGGCACCCCGTGTTGGATGCCTTGGCCTCCGGGCAGGAAATTGACCGTGTCGTCCTGCAGCAAGGGGTGCGCGGAGAATTTGAAAAAGAGATTCGCCATGCCTGCCGCCGGGCGGATATCCTGCTTCAGGTCGCGCCCAAAGAGCGCCTCGACCGATTAGTGCGCGGCAATCACCAGGGCGTGCTGGCTTACGCTGCCCTCATCCGTTTTCAGCCATTAGACGATGTGCTCGCCGCTGTGTTCGAGCGCGGCGAAACGCCACTGCTGCTCATGCTCGATGGCATTACCGACGTGCGCAACCTCGGCGCCATAGCCCGCAGCGCCGAGTGCAGCGGCGTACACGCGCTTATCCTTCCTGCAAAGGGCAGCGCCCAGATCAACGCCGAGGCTATGAAAACCTCGGCCGGCGCCCTGAACAACCTGCCCGTGTGCCGGGTAAACAGCTTGGTGAGTACCCTTGAACGCTTGCAGGATTCCGGCCTTGCCGCATTGGCCGGCGACCTTCTGGCTGCCAAACCCATTTACGATATTGACCTCACCACGCCGGTCGTACTCATTGCGGGTTCAGAAGGGGAAGGGGTGAGCCGGGCTTTGCTCAACCGTGTCAACCAACGGTTCATCATACCGCAGGCTGGTACCACCAACTCCTTCAACGTGTCGGTTGCGGTAGGCATCATGTTGTACGAGGCAATGCGCCAGCGAGGGTAAGGGCTTATTTGTCGCCGGCAAAAGGTTTTGAAAAAGTCAGCCCAGGAGAGAATAAAAACGCTCTCCGTTTCTTTCCATGCGCCGCAGCAGGGGGCTGCAGCGGTACCGGTCTTCGCGGTACTCGTCGTAAAGGGCGTCCATGGCGGCTACGCATTGAGGTATGCCCTTCTCGTCGGCCCAGCGGAGCAGGCCCTTGGGGTAGTTGACGCCCAGGGTCATGGCCAGGTCGATATCTTCGCGGGAAGCGATGCCCCAGAACAGGGCGTCGGCGGCTTCATTGATGAGCATGGCCACAATGCGGTCGGCGATGCGGCGGCCTGCGGCTTCGTCCTGCAGGGGGGCGGGCGGTACGGCATCCGGGCCGTAGTCGAAAAAACCCCGGCCTGACTTGCGCCCCAGGTATCCCGCTTCCACCAGGCGCTTTTGGGTGAGGGAAGGTTTGTAACGCGGATCGTGGAAAAATGCATGGAAGACAGACTCCGTTACGGTGTAGTTCACGTCGTGGCCTATGAGGTCCATCAGGGCAAAAGGCCCCATGCGGAATCCGGCAATGGCGGTCATGGCCCAGTCGATGGTGGCGGCATCTGCCCATCCTTCATCGAGCATGCGCAGCGCTTCGCCGTAAAATGGCCGCGCTACGCGGTTGACGATAAAACCCGGGGTGTCTTTTACCGTGACGGTGGTTTTGCCCCACTGCTGAAGAAGGGTGCGGGCCTGGGCCGATACCTGAGGGGATGTTTGCAGCGCGGGCGCTATTTCTACCAACTGCATCAGCGGAGCGGGGTTGAAAAAATGCAGCCCGATAACCCGGCCGGGATGAGCGCAGGCGCCGGCCAGCGCCGTTACAGAGAGAGACGAGGTATTGGTGGCCAGGATGCACTCCGTGCGGGTGATCTCCTCCAACTCGCCGAAAAGAGTGCGCTTGATGTCTAAGTTTTCCACCACGGCTTCCACTACAATATCTGCTTCGTGAAAGGGATAAAGGCTGCTCGACGGCTTGATGCGTTGCAGGATGTCTGCCGCCAGGCCGGTTGGGAGCTTGCCTTTTTCTTCGAGGCGTTGGAGCGTTTTTTCCAATTGTTCCACGGCTTTGTCCAAAGCCAGGGGATTGGTATCGTACAATATGACGCTGCTGCCTGCGGCGGCGGCCACCTGGGCAATGCCGCTTCCCATGGAGCCGGCGCCTATAATGCCGGTTTTCATAATATGCTGTTGTGCGCGTTAACTGTTTGCAGCGCCGGCAGTTCTACCTCAAAACGATCTCGTCCACCGCCTTGCCGCTCGGCACCATCGGGAACACATTCTCCTCTTTTTCCACTCTCACATGCAGGAGAAAAGGGCCGTCTTGCCGGAGCATTTCAGCCACGGCGGCTTCCAACTCTTCCGGCTTGTCGATTTTTCTTCCCGGCACCCCGAACCCTTCCGCGATTTTGATGAAGTCCGGGTTTTTCAGTTCCACGGAGGAGTAACGCCGCTCGAAGAACAATTGTTGCCACTGGCGCACCATGCCGAGGAACTCGTTGTCCAGGAGCACGATCTTTACCCCGGCGTTCCACTGGGCGCAAAGCCCGAGTTCCTGGATGGTCATCTGGAAGCCGCCATCGCCGATGAAAGCCACCACCTCTTTGTCAGGCCGGGCTATTTTGGCGCCGAAAGCTGCGGGGAGGCCGTACCCCATGGTGCCGGCGCCGCCTGAAGAGACCCACTGATTGGTATCCAGGAATTGGTAGTAACGCGCCGCGACCATCTGGTGCTGGCCGACATCCGTTGCTACTATAGCCATGCCCTTCGTCTGGCGGGATACCTCTTTTACTACCATGCCCATGGTAAGGCCGCCGGTGGGGGTGGGGGTGGTGGCGCTCAGGATGACCTGTTTTTCTTCAATGCGGTCGCAGGCGCGGAAGCTCTCCACCCATTCGGGGTATGATTTCTGTTTTACCAGAGGCAACAGCGCTTCGATCGTGGCTTTGGCATCGCCGGGAAGCGGCAGGTGCACTTTTACGTTTTTGTTGATCTCGGCAGGGTCTATTTCGATATGAATGATCTTAGCCTGTTTGGCATATCGTTCGAGGTTGCCGGTCACCCGGTCGTCGAAGCGCATGCCGATGGCTATGAGCACGTCGCATTCGTTTTGCTTGAGGTTGGGGCCGTAGTTGCCGTGCATGCCCAGCATACCGGTGTGCAGCGGATGATTGGAAGGGATGGAAGACAAACCGTGAATGGTGCAGGCCAGCGGGATGCCCGTTTTTTCCACAAATGTCTTGAAGGCCTCCTGTGCGTGGGCGATCTGAATGCCGTGTCCGGCCAAGATCATGGGCTTTTCGGCGGCGTTGATGAGGTCGGCGGCACTTTGCAAGGCCTCCGCGGAAGGCTTGGGTACGGGGTGATAGCTGCGTATATGCGGTTTTGGACTGTAATGGAACGCCAGCGGCTCCAGTTGCGCGGTCTTCGTGATATCTACCACTACAGGCCCGGGGCGGCCCGAGTTGGCGATATAAAAGGCTTTGGCAAAAACTTCGGGGATCTCATGCGCCGAGGTGATCTGGTAATTCCATTTGGTGATGGGGGTAGTGCAGCCGATAATATCAGTTTCCTGGAATGCATCGGAACCGAGTAAATGCCGCCCCACCTGACCTGTGATGCACACTAAGGGCGTGGAATCGAGCATGGCGTCAGATAAACCTGTGACCAAATTAGTGGCGCCCGGCCCGGAAGTAGCTATGCACACCCCTGTTTGACGGGTTACGCGGGCAAATCCCTCTGCTGCATGAATGGCGCCTTGCTCGTGCCGGGGCATTATGTGCCGTATGCGGTCTTCGTAGTAATGCAGTGCGTCGTACACCGGCATAATAGCCCCGCCGGGATACCCGAAAATGGTATCCACGCCTTCTTCCAGCAGGCAAAGCAGCACGGCTTCAGCGCCGCTTACGGTTTTTCCGGCCATGCCGGTTTTGCTGTGTACAGCAGGGTTCTCCATTGTGTAGGTTGGACGAGTCATGGTTGATTTTTTTCAGTAGGTGTAATTGGTGTAATCGGGGGAATCGGTGTAATCGGGGGAATCGGTGTTCCAGTGGGTAATTTAGTTCGTAAAGCAGGGCTACAATATTCCACCAGTTCCACCGATTCCACCAGTTCCCCCAATTCTCCCAATTTCCTTAGTTCCACTTCAATCTGTCACACAGCCTTCACTGGCTGAGCTTACCCATTTTGCGTACTTGGCCAAATATCCTGAAGCGACCGGCAGCGGGCGCGGTTTCCAGGCGGCGCGGCGCAGGTGGATTTCCTCCGGGCTGAGCAGCGCTTCAATTTGGTTTTGCCTGCTGTCAATGCGGATGAGGTCGCCGTCGCGAAGCAGGGCAATAAGGCCTCCGCTTTGCGCTTCAGGGGTGATGTGGCCCACCACAAACCCGTGGGTTCCCCCGGAGAAGCGGCCGTCGGTGATGAGCGCCACGCTGTTGCCCAGCCCTGCTCCGATGATGGCCGAGGTAGGTTTGAGCATTTCCGGCATGCCGGGTCCGCCCTTAGGCCCGCAATAGCGGATCACCACTACGTCGCCGGGGCGTATGGCGCCGGAAGCAATGGCTTGGTTGGCCTCGGCTTCGCCGTCGAACACGCGCGCAGGTCCGCTGAACGCCTCGCCTTCCTTGCCGGTGATCTTGGCCACAGCGCCTTCTTCGGCGAGGTTGCCATAGAGTATCTGGATGTGGCCGGTGCTTTTTATGGGATTGTCGAGCGGCCGTACTACATCCTGGCCCGGCGTAAGGCCCGGTGTTTCGGCCAGGTTTTCGGCTATGGTTTTTCCGGTCACGGTCATGCAGTCGCCGTGCAGAAATCCATTTTCCAGCAACATTTTCATCACGGCCGGCACGCCGCCCACGAGGAAGAGGTCTTCCATGACATATTTGCCGCTGGGCTTTAGGTCTGCCAGGAACGGCGTTTTGTTGCTGATGCGCTGGAAATCGTCAATGCCCAGCTCTAAATCTGCGGCTTTGGCCATGGCTATGAGATGCAGCACGGCATTGGTGGACCCGCCGAGTACGGTGAGCACGGTAATGGCATTCTCAAAAGCTCTGGGCGTCATTATATCCCGGGGCCGCAGATTGAGTTCCAGCAGGCGGTGCAGTGCGGCGGCCACGCGGGCCGGTTCGGAGGATTTTTCGTCGGCGGCGGCGGGAATAGAGGAATTCATCGGGAGGCTCATACCAAGCGCTTCTATGGCCGAAGCCATGGTATTGGCGGTGTACATGCCGCCGCATGCCCCCGGGCCGGGTATGGCGAGGCGGATGACTTCGCGATAGGCTTCCTCAGACAGGTTGCCTGCCGTTTTTTGCCCGTAAGCCTCAAATGCGGACACGATGTCCAATTTTTGATCTCCCCGGAAGCCGGGTCGTATGGTGCCGCCGTATATCAACAATCCGGGCCTGTTGAGCCGGGCCAGAGCCATCATGGCGCCGGGCATGTTTTTGTCGCAGCCCACCACGGCGGCAATCGCATCGTACCACTGCGCGCCTGCTACTGTTTCTATGGAATCGGCGATGATCTCGCGGGAGGGCAGGGAGTAGCGCATCCCGTCGGTGCCCATGGAAATGCCGTCGCTTACGCCGATGGTGTGAAAGACCAATCCTATCAAGCCTTGTGCCTGCACTTCGGCCTTCAACTGAGCGGCGATGCCGTTGAGGTGCATGTTGCAGGGATTGCCCTCCCAGCCTGTACTTACAATGCCTACCTGGGGTTTGCGGAAATCATCATCCGACAAACCGATGCCGTGGAGCATTGCCTGGGCGGCAGGCAGGCTTTCATCTTCGGTGAGCGTGCGGCTGTATCGGTTCCACTTTTCCATCGGTATCGTTTTTCAAGCCCCGGATTGAAAATAGCCGCCAAAGTTGCCGGGTATTTTTGCACCGCACAAGTTTTTTGCTTTATTTTTGAAAAAGTATTGGTTTATTCCAAAGATTATTGCAATATTTTGAAAAATATTGGTCTATAGATAAATAATCTATGGCAAAACGCCTGGCTGTTTCTCTGCGGCGGAAACATTTCAGAGCCTTGCGATGTGGTTTTTTTCAAAAATTATCAGTACCCCCCTTGCGCCGCTTTACAAAAAAGCACAACTTGCGCCCCGAAATACTATCAGCTACACACTGTCCCATCTACCGATATAAAAGCAGCGCTCTCCGCATTTTTGAAGCGGGGAGGTAGCTTCCGTGCTGCAATTCCCCGGTTGCGCTCGTAGGATTACACTATTTACTTATGCTCCGCCTTTCGCCGGCATTCTGGCGTGGCAGGTTCGTGTTTGATGCATGGACCAGTCGCGCGGCACATGCGGGAGGGATGGGTGTAATGGCATTGTAACCAACATTTTGTAATCCAGCATACAGCCATGAATAGACACTTTATTCTCCTTACCATTACCTTGAGCCTGTCAATCGGAGGCTTATATGCCCAGGCGCCGCAGGCTTTCAGTTACCAGGCGGTGGCCACCGACAACCTTGGGAAAGAACTCGTGGAGCAAGCCATAGGCATTCGCGCGAGTATTTTGCAAGGCAGCCCGTCGGGGCAGGCAGTTTGGGTGGAAACCCACGCCCTGAGTACCGACGAGTTCGGCTTGTTCACCATTCCGGTAGGGCAGGGGGTGGCCCAGGGCGGTGCGCTGCCTTCGTTTTCTGCAATAGACTGGGGCGCCGGGCCGTACTTCCTGCGCATCGACCTGGATGAAAACGGAGGCAATAATTATGTATTTGTAGGGGCCTCACAATTGCTGTCGGTGCCTTATGCCTTGTACGGCGAGCGCGCCGGCGCAGCAGACCGGGCTTCCTTCGCCGATAGCTCGGCAGTGGCCCGGCAGGCGCTGCGTGCCGACAGCGCCGGCTATGCCCAGCAGGCTCAATTTGCCCAGTCGGCCCAACATGCTGTCCGGGCTGATACGGCCGGGTTTTCAGAATTGGCGGTTTTGGCCGCCAATGCCTTCGTGGCGGATTATGCTACCAGCGCAGGCACTGCCAATACGGCGATATCCGCCTACAGCGCCGGACTCGCCCAATACGCCGACCTGGCCGGAACGGCACTTGACGATAACGATACCGACCCGGCAAATGAACTGCAGGAGCTTTCTATCTCTCGCGATACCATTCGCATCTCAAACGGCAATTTCATTACCCTCAACTCCGTGAGCCCCTTCAATGCCCCGGGCGCTACCCTCGATTTTCCCGAAGGCACGGATCACGCATTTTTCCTGTACATTTTCAACAGCTACACCGTGCCTGCCGGGAGAAATTTTTACATCACTGCCGCGCAGAGCGAACTTCGCCTGCCGGCAGTGGGTAATGCCCTGGGGAAACATTTCACCTCCCCTTCGCTGCCCGTATTGCCGGCGGGCACAACGGTATCCAGTTGCCGGTGTACCGGTTTTTTAGTCAATCAGACCGCCCAGATCAACCCCGTGGTGATCGTCTTGCAACCCAATAACGGCAACTCCTACCAGGTGCCTACCGGCCGCTACCTGGTGATCAAAAGCGGGGTCACGGCCTCCATGCCTGTGTCGTTTGACGGAACGGTGATCGACTTTTTCAGTACCAGCATCAAGGCTATGGTGGCGCCGTCGGGGGTGACCCTGCGCAACCCCAATACGGAGGAGATCATCCTGACCGGCTATTTGAAAAACAACAACTGACATGGGCTACTCGATCGTTCAACGGTGGTTGCCGGCTTTGTTATTGATGTTGTGCGTACAACTGCTCGCGGCACAGGGCATTCGCCGGAGTGTCATTGGCAGTACGGGCGGGTCTGCGGCTACAGTCACGGGCGTGCGGCTGCGAAGCACAGTCGCCCAGCCGCCCAATGCCGGTACGGTATTCAACGGCGCCAACTATCTCCGCCAGGGGTTTCAACAACCCACTACCTGTGCAGCAGCCCCCGAGGCGCGCTTTGATGCGCTCCTGGAAGGCCCCGACGGCTGCGGCGGCTTGTATCGCTTTACGTATTTGGACAATCCCGATCCCAATACGCAATTTTTCTGGACCTTCGGCCTCGGCGCCCAACCGCCCGCATCATACTCCGCCGACCCGGATGCAGTGAATTACCTTGCCCCTGGAACAAAAGTCGTCATTCTTGAAGTGCATACTGATGATTGCCGGAGTATGGATACCCTGCTGCTTGACGTGCCGGTAATTCCGCTTTCCGTAACGCCGAACGCGAGCGACCTGTGGTGCCGCGAAGAGGAAGATGGCGGCATCAGCTTGTTCATTTCGGGCGGTACAGAACCTTATTCCGTCACCTGGTCGAACGGCCAAAGCGGCGCGGATATCGGAGGGTTGGGGCCCGGAACCTACGCATTCAGCGTCACCGACGCCAACGGTTGTATGAGCAATGGCGAAACGGAACTGAACAGCCCCGACAGCCTCTCGGTAGAGTTGGCGCTCCGGGATGAGAGTTGCCAGGGCAGCGCCAACGGCAGCGCGGCGCTCCATGTTTCCGGGGGGACCGGCCCATACAGCTATGCATGGAGCAACGGCAGCCAGGGCGCCTCCGCGATGAATCTCGTCAAAGGCAGATATACCGTCACTGTGAGCGATGCCAACGATTGCAGGTTTTATCTCGAAGCGAATATCGGCAGGTCCTGCGACGGGCTGGTTTTCTACGATGTGTTCAGCCCCAACGGCGACGGCAAAAACGATCAGTGGATAATTGAGGGTATAGACCGTTTTCCCGAAAACCGGTTGACCATATACGACCGCTGGGGGTTGCTCGTGTACAGCGCTCAAAGCTATACCGGCGACTGGGACGGCAGGCACAACAACGGCTCCTCGCTGCCTTTCGGAGCGTATTTCTACGTATTACACCTCGGCGACCCTGCAGACACCCTGCTCAAGGGTTCCGTGACAATTATTCGATAAAATTCCATGAATATGAAGTACTTGTACTCCCTTACTTTCTTTTGGCATCGGGTTTGCCGCTTCCGGCATCCGGTGCGCTGCCCGGCCCAGGTCGGTGCTAATACATCCCGGCTCCCGGCTGGGCTTCTGCTACACCGCTTAATCACAGAAAAACCGTTGAGGTGGTTTGTTGCCATAGTACTGCTGATTGTCTGCCGTCCGGCTCAGGCGCAACAGTATCCTCTATTCACCAACTACCTGCTGAACCAGTACGGATTCAATCCCGCTACTACCGGCATGGTGAGAGACATGCAGGTAAACCTTTACTACCGCAAGCAGTGGACGGGCTTCCCCGACGCACCTTCCACCAGGCTGGCTGCTTTTCGCACCCGTCTGCACCGGGTACCTTTCGGGTTGGGCGGCTATTTTTTCAAAGACGAAGCCGGCGCCTTGCGCAGGGCCGGCGGCACAGCCCTGCTTTCATACAGCCAGCAGTTGGGTGCGAATACGGTTATCTCGGTAGGCTTTGCCGGCGGCCTTCACCAAATGCGGCTCATGGACGGCTACATTGTGCGCGACGATGACGACGAGGTATTGCTCAACGCCCGCCTGGGACTATGGGCGCCGGACTTCAATGCCGGGTTTCATCTGCAAGCCGGAGATTTTTACTTCGGATTTTCCATCCCGCAGTTGTTTGAACCCAAACTCCGGTTCGGCGACCGCCAAAACCTGAGCAGCCTGGAAAGCCATTATTACTTAGTGACCGGATATGATTGGGCATTACACGACGAATTTCGCCTGGAGCCTTCCCTGATGCTCAAATTAGTGGATGGCGCTCCTCTCCAAATGGAAGCAGGGCTCCGGGGTATTTTCCTGAACCGTTTCTGGGTTGGGGGGCTGTATCGAACCCAGGATGCGCTGGCTGTAATGGCAGGCTTTGCCGTCGGCAGCTTGTTTGAGGCGGCCTATTCCTACGATTTCACCACCTCGGGTTTGCGCCACGCCAGCTCGGGCTCGCACGAGGTAAGCCTGGTTTTCCGGATGGGCAATTACCGGGACTCCGACAACGACGGCATTGCCGACAAAAGTGATAAATGCCCTGACCAGGCAGGACCGCGCCGTAACGACGGCTGCCCTGAAGATATCTTCGCCGACAAAGGGATAAGCGACAACGATGGCGACGGCATTCCCGACCACCTCGACCTGTGCCCCGAGCTATCCGGCCCGGCTGAGAACCAGGGCTGCCCATGGGGCGATCGCGATGGCGACGGCATTCCCGATCATTTGGACGATTGCCCGGGCATCGCCGGCCTGGCTATGAACAACGGCTGCCCGGTAAATGACCGCGACGGCGACGGCATCATAGATCAGTTTGACCAGTGTCCCGACGTGCCCGGCAGTTTTCTCAACCGCGGCTGCCCCGATGCAGACTCCGATAAGGACGGTACGCCGGACCCTCTCGATCATTGCCCCAACACCTTTGGGCCTCCTTCCAACAACGGCTGCCCGGTAGTGACGCCGGAAGAGTCCAAGATACTGGATCTGGCCATGCGGAATCTCTATTTTGAAACGGCACAAGTGCAAGTATGGCAACAGTCGCAGCCCTACCTCGAAAAACTTGCCGACCTGATGAAGAACCGGTCTGACTGGCGGTTGCGTATTGCCGGCCATACCGACAACAAAGGCTCTGAACGGGCAAACCTCCTGCTCTCCAAAGACCGCGCAGAGGCAGTGTATATGTTTATGATTGAAAAAGGGGTTCGCCGCGAGCAACTCATTATGGAGTACCACGGACAGTCGAAACCTTTTGCCGGGAATGACACCGAAGCGGGGCGGCAGTTGAACCGCAGGGTAGAACTGGAGTTTGTGTTTGATTGACGAGTTTCCGGGCTGTTTTTATGAGGAGATTGCTTTCAATTGATCTCCTCACTCAGCAAACCGCCGGGCACTTCTGAAGATCTCTTCTTCGGCATATACCTCGTTTTGCCAGCCCAGCCACGCGGCATCCGGCGGCATGTAGTGATGCCGGAACCAAAGCTCGAGCGCCTGGCGCACGTGGTCGTACTGCATGCGCAAAGTCATGTAGTCCTCTGCCGGGCAACTGCGTTCCTCCGGCTTTGTGGGAACGGCTATGATTTGGGTGCTGAGACGGCCTTCGTGCCGCCACTGCACGGCAGCTACCGGCAGTATTTTGATCGCATCGCCCGCCGCCCGGGCTTTTCCGATGAGCAGGCAGGGCAGCGGCCTCCCGTCTTCTCCTTGGGTTGCGGGAATGACGCCTGTGTTTCCGGGAGAAGTCAGTGCGGCATGTGGGGCCATGAGCGTGCCTGCAGGATGTTCAATCCGAAGGTTAACGCCCGCTTCGTCAAAGGCAGGCAGGTCGGTTGAGGCGCCGCCTTTGCAGGAAGAGAGCAGCAAGGCTGTGGCGCAACAGGTGGCGGAAAGCAACAGGTGAATTCGCATATGTATTACCGCTTGACAGTGGAAAGGTACGAGCATTGGGCGGAACTATTACATCTCAAAAGGAGTTACTTAAAAAAAAATCTGCGCAAGGGTTGACAGATATGCGCTTTACCTTTACCTTTGCGCCTCTCAAATGGAAACGTCCATTGTTATGAGTGCTTTACGGGGTGTAGCGCAGCTTGGTAGCGCGCGTCGTTCGGGACGACGAGGTCGGAGGTTCGAATCCTCTCACCCCGACATCGTCCTCTGAGGCTTCGCAGAAGTGCTGGAGGGCAATATGGGTAATTTTTGCCACCCTGGCTCAGTTGGTAGAGCAACGTCCCGACACGGGTGTCGGG
>CAZNYK010000109.1:0-4179 GCA_964577215.1 uncultured Saprospiraceae bacterium
ATACTCTAACCAAACCAAATACTGTTGTTGGAAATACGAGCCGCATATTTCTTGATATTTCTTTTGGGGACCTTTGCCGCTACTGCTCAAAAGCTCCCGGAAAAAGGCGTTCCCTTGCTGGTGAATTTCACGCCTTCCGATTATCACAATAAAGGAAAAGTTTGGGACATTCGCTCTGCCCATAGCGGTATCGTATATATAGCAGCCGACAAAGGGCTGTTGGAATACGATGGAAATACCTGGAACAGTTATAAGGGCAGCAATGGGTTCACCCGGTCATTGCTTTTGGTTAACGATTCGCTGATCTATACAGGTTCTGATTTGGATTTCGGAGTTTGGAAAAAAAACAAATACCAGGCTTTTGAATATACTTCCTTGTATCCGTTTCAAAAAGATGCCAATGATGTCAATGAAGAATTTTGGGATGTTCACCAATTGAAAGAGAATATTATTTTTGTATCGTCTCAAAACATTTACGTATATAAAAACGGGCAACTTACCCAAATCGCCGCGCCGTATAAATTTTCAGGTAGTTTTGAGGTGAATGGCGCTTTGTATTTCGCAGATGAAAAATTCGGCTTATATACCTTCAATGGTCTGTCTCTCAAAAAAGTATTCGATTATCCTGCCGGCACAAGTTTTCAAATTTCAGGAATTTATGAATACCAAGAAGGGATTGTATTAGTTACCAAAAATTCGGGGTTATTTTTCTATTCAGCTGGAAAAATAGGCCCATTGGATAATGCTTTATCTGAGAATTTAAAAATAGCCAATGTTTTTTGTTTTGAAGTGATCGGTGAGTCGTACCTGGCGTTTGGAACCGTTTTAAAAGGCTTGTATGTTGCTGATTTAGATGGGAATATAATTCATTGCATCAATAAATACAAAGGGCTGCCCAATAACACGGTTTTGAGCTTGCATTACAGCCAATCCGGAAAGTTGTGGATGGGAATGGATTATGGCGTTTCTGCATTAGACCTCAGAAATAATCTGACCTATTTTTTTGACTACCGGGGCGACTTCGGTACAGGCTACACCGCTTTGTTGAAAGATGGTATCTTCTATTTGGGCACAAACCAGGGGTTGTATATGTCGAAATGGGAAGGCCTGAATAATGATACGGATTTTATCGGTTTTCAATTGGTTCCGGGAACTGAGGGGCAGGTTTGGACTTTGGAAAATATTGGCGGTGATTTATTTATAGGCCACGACCGGGGGTTATTTGTCTTACAAGAGAATACCATTCAACAACTGGGCGGCGAACAGGGGGTCTGGACAATCCTGCCGTATAAGGATTATTTATTGACCGGGAATTATAACGGCATTTCAATTTTTAAAAAGTCCGGCAACCGCTGGGATTTTTTAAAAAAAATGGAACTTATATTAGGTTCTTGCAACCAGGTGATCGTTGAAAAGGACAATATTCTGTGGATAAACATACCCAATTATGGCATTATCAGAGCTGTTTTAGACCGTAATCTATATCCTTCCGAAAGGCTAATTTTTCCCGAAAGCAGTTTTGAAGGAGATGATCTGTGTCTCATCAGGAACAACGAAGGGATACATGTGGTTACCGGGAAATTTCAATATGCCTTCAATGCAACTGAAAAAAAATTCACTCATAAGACAGAAATATTGCCTTATCCCCGGGTAGGAGCACTGCTGTCGGGTGTTTATCAGCCGGTTGCTTTGCATCCTGATTATGAATTCTATCCTGTGTTCAATGGCTTCGCCCTGAAGTATCTCACCAATGTCGAAAAGCAAAGCGGATCGGTCAACTCGCTTGTACTCAGGAAAATTGAAGCTTTCAGTAATGAAGAAAATATGCTGTTCTATCCCGGCGCAAAGATTCCATACCGGCTTAATAATCTCAGAATTGAATTTATTGTTCCCAACCAGGATGATGTTTTGTATCAGTATCAATTAAATGGTTCAGGCGAATGGAGGGATTGGTCTCTGGATAATTCTTTTGAGTTTTTTGGATTAAGACACGGAACGCATACTCTTGTGTTGCAGGCAAAGGTTAAGGGCGTAATTACCGAGCCTGCGTCTATCTCATTTAGTATTGCCGCACCATGGTACTTTTCCTGGTATGCCTGTGTTTTTTACGTTTTATTGTTGATTTTTATGGTTGGCCTCATCAGGGGTTGGCAAAAAAGGTCTTTAAAGAAGCAAAAAGAAAATTTTCTGGTTAAAGAGCAAAAATCATTGCGAGAACAGGCGGAGAAACATGAACATGAAATCATGATCCTGGAGCAGGAAAGACAAAAAAACGAGCTCGACCATTTAAAGCAGCAACTTAGGACTAAAACTGTAGAGCTGGCGAACAAGGCAAAAGATAACGAAGATAAAAACCGTTTACTGCTGACCTTGAAAGAGAAATTGGACAGCGCTCAGAACAATCCGGCCGTATCCAAAATGAGATGGCGGGAAATACAAGCTTTATTGGATTCCTACCTCAAGGTAGAGGATAAAACATTTGAAATTCAAATGGATGAACTGCATCAGGAGTTTTACAAAAAATTAAAAGATAAATTTCCTGCCCTCTCCGTAAATGATTTGCGCTGGTGTGTTTATTTAAAAATAGGACTCAATACCAAAGAAATTGCAGATATGCTGAAGATACTGCCATCAAGCGCTTTTATCACTCGCTCGCGGCTCCGCAAAAAACTCGACTTGACAGCCGAAGAGGACCTGCATGATTTTTTAAACAACCTTTGATTATGCTCGGTATCTATACTCTCCTCACCTTGCAAAATCCGCCTCATACCGCCCCTGTATCCGCTCCATCGGGGGGTTGAAGTAGCCGTATTTCAGATCGGGAAATTCCTCGCGCAACATTTGCATCAGGTTTCTCACGCCGATCGGTTCGCCCGGGTCCTCTAATCCGACGCGCTGCAAGTACCAGTCCGGGTCTATGTTGAAGTTTCGCCACTGTATCATTTTCAGGCCGGTACTGCGTATGGCGGCGCGAAGCGCTTCGTACTCCGCTTCCGTGTCGGTCGCCCCGGGGAAGACGAAGTAGTTGAAGCTCGTCCAGCCTCCGTAGCGGTTCACCACCCGGATGCTCTCTAAGATGTCCTCGAATGCGTAGTTGTTGGGCCGGTAGTACGCATTGTAAATGTCGGGTTGCAGGGAGTTGGTGCTTACGCGGATGCTGTTGAGGCCTGCCTTGCAGAGCGCTTCCACGGCTGCCGGCTTGCTGCCGTTGGTGTTGATGTTAATGCTGCCTTTTGGGGTGAACTTGCGGATTTGAATGATGGCCTCTCGCAGCGTTTCCCACATGAGCAGCGGCTCGCCTTCGCAGCCTTGCCCGAAGCTGATGATTGGGAAAGGCGCCGATTCCAAATGCGGTACGGTGAATTCCACGATCTCGCCGGCGCTGGGCTTGAAGTCGAGCCTGAACTGCGGCGAAGGCACCGGCTCCTCCTGCGGTTGCATGGAGATGCAGCCGATGCAATTGGAATTGCATGCAGGAGATGCCGGCACGGGGCATTCCCATCGGCCCATGAAGTAGTTGCGCGCGGCAGGGCAGTGGTAGGTGAGCGCGCAGTTGTCGGCCAGGTGTTCCACAATGCGGTTTTGAGGGTAACGCCGGCGCATATCTTCAATACCCATATGTATCCGTTCCTGGTCGAAGCCGGCGCATTCCTGCCGTATATCCTGCTCGATGCGGACTGCGGGCACGTAGTTTTTTCCCCGGTAATATCCCACCGAAGTATAGCAGAAGAGCGGTAAGGGCTGCGCTCCCGGTTCATTTTGGAAAGGCGCGATGTACAGTCCCGTGTAGGCGGGCGGTACAAATGCGGCCACGGCCCAGCCTTTGTCGCAGGGGCGAATTTCGCCGGTTTTTACGTCAATGCCGAGGCCCCGGCGATTGGGCAGTTCGTACAGGTTGCCGCCGTCGGGCAGTTCTATCCAGTCTTCTGCGGGTACCGGGTCAACGTAGTAGCCGCTGCGGCCGGCGGCGTAGAGGGAAGTGTCTTCAAACACGTTGCCCTCGCCGTCAGAGTAGAGCAGGAAAGGGGATCGGGAAAGAGCCATGCTGTTATTTCTGGTGAAAATTTGACTGCGGGATACAAACTGCAAAGGTAACGGCCTTCAGGGAAACTTGCTAAATGCGAGGAAAAGAACTCGGATATTTGCTTTGGGGATTATAAGCCGGCTTCAAGCTGCAAG
>CAZNYK010000109.1:4279-13927 GCA_964577215.1 uncultured Saprospiraceae bacterium
TCAAGCTGCAAGTTACAGGCTAAAAGCTCGCAACCTGAAGCTTGAAGCTTTTTTCTACCGCGGCTCAGTGTTCCCCGTGATTTTTCTCCCCGGCCGTCACGGCTGCTTTCAGGCGGTTTTCCGCCGGCGGCAGCAGGCAGGTAGCGTAAGGCGTGAACACGCAGGGCGGGTTGTAGGCCATGTTGAAATCGATTTCGGTTTTGCCGTTGTTTTCCGGCATGGATACAGACAGGTAGCGCCCGCCGCCGTAGGTCTCCACGCCGGTGGTGGCGTCGGAAAAGACGATGAAAAGATGCGTTTCGGTTTCCTCCAGCGCCAATAGCTCGCAGGGCTTTCCTTTAATCCGGAATTTCAGTACGCCGGGGCTGCGCTGTTCCACCTCCATGCCCAGTATATTGGGTACCATAATGGTACGCGGTTCGGGGAACGGCTCGAAGCGAGCCCGGATGCGCCATTTTTTGTCTGCCTCGAAATAGTCGATTGCCTTAAACTCTTTCAGTGCGGGGTGCTCCGCATCCCAAAGCCGGACGCCGTACAGTTCGCCCCGCTTGAGCACTACCCAGGAAAACCGCCCCATGTCCATGGCGTTTCCGCCGGGGTACATCAACACGCGGGAAATGGGTTCGCCCTGTTTTTGCACGGGTATTCCCGGCAGGATATCCATCCAAACGGAATCATTTTGCAGGCTGAAAGTGCCGATGTATTCGGGCGCGCCCTGGGGAAAAACCACCATATTGCCCTCAGCCGAGCCGAAGCTGTTTTCGCCCGGTTTCAACCACAGCAAACCGGCGAGTGAAAGCCAGCCCTTGGGCGCCTTCAGTTCCTCGGCGCGCATCCGGCGCCATTCCTTCAATCCGGCTTCATATGCCGGTTGCGCCTGTGTTTGTACCGGTATGCCGAAAGAGAGCGCTATCAAGATATGCACCCAAAAGATCGTGTCTCTCATGTTTTTACTTTCATTTCTACAAACAACTCCCGGCCCAGCCTCGGCTTGATGGACGCATCGCAAAGCTCCATGCGGAGGATGTGAAAAAAGGGAGCGAAATATATTTCGTATTCCTGTGCCGTGCCACCGAAGGGCGGCCCTTCCTGCTCAAACGGCTCCGCGAAAAGCAAGCCAGCCAAAATGCCGCCGGGCCGCAGCAAGCGGGATGCATGCCGGGCATAGTGTGGGCGCTGCGCCGGGTCGATGGCGCAGAAGAAGGTCTGCTCTATCATGAGGTCAACCTGCATGTCTAATGCAAAGAAGTCGCATACTAAAAGATGCTCCGGGGGAAAACCCGGCGCCTGCTCCAGCAGGCCTTTGAATGCCGAGGGCGCCCAGTCGCACACCCATACGTTGGTGAATCCCTGCCGGTGCAGGTAAGCGGCCTCGTGGGCATGGCCCGCGCCGGGTATGAGTATGCGAAGGTTTTTATCCGGCAGACCGTCTATGTAATGCCTGATGGGCGGCGATACATTCCCGATGTTCCAGGGTGTATAGCCGTCGAGGTAGCGCTGCTCCCAGTAGGAGGGTGTGAGGTGGCCGGGTGCTTGTTCTTTCATAGGTGCAAAACGCTTGGTAACGGCTGCAAAGGTAGCGATTTCGGAGTATCGCGGGGTTTCAGAACTGGTCTCATTTTTAAGAACGGACTTGTGGTACGAGCAAAAACATAAAAAAGATTGCACCATTATCCAGCATCCTGAAAATTCTCTAATTCCCTCCCAACAAACTAATACTCACCGTCGCCAATTCCGAGTCCGGGAACTTGGCGAAGTACAACTCGTCGGGCACAAGTCCGGCTTCGGCGGCGATGCGCCGGAACACGTCCACCTCCACGATGTACTGATCGGAGTAGCCGTGTGTGGCGTCGTAGGCCGTAGCGCCCGTTTTGCCGGGGTTGGCCGCCGCAAGGTGCGGAGCTATGGTGTGCAACTCGATGACCAAGAGGCCGAACTTAGACACATACGGCGCCCATTTGAGCAGGTGTTCCAACAGGCCGTCCTCTACGAGGTTGTTGGAGATGCGGCGACCGCGGTGGGCAAAAGCGCCGGTAGAGGTGCTCACCCGCGCCGGGTTAGGGTGGGCGGGGTCTTCCCAGATGCGGTTGTGGTCGAGGAAAGTGCGCACGTTGAGCAGGTCGTGCAGTTCGATGCCGTAGTTTTCGCGCAGGTCGGCGGCCAGCAGGTCGGGCCGGCCTATGTCGCCCCAGATGATCTTGGCCCAGATGTCGGCCTGTATCAGGTTGGCGCGGGTAACGCGCAGGGCCGCCTCGTTGAAGTCGGCGCCCACTAAGAAGAGCGGGTGGTCTTCGAGCATTTCGCCGCGCAGGGTGCGCAGTTCAATCACTTCATACACGTGCTTGAGGAAGGCGCCGTTGCCGCAGCCCATGTCGAGGATGCCTTTTGGCTGCTCCTCGATGGGCCGGTTGAACAGGTTGATGACGATCTCATCCACCTTTTTGAAGTAATTGGCGTGGGCGCTGCCGCTGCCCCACACGTTCATCTCCCGGTCCACGTGGAGTTCGGGGGCGCCGGCGGGTACGTTGCGCAAGGCATCGGGATCGCCGAAGAGGAGTTCGTCCAATTTCCGGAAGGTGGGAATGTACGACACGGTTACCCCGTAGGCGCCGGCCCGTTGGGCGAAAAACAGGCCGCGCGGCGTGAAGCTGTAATTGCGGTTTTTTTCAGAAAACCAGCCCAGGTGTGCCAGGAAGTCGAGTATCTCGCGAAAGCTCTCCGGGTCTTTGTGAAACTCCTCGGCCCGGAACGAGGCCTCCATGAAGTATTTGTGGAACATGCCGCCCATGCCTAAGTGCACAATGGTAGGCCCTACTATAATACCTTCGATGTGCTTGAGGACTTGCCGCTGCACGGCGCGTTCCATTTCGCTTTCGGCAGTCGGCAAATCGTATTGGCGGCGGTATTTGTCCATGATGGCCTTGAGCGCTAAAAAGGGTTCCCGCTCGAAGCGGCGGGGGTGGAATTTTTCGGAAAACTTGAGCAGGCGCACCACGTCGGCATACAGCGGTGCGAGGGGAAAAGCCAAGCGACCAGATTCGGTCATCGAGTAACTGATCTCGTCGGTCTTGTTGTCGATGTGCTGCTCCAACCAGCCTTGCGAGCTGAGCACCCGCAGCGCCACGTTGAGGTAGCCTTCGTTGGCGCTGAACTGCATGGTCAGCTCTTGCAGGGACGCTTTCCCATTTTTCAGCAGGTAGTCGAGTACGCCTTTTTCGTGAAGGGCATACGTCGTAGGCGCTGTAGCAATGCCGTCCAAATGGCGGAATATTTCAGCCCGGAAGGCGCTTTTTTCTTGTCGGGATATCATAAGATTCTAATTTTTGCGGGAGGAAAAATAGCCCGCCGAGTTCGCAAAGCCTTCTAATGCCTCATACTTCGCGGTCTTTGCGATCTTGGCGCGAGAAAAAAATAGCCCGCCGAGGACGCCAAGAGCGCTAGGTTTTCTTCCTCTGGCCTTTGCACGATTTGGAGGATGGTGGAGATACCTTCGGTTGAACACAAATGCTCCAGGCGGTGAAAATAAGACCATTCGCCCAGAGCGGCAACTAATTTGCCTATCTTTGCGTTTCCCAGGCTATTGAGAAAGCACTTGTTACCCGCCACGGCAGACAAGCCTTTTACTTTTTCCTTTTTACTTTTTACTTTTGCCTTTTCACTTGACCACATGGCTACGCCGAAAACTGTCGCATTTTACACCCTGGGCTGCAAGCTCAACTACTCGGAGACCTCCTCCATCGGCCGCCTCTTCGAGGGCGCGGGCTTTGCCGAAGTGGGCTTCGAACAGGGCGCCGACGTGTATGTGATCAACACTTGCTCGGTGACGGACTTCGCCGACCGCAAGTGCCGCAATATCGTGCGCCAGGCCCTGCGCCATTCCCCCAACGCCTATGTGGCGGTGGTGGGCTGCTACGCCCAGCTCAAGCCGGAAGAGATAGCCAATATCCCCGGCGTGGACTTAGTGCTGGGCGCCGCCGAGAAGTTCCGCATCTTGGACTACATAGACGACCTCAGCAAATCACCCGGCAAAGGCATGGTACGCGCCGGCGAGGTGCGACAGGCCAAAGACTTTGTACACGCATTCTCCTTCGGCGACCGCACCCGCTCCTTCCTCAAAGTACAAGACGGCTGCGACTACAAATGCACCTTCTGCACCATCCCACAGGCCCGTGGCGCCAGCCGCAGCAATACGGTGGAGAGTGTAGTGGCCGATGCCCGCAGCATTGCCGGAATGGGCGTGAAGGAGATCGTTCTTACCGGCGTAAACATCGGCGACTTCGGCAACGGCACTGAAGTGATAGAAGGTACCAAGCCGAAAAAACAGGCCATGTTCATCGATCTCATTCGCGCTTTGGACGAGGTGGAGGGCATCGAGCGCTTCCGCATTTCCAGCATAGAACCCAACCTCTGCACCGACGAGATCATTGAATTCGTGGCGGCATCCAAGCGATTCGCGCCGCATTTCCACATGCCGCTACAGTCGGGCAACAACAAGCAACTGGCGCAGATGCGCCGCCGCTACCGCCGCGAACTATACGCCGAACGGGTAGCCAAAATAAGAGCTTTGATGCCGCATTGCTGCATCGGCGTGGATGTGATCGTGGGATTCCCCGGTGAAACGGAGGAGGATTTCATGGAAACGTACCGCTTCATTCATGAGTTGGACGTTTCTTACCTGCACGTTTTCACCTATTCCGAGCGCGCCAATACGCCGGCAGCCGAAATGCCGGATACTGTGCCGATGGAAGAGCGCAAGCGCCGCAACCACATGCTGGGCATACTGAGCGAAAAGAAACGCCGCGCGTTTTACGAGCAGCACATCGGCAACACACGCCCGGTACTCTTCGAGCATAGCCCCGACCCTGCGCTCCTCTCCGGCTTCACCGATAATTATATTAAGGTGGAGTCGCCTTTCGATCCGGAGTTGATCAACCAGGTGCGCCCTGTACGGTTGGATGCCATTGAACCCAACGGGCACGTCCGGGTCCGGGCGCCCTTGCCGGATATGCTGATGCCGGCCCGAGAAAAATTCACAAGCTTAAAATTTTCCTAATTCCAACACTCCGCATACGCGGATTGAGTTTTTTCCTATTTTTGCCCATGCTGCCGCGAGGGCAGCGCCGGAGGCGCCTGAAAATCCGCATAAAGAGTAAGGAGCGTATGCCGAAAAGCTTAGAGAGTAGGCACGAACACCTTTTTTCACATCACAATTTCAAGTTTATGAAAAAAGTTTTCACACTTCTCCTTGCAGGGCTTTTGCACCTGGGCTTGAATGCTGCCACCATGGCCGTATTCCCCGAGGAAATTCAGAATCAGCCGGAGGTCAAGTCTCTCATCCAGGAGACCGGCCAATCCTCTGTGGATGATTTCCTCAACCTCACTCCCAAAAAATACAAAGAGATCACGGGAGAAAAACTCGGTCTGAAGAAGACCATCGCATTAAAGGCTGCCCAAAAGGCCGTGAAAAAGCAGATGAACGGCAACGCTTCCGCCGGTCCCAAGAGCCAGCTCGTTGCTTTGATCCTGGTCATCTTCGTAGGCGGTTTGGGTATCCATCGCTTTTACCTTGGGTACACCACCATTGGGATTATCCAGTTACTTACGCTTGGCGGTTGCGGCATTTGGGCGCTTATCGACCTGATCCGCATCATCACCGGTGACCTCAAACCCGCTGATGGAAGCGAGTATGATCCCACGCTCTAAAAAGTTATTCTGGATTTACTTCAGGCTGGGGGTCTTCATCTTAGTGCCGCTCGCCCTGCTCATATTGCCGGGCAACCAATTTGATGACGGCCCCCCGCTCTGTTTATCCGTCCTGTTGTTCAAACAGGAATGCTACGCCTGCGGCATGACTCGCGCCGCACAGCATCTCATACACCTTCAATTGGAGGATGCCTGGTATTACAACCCGCTCATATTTGTCGTTTTTCCTATTCTTGCCTTTCAATGGGCCAGGTGGTTCTGGACCGACTGGAAAAAGCTTCAACTTCTCAGAGCATCCGGACCGGCAACATAATCAAGACCCTGCGCGTTTTTCCCTATACCTTACTTGCGGATAAATTTCCCCTGATGGACAACAAAACTGTTGCAGGACAAGTCAAACACCTGATCGGGCAAGCTGACACAGAGGAGGCGCTGCGGCAACTCATCGCATTTTTGCAAACTGATGCCCGCTGGAGCGAGCTGGAACAGGCTGCCCTGGAGACCCAGGCTCAATATTTGAATACCAGGCGTGAAGCCGCAGCCGGCCGCATCGGTTTTGAACAAGCTGACCTGATATTCAATCGGGTCAACAACCAGGTACTTCAAATCGCGGAAGACCTCGGCGCAGGAATTACCCGCTCAAATGTGGGAAAACCGGTAAAAAAACGCCTCCGGCCCTGGTTGGCAGGCGCAGCGGGCTTAGTCGTATTGGCCGTCGCAGGCATCCTTATTTTCAAGCCCGTACCCGGCCCGGGAAATGCCCAGGGCGCCGACCCCATTCCGGGCGTTTGCCCCCAATTTTCAAAAAAATCAACCTTCAAAATATTGCTTTGGGAGTTCTTCTCCTTCAGTGAAGACGGCGGGGCCTCCAGGGATATTCCCTTCGCATTGGAAAACCGCCTTGTATCAATTGACCGGGGAAGGCAGATCGAAACGGGTACATATAGCTTTATCACCGGAGGCGTCTATCCCCGCAGGGAGGAAGATGCGCTCAAATGCAGTACGCAAATGGCGGTGTGGGGTACTACGGAAAAAGTCGCCGGAGACCGTTGGATCATTATTACCCGCTACGCTTTTGCCGATAAATGGCAATTGAGTAAATGGGCTATGACCGACAACGACACTTGGGAAAAAGCGGAGGTCACGGCTGCCATTCCGCTGGCCGGTAACTTTGTGGACACGATCACTACCATCAGCAGCATCTTCTCAGAAGGTAAAATCGCCGCTAAAATCGAAGACCTGCTCCGGATCGCCATCGGCCTGAATGCCGCCCAACAGCAGAACCAGGATGAAGCCATTGCCGCGCTGGAGAACTTGGACATGCAGGATTCCACCCTGGCCCTGCTTGGCGGTATGCTCTTAGCCGACAATTACTCCCGGGCAGAGCAACCGGATAAAGCGTTGGACGCCTATGGAAAGGTGCTTTCCGTACATCCCAACTATTCCCTGGCGCTCAACAACTATGCCGCACTATGCCTCAAAGAAGGCAATCCCGGCCAGGCCATCGCTACCCTTGACAATGCGCTGGCGCTTGCACCCGATAATCCGGATGCGCTCGCCATGCGCGGGGCGGCATTTCTTGAGATTAATCAATTGGACAAGGCCAGGATAGACCTCACCAAGGCCAGGGCAGTCATCGAGCAAAAAGCCATCACCGCCGAGCCGGCTGCCGACGAGCAGAAAGACAGGAGGTCCAAAATCCTGGATCGGAAATTCCTCGAGCTGAAAACAAAGGTAGAAGTTGAAAGGAAACGCAAGGCCGAAGCTGAAAGCATACTCCGGCAAAATCCCACGGATATTGATGCGCTCAATACCCGCGCCGATGCCAGCAAAAACCTCGGCGATTATAAAACCGCCATCAATTCAGCCAACTCCGTTATCCAACAGCAACCGGCCAATCTCAAAGCTCATACCACACTGGTTGAGTCCTTTATTGCCATCGGCGATACGGCCAAGGTGAGGGAAACCCTGAAGAGAGCAGCAACCACAGGGGTGACCTCCCAGAAGATCAGGGACAGCGCCCCCCTGATCAGAACCCTGCCCGATTCCCTGCTTCTCCGCAAACGGATCAACTGATCATGGATGCTTTGACCATCGGACTGCTCTTTCTCCTGCTCGGCTTAGTCATCGGCGGCCTCAGCGCCTGGGTCATTGCACGCCTGCGCGCCCGGTTGGACAGCATTCCCCGCCAAGAACTCCAAACGCAATATATAGCCAAGGAAGTTTACGAGGCCGCCCTCCAGCAGATCGACCTGCTGCGCGACGAAATGCTCGGTAAGGAAGAGTACATTCGCCGGCTTACGGGAGAACTCTCGGCCCGGGAGCAATCTCTTACGCACCTTCGCGAAAAATTGGACGCCCAAATGCAGGAAACGCTGCAGCTCCAGGAGCGCTTCAAGGTGGAGTTTGAAAATGTGGCCAATCGCCTTTTAGACGAAAAATCGCAAAAATTCAGTTCCCAAAACCAACAGCAGATCGGGGAACTGCTCCAGCCCCTGCGGGAAAAGATCAAGAGTTTTGAGGAGAATATCGAGCGGCGTTTCGTGGAAGAAACCCGCGACAGGGTCTCTCTCAAAAAAGAAATAGAACAACTTCGAGAACTCAACCAGCAACTCAGTCAAGACGCCAACAACCTCGCCGGGGCGCTCAAAGGCGACAATAAAACCCAGGGCGACTGGGGCGAATTCCAGCTTGAACTCCTCCTCGACCGCGCAGGCCTCACCAAAGGGATTCACTACACGGCCCAGGAGTCTTTTGCCGACGAGGACGGCCGCCAAAAACGCCCCGATTTCCTCGTCAACCTGCCGGAAGGCAAAAATCTCATCATCGACTCCAAGGTGTCGCTCACGGCTTACGAACGCTTTTTCAGCGCCAATAACCCGGCCGAGCAACAAAAGCACCTTCTCGCTCATGTGGATAGCCTGCGCAGGCACATCCGCGAACTGAGCGAGAAAAACTACACCTCCATCTACCAGGTTAACAGCCCTGATTATCTCCTCCTGTTCGTTCCGCTTGAACCTGCCTTCAGCGTGGCCCTGCAGCACGATTCCCGTATCTTTCTCGAGGCGCTCGACAAGAACATCGTCATCGTCACCACCTCTACCTTGCTGGCTACCATGCGCACCGTAGCCTTCATTTGGAAACAAGACAAGCAAAAGCGGTCTGTAATGGAAATTGCCCGCCAAAGCGGCTTGCTGTACGATAAGTTTGTGGGCTTCGTGGATGATCTCCGCGCAGTTGGCAAGCAAATAGAAGCCGCACAACAATCATGGCACGATGCCATGAATAAACTCAACGACGCCCGCCGACCCGGCGATACGCTCATAGGTAAAGCGGAACGGATACGGGAACTGGGCGCCAAAGCCTCCAGGCAATTGCCGAAAGAACTCCTTGATTCCGGGGAGGAGTAGCAGGCTATTCAAATCCCGGGTACCTCCTGTAAAAACGTATAGGTGCGGGTCTCGTAATCAATGGCGCAGCAGTAGGAGTCAATGCCGTTGGTGACCAACAGGAAAGGAACTGTAAGCGCGGTATTGTACCAGGCAATTTGTTCAAACACTTCCTGTCCCACCGGTACATGGGGGGCTTTGCATTCCGCCAGTAAGAACGGCCGTATTTTTTCGTCGAAGACCAGCAAGTCGCAGCGTTTGTCCAATTCGTTGACCTGCAGGCCTTTCTCCATGCGAATGCGATTGCGGTTGTAGCCTTTTTCCAGCAATAGATATTGCAGCAGCAGTTGGCGCACCAACTCCTCAGGCTGTAACACCAACCACTTCTTGCGCACAGGATCCCAAATTTTTCTCATTCCGTCCTGGCGTTTGAGTTGGAGGTGCTCCTTGTACTTCATCAGGTTGAGGTCTATCATTGCACATTGAAATTATACTCGGTAGCCAGTGGTGTGCAAATTTTTATTTTTGCAAACCACTGGTCCCGACGAAAAATGGT
>CAZNYK010000110.1:0-13825 GCA_964577215.1 uncultured Saprospiraceae bacterium
TTCAGCATCACCTGGACCTTCAGCGACGGCAACGGCAACAGTGTGACTGCCCAGCAGATGGTAAAAGTGGATGATGAAACGGCGCCCAGCATTACTTGTGCTCCAAGTGGTAGTCGCAACACCAATCCCGGCGTATGCACTTATACAGTCTCAGGCGTTGAGTTCAACCCGGTCAATACCGGCGACAACTGCGGTGTCGGCACTTTGACCCATGACTACAATGGCGGAGGAACCACGCTCGCGGGTCAGGTCTTTCCGGCGGGTGCTACCACAGTGACCTGGACCTTGACCGATGCCAATGGATTGACCTCTGCTTGCAACGTAGTGATAACTGTCATTCCGCAGGACAATGACGGCGACGGCGTTGCCTGCGACCTGGATTGCAACGACAGCGATCCCCTGGAATTCCCCGGCCAGGTATGGTACAGGGATGCCGATGATGACGGTTATTCCAATGGAGCCACGCTAACGCAGTGCGATCGCCCCGGCGATTATAAAGCAGCATCCGAGCTGATCGCTACTTCCGGCGATTGCGACGATGATAATCCCGACGTAAATCCGGGCGCTGAGGAAATATGCGCCAATAACATTGACGACAACTGCAACGGAGAAATCGACGAAGGCTGTGGAAGCACATTCGTTGCAACGGGTGTTTCCTGCAGCGGTTCCGGCAGTTTTGACCCGAACACATCAAGCGCCTCCTTGACGCATGTCAATTGCTTCTATGCCAGTCCTTATAATTCTGATGAGTTGGCCATTCTGAGCCGGAAACTCTGTGGAAACGGCAGCATCACCGTGCAGGTTACGGACATTTCAGGCGCCTTGGCCTGGGCCGGTGTGACCATGCGCGAGACCCTGGAACCGGGATCCAAGAAAATCCAGCTCATGACCAATTTCAGTACCTTGAGCCGGCGGGAGGTGCGTTTTGAGACCGACGGGGAGGCCTTCCCGCAGCAGTTCCCCAGCCAGAACCGGTTTTGGCTCCGCTTGGTGCGCACGAACAACCAGTTTGCCGGTTACGTGTCGCCCAACGGTTTGGCCTGGTATCCGGTCATGAGCGCGACCATATCGATGAGTTCCTGTATTGAGGTAGGGATGGTGGTTACGGGTACCAATTCCAATGGCACCGCTACAGCCACCTTTGCCAACGTAGATGTCATAGGGGTATCCTCGGTATTGGCAGCACCGATCGGCGGCAGTGCTGTGCAGGAAGGGTTGTCGGAAGCTGGATTTACGCCGTCCTTCTCAGTATTCCCCAATCCTACATCCGGTGAATTGAACGTTGATCTCAGGGAATATGCCGGAAGGCCCGTGCGCATCGAGTTGTTCAATTTCCAGGGACAAATCCTGCGCTTTGCGGAAGTGGATGAAGTATCTCCAATGGACTTGGAGCGTCTCGACCTGTCAGGATATCAAAGCGGCATGTATTGGGTACGCGTGAAATCGGCGGGTCTGCCTGATTCAACGCGCAGAGTCATCCTGCAGGATAAATAGGGGAGTTATTGAATGTAGTACGTTATGGCCTGTTTCAAAACGGGGAGCTGCCCAATTCGGGTGTTCCCCGTTTTGTTATTTAGTTGGCTTACCCCTGGAATTTGTGATCCTTGTTACTGCCCGGCGGCATGAGACTTCCGAAATTTGCCCCGTTTTATGGCAGGTCGCAAATGTTAATGTTTTTTTATTGTTTAACCCGGAGGGCATCCAAATGGGTTATATTTGCCTTAATGTTTTGACTCCTAACCGCAAACAAAATTTTAACATGAGAGTATTTTTCACCATCTCTGCTTTGCTGTTTTCCGCCGTTTTGTGGGGCCAGTTAAAAGACCCGGTCAAGTGGACCACTTCGTACAAGCAGGTATCGGCAGGCGAGTTCGATCTGATCTTCACCGCTACCATAGACGATGGTTGGGATATTTACTCCCAGTTTCTCGAAAGCGATGAGGGGCCGGTACCCACTTCATTCAATTTTGAGGAGGGCGCACACTATAAACTCAAGGGCAAATGCGAGGAGTCCGGAAACAAGAAGACCTCCTATGACAAGGTGTTTGAGATGAATCTCACCAAATTCTCCAAAAAGGGAATTTTTACTCAACGCGTTGTGGTATCTGACCTGAGTAAAGCCATTACCGGCTATCTCGAATTCATGACCTGCGATGACGAGCGCTGCCTGCCCCCAAAAGCTATAGACTTTGAGTTTGTGTTGAAAGACTCCGGCACGGGCAAGGCTTTACCACCTGCTCCGGACGGAGGCAGCGCTGCCGGCAGCGTGTCTGCCCCGGCCGAAACGCCGGCAAAAGGGGCTGAGAAAACTGCAGATGTAACCCTCGCTCCCGTTCCGATTGAGCCGCCAATCGGCGGCCTGTTGCCGGAGATGTTCAAGCCGGCCAGATGGAATTACGATTTCAAAAAGATCAGTGATACGGAGTACGATCTCGTTCTGACGGCCACAATGGATAAAGGCTGGAACATGTACTCCCAGTTCACCGACCCCGACAACGGCCCTCTGCCCACTACTTTCAATTTCACACCGGGGGAGCATTTTTCATTGGAAGGAAAAGCTGCGGAACAAGGCAAGACGAAAAAAGCTCCGGATCCGCTTTTTGGAGGCGCCATGGTGGTCAAATTTTTGGAAAGCCCTATCGTATTCACCCAGCGCGTGAAGGTAAAAGATGCCACCCAACCCATCATTGGCTATTTAGAGTATATGGCCTGCGATGAGGAGCAGTGCGTTACCGGTTCGGAAGAATTTCGTTTCAACCTGAGTGCGGAAGCCTCTATGGCGATGGTCGGCCCCAAAATTGACGGCAATGTCATCGACCAGGTCATTCCCGGGCTTCAGTCCAGCCACCAGGAGCCGTTGAGCGATTGCGGCGAAAAGGCGGTTGAGGGCCGCAACTCGCTGGGCTGGACGTTCCTGTTCGGCTTTTTGGGGGGCTTGCTGGCCTTGCTTACGCCCTGCGTGTTCCCGCTGCTACCCCTCACGGTCACGTTTTTTACCAAACGCAGTACCGACAGGAAAAAGGGCTTGCGCAACGCACTGCTCTACGGGGCCTCCATCATCGTGATCTACGTCACCATCGGCTTGCTGATCACTGCCGTATTTGGGGATACGGCGCTGAACGCCCTGTCCACCAACTGGATAGCCAATACTTTGTTCTTCCTCATATTTGTAGTATTTGCGCTTTCATTCTTCGGCCTGTTTGAGATCACGTTGCCGAGCAGTTGGGGAACCAAAAGCGATGCCATGGCTGAAAAAGGCGGCCTTATCGGGATATTCTTCATGGCGGCAACGCTGGCCATTGTATCGTTCTCCTGCACAGGCCCCATTATCGGTACGGCCATTGTGCAATCCGCTACCGACAAATTAGGGCCTTTCGTAGTAATGCTCGGATTTTCAACGGCATTGGCCCTTCCTTTCGGTCTGTTTGCCGCTTTTCCGGGCTGGCTCAACAGCCTCCCCAAATCCGGCGGCTGGATGAACCTGGTGAAAGTGCAGCTCGGCTTCCTGGAACTGGCCCTGGCGCTCAAATTTCTCTCCGTGGCCGACATGACCATGCACTGGGGCATACTGCCTTATGAAGTATTCATGGCATCGTGGGTTCTCATCGCCGCCGCCATGGCATTGCATTTCTTCGGCATCCTGAGATTCCCGCACGATAGCCGCGACAAAAAATTGCCTGCTTACCGCACGGTACTGGGCGGCCTGATGGTGCTCGTTACTATTTACCTGGCCTCCGGGTTTATGTTTGATGAAAAGACGCAATCCTACAAGTCGCCCGGCGCCCTCAGCGGCCTGGCGCCGCCTGCCCGCTATAACCTTTTCCTTGCAGAGTTGAACGAGGATTTAGACCCGGACATCAAGGCACGGTACCCGTCTTATTCCAAATCGGCCAACAACCTCAACTGCTTTAAAGACTACTACGAAGGGCTGGCCTATGCGCGCGAAGTCAACAAGCCTATCCTTTTAGACTTTACCGGCTACGGCTGTGTGAATTGCCGCAAAGTGGAAGAGCACATCTGGATAGATGAACGCGTGTACAACCGGATAGCTAATGATTACGTGCTCATTTCCCTCTACGTGGATGACCGGATGCCGCTGGATGAGATGCTCGTATCAAAGCTGCGCAACGAAAAGTTGCGCAACGTGGGCAACAAGTGGGCCGATTTCCAGATCGTGAATTTCCAGCAAAACTCCCAGCCCCTGTACGTGTTGGTCAGCCCGGACGAGCAAGTGCTCGCGCCGCCGCGCGGGTACAAGGAGGGTATCAGGGAATATGTGGATTTCCTGGATTGCGGACTCTTTACTTTCCAGAATCTGACGCAACAGAAAGAAACCGGAAATACGCAGTTGGGCGAGTTGCAATAAGCGCCGTACTGCTCAAGCCAATGGTTCCGGTAAGGACAACAGGTTGTATGCTCTCAGCCTTTTCCGGAGTTTGCGCATGAATCGCTTGCCAGGGTCCGATTTTGTAGTCTGGTAGTTGGGATCAGTTTCTTTCCACAATTCCGAGCCTTTGAAGCTGAGATACTCGTGATGCCCGATGAGATAGCGGATGTCGTGCCTGCTGCAAATGTCCTTTATCAGGAGTAAGTTGGCTTGCAGTTGCGCTTTGGTGAGCTTGTGCTTGCGCCCGTCGCCTACGTTTTCAATGCCTATGGCCATGTAGTTCAGCCCGATGCAGTGCCTGCCGAGGAGGGTGTCGGGCATGAGCCGGTAGATGGTGCCATCCCGGTCTACGAGATAGGGGACGGATACATTAAGCGCGCTGGCGTTTTGTAATACTGGTCTGGAACTGGGCAGTTCCACGGGGTCAAAAGCGCGAAACGAGCCTTCCAGGGTGGGAATGGCCGTCCAGTGTACGACCACCATCCGCGGTGTGATGACAGGAGTTTCCTGTATCAGCCCATGTCGTTGTGCCAAATAGTCTAATGATAGTTGTGTCCGGGTTTCGTTCCAGGTGATGGGACGATCGATGATGATGGGGCTTTGTGCCGACAGGGTCAGCGCGATGTTGAGCGAGCAGTAAATCAGAAAGGCTTTGCGCATGTATTGAGATTTTGTACGATATTGCGGCACAAAAATGAGCAAAATGTTGGATCAGCGCATCATCGACCTGTACGACGAGTACACCCACCGCCCGCTCAGCAGGAAAGAATTTCTCAAGCGGCTTACGCATTTGGCCGGCAGCGCAGCCCTGGCTACCACCATTCTGCCCTTATTGGAATCGGACTACGGCATCTCTGCCTTGACGGATGAGAAGAAGTTGTTCACTGAATTCATTACTTACGAAGGCGTCAACGGCCCCATGCGCGCCTACGTAGCGCGGCCCAAGCGAAAGAAGAAGTACCCGGCAGTAGTGGTCATCCACGAAAACAGGGGATTGAATGCCCATATTGAAGACGTAACCCGCCGCGCCGCGCAGGCAGGGTACCTGGCTATTGCCCCGGACGCTTTGTCGCCCCTGCGCGGAGACAAGCAAATGAGCGAAGACGATGCGCGGCAGTTATTCACCCAACTCAAGCCGGAGGAAAGCCTTCAAAACTTTATTCGCGTGTTCGACTACCTGGCGACGCGCAAGGACTACAAGGGCAACGCCGGCTGTGTAGGTTTCTGCTGGGGAGGGGCTATGGCCAATAACCTCGCCGTGCAGGTGCCCTCGCTCAAAGCTGCCGTGGCTTTTTACGGGCGTCAGCCCGACTTAGCCGATGTGCCCCGGATTAAAGCGGCTGTGCAATTGCACTACGCTGCCCTGGATGAGCGCATCAATGCCGGCCGGGAAGCTTACGACCAGGCACTCAAAACGGCGGGTGTACCCTTCGAATCTTATTGGTACGACGGCGTCAACCATGCTTTTCACAACGACACCTCCTCGGCGCGCTACGACGAGGCTGCGGCAAAATTGGCATGGCAACGGACGCTGGAGTTTTTCAAAAAACACCTCCCATGAGTTTATTCAATCGCCTGTTCAGACCGGTCGAAGACCTGCCCGCCCAGCCTGAGGTACGCTTCGGCCGCTATACCGACTCCTACAAAGAAACCGAAAATTACAAGGCATGGGACCAGGCAGTGGAAGCCTTCGAAGAAAATCAATATCTCAATTCTTTCAGGTCTTTCCTGCGCTACCTGCGCGATGAGCACGAGGACAACGTACACTGGAAAGACGATGGCGATGCCATACAATTCGAACTGTACCAGGGCTCCAAGCTTATCACCGGAATTGCCAATTCACAGCACGTCAAAGCGGAATCAAAAGTTGCCAGGGCCAAATCCCTTCACGTGGCCTTTATGCGGCGTTTGGTAGAGCACAATTTCAATTTCAGCTACTGTCGCTACGCGCTCGACCCCGACAACAACATCACGGCCGTATTTGATACCTTTACCCTGGATGGGTCTCCTTACAAGATTTACTATGCCCTCAAAGAGTTGGCCGTTCATGCCGACAAGCAGGACGACCTGCTCTTAGATGAGTTTGAGACCCTCGATCCCATCGCCTCGGCGCCGGTAAAGGCTGTTCCGGATGAGGAGAAAAAGGCCAAGTATGAATTTATCCGCATGGAAGTGGAGCGCGCTTTGCGCATCATGGACGACGGCCGTTTGGATAAAGACCAGTTTCCGGGCGGTATCGGCTATTTGCTCCTTCACCTCATTTACAAGTTGGATTACCTCACCCAGCCGCAGGGTTACATGATGGAAACCCTGGAGCGGATGCATCGCCTGTACTTCACAAACGACAACAAAACGACAGCCCAAAAAAACCTGGCACTGGCCAGGGAACTGAAAAATTTGGCGGAACGGCCGAAAAGCGATTTCTTTAAAGAAATGTACCGCACCTCGGCCACCTTCGGCATTACTTCCCCGGTAAACCACAAACAAATTATTGATTTTATCGGGAGCGAATTGCCGAATATGGACTGGTATGTGGAACAGGGGCACTTTGAGGTGGCATTGTCCGTGCCGGGATTCATCGTCGGGTATTGCCTGTTTCACTATGCGCCGCCCAAACCGGTAAAGGACTTATTACACCTCTACTTTCGCATCACCGAGCCGTTTTTTTTCTCTTCACTGGGATTTTCGGAACCCTTCTACGACGGGGATGCAGGCACTTTCAACAAAAAAGCGATACGACAGGCCATCGCCCGGATCACAGAAAACCACCGGCCTCAGTACCCGGGGTTGAATCCGCCTCTTGCCACTTTGGTTTTTGAAAACATGCCCGCTTTCGCCCGCTCTTTTCTGCAGATGCTCGCCCGCATGGAAGTGGTAAAAGGTTGAAACGGCATCCTACACTTCCTTCCAGTAAGATAGCGTAACAGTGACGGTTTTACCTTCCTTCGGCAAATCAAAAGCCGCTTCTTCAAAACCGGGGCTGCTCCACTTCGCGGTGGCGCCATTGGAAAAAGCGTACGGCTCTGTAGGGATTCCGAGCAGATTGGCGTCGAGCTTTCCATTGCCGTTGAGATCGTGAAAAACCGCGAGGGCATAGCGCCCGGGAGCAAGTCCTTCCAATTCTATCTCCATGGTTCCTGCGCGGGTCACCTGCACTTCTTTGCCGGCAAAGGCGAGCTTTTTCTTGGGAAAGGCAGCGGCGTCCTTATAGACCCCCACGTGTATCCGGCCCTGGATTTTTTCGATGTTATCCACCTTTATCTTGAGTGTGCTCCCGTTTTGTTGCGGCAGTTTGGAAGCGGAAGAGGCAGAAAGCATAACAGCGAAAATAGAAATTAAGAATGTGTTCATTTCTCTTTAATTTTGCGCCCTCAAATTACCATACATTGACCTTTATAAAATGAAAAAGACGGTAAAGGTGTTCAAATTCGGGGGGGCATCCCTCAAAGATGCCGCTTCCATAAAGAACGTAGTTTCTATCCTCGAACGTTTTCGCGATGAAAAACTAATCATAATCGTTTCGGCGATGGGCAAAACCACCAATGCGCTGGAAAAGGTGGTCGGTGCCCACAACGAGGGCAATACGGATTTGGCCCGTCAGTTGCTTGAAGAGATAAAAGCCGCCCATTACCGCATCATGGAGGCGCTTTTTGATCCGGGCGACGAAGTTTACGCCCTGGTAAACGATACTTTTGTAGAGTGCGAGTGGGTGCTGGACGAGGCGCCCCATGAGAACTATGACTTCATGTACGATCAGATCGTGGGTGTGGGAGAATTGGTCTCTTCCCGTATCGCGGCTGCCTTGTTCAACAGGAGCGGGCTGCCCACCCAATGGCTCGACGCCCGCGATGTTATCCTCACCGACGACATCTACCGGGAGGGTTGGGTGCAATGGGAGGAGACCGGGGAGCGCTTCGAGCGCAAGGTGCCCGCCATGCTGGAGCAGCCCGGCTTCATCCTCACCCAGGGTTTTATAGGTACGACAAAGGAAAATTTCACTACCACCCTGGGACGCGAAGGCTCCGACTATACCGCCGCCATCTTTTCTTTTCTCAGCAATGCGGAGAGCATGACCATCTGGAAGGATGTCCCGGGCGTGCTCACCGCAGATCCGCGCATCTTCGACAACATCACCAAACTCGACCGCCTCTCCTACAAGGAAGCCATCGAAATGACCTACTACGGCGCCAAGGTCATTCACCCCAAAACCATCAAACCTCTCCAAAACAAAAGCATCCCCCTTTACGTCAAGTCTTTTATTGATCCCGACGGCGAGGGCACGGCGATCTCCGACGATGTGGAAGACACCTACCCGCCTATCGTAACGGTAGAACAGAACCAGGCTTTGATGCAGATATCCACCCGCGACTTCTCTTTCGTGGCAGAGCATCACATCAGCAGTTTGTTCAACCGCATCGCCGATCAACGCTTGCAGGTAAATATGATGCAAAACTCGGCCATCAGTTTCAGCGTATGCGTCAACGATATTGACGATAAAGTCCTGCGTTTTATCAAGGAGATCGAAAAACAGTTCAAGGTAATTCTCGATCGCGACCTTCAACTCATTACCGTGCGGCACTATACAGAGGGCGTACTGCAAAACCTCATCGGCGGAAAGATCGTCATGATGGAGGAACGCAGCAAGGGTACCGTGCAGGTGGTAGTGAAAGACGTACCGGTCATCAGTTGGAAAAATGTGTCCTGATAGCGCAGCTACCGAAAGCGTAGAAAAGCTACCAATATTCCTGCAGCTACCGCTGCGTTGAGCGATTCGGCTCCGCCGCCTTCTCCGCGGGGAATGCGGAAGCGATGCGTGAGCAGCTTGCGCGCCGGCTCCGAAATGCCCTTGCTCTCATTGCCGATAACCAGGATGCCACCCCGGGGAGGGCTGGCTTCAAATATGTTTTCGCCGTCTAATAAGGCCCCCATCACAGGGGCGCCTTGATTGGCATCGCAAAGCGCTTTTAACGGCGTCTCGGCGGTGTGAATCCTCAGAAACGCGCCCATCGATCCCTGTACTACTTTGGGGTTAAAGGCATCCACGCTGCCGGGTGAGCAATAGACCTTGCGGATGCCGAACCAATCGGCTATGCGCAATACGGCGCCGAGGTTGCCGGGGTCTTGCAAGTCGTCCAAGTAGAGCGCCAGTTCCCCTGTAGACAGCGCCCTGCTTTGCTGCAGCCCGGGAGGCCGGAGCACCATGAGCACTTTGTTGGGCGTGCTCAGGCCGGATATTTTTTTAAGTTCGGATGCGCTTACCTCATGGATGCCTGGCGGCGGCTGAAGGCTCCCGAGTTCCGGGTGGGCATCCAGCCAGTCCTTTTCCGCATATATGCATTCCACCTTAAAGTGGCGCTGTTGCAGGACTTCCCCGGCGATTTTCTCTCCCTCGGCGATGAAATTGTCATATTTTTGACGAAATTTCTTCAGCCGTAAAGACTGCACGAATTTTATTTCGTTTTTGGAAAGAGCCATTTTTACCTATTGTATGCCTCAAGTACGATTGCATCGCATCCTCGCACTACTTGGAACCTGCGCTTCCTTCTTCCTGCTTGTGGGGTGCAACACTACCAAATACCTCCAAGAAGGCGAATTGCTTTTAGTGAAAAATGAGCTTGTGATCACGGATGCAAAGGAAGTCAAAAATAAAGGAAACCTCAAAGACGAACTGGAAAGGCTGTACAAACAACGTCCGAACAGCAAGTTTTTCTTCGTCATTCCCCGGCAGTGGTTTTACTACCGCACCAATGCGCCCGGCGATACTACGGGTTTTAAGAACTGGCAACGCCGCCGGGCTGAACCGCCCGCCGTTTTCCGGGATTCCCTGGCCGGGGCAACCCGGGATCAAATGCAATACTTTCTCAATTATCTCGGCCACTTCCAGGGGGAAGTAAGTTACGAGGCCGTTCAGCAGGGCGAAAAGAAAGTCCGTGCCCGTTACTACGTCGAACCCGGCGAATTGGTGATAGTGGATACCATTCACTTTTCCAGTTCCGACACGGCAATCCACCGGCAGTTGCAGGAGATCAGCAAAGAAACCGTTTTCAAGCGCGGCGTTCCCCTGGAAGGCCGCTTGTACGATGCGGAGCGAGAACGCATTGCCCGGCATTTGCGCAGCCACGGGTATGCGTACTTCTATTCCAACAACTTCGCCCCATTGGATGCCGATACTACCAGTTCCCAAAAGGAAACGGTGATATACATGGAGGTTAATCCGCCTTTCGGCGAAACGGAACACAGGAAGTACTACATAGGCGATATCACCGTGTATTCGCAGTATGACCCTGTCCTGCCTGATAGCCTGTACAGGGATACGGTAGTCGGCCCCTACCTTTTCAGGCTCAAGCGCCCCGATTTTCTTGTCAAGCCTCAGGTCATAATCCATAGTATCCACATGAAGAGCGGCCAACTTTACAGCCAGGATTCTTATGACCAGACGCTCCAGCATCTCTCCTCCCTGGGGGTATTCCGCTTTGTGCGCATACGCATGGATGCCGATACCTTCAACCCCCAGGTGCTGCACCTTCGAATAGAGCTGACACCCAACGACAAATACGAAATTGGTTTTGATGTGGACGCCAATTACATAGACGGCTACACGCTTACCGGCCGGGGGAGCCTCATTGGTCTTTCGTTTTCGCCTACGGCCCGCAACAGGAACTTGTTTAAAGGCGCGGAGCTGCTGGTCACCAACCTGAATGCCGGTGTGGAGATCAACCTGTCGCAAATTAATACCAACGCTTTTTGGAACTCCGTGGAACTGGGTTTGCAAAACGATCTGTTTTTTCCAAAATTCGTGGATTATCTGGGTATCTGGAAGGGATTGAACCGGCTTCCCATCGGAAAAAAGAAGCTGATATCCGACCCCTTTTACGATGTGCTCCAGAACAAGGCTGCCACCCGCCTGACGGCGAGATACAGCTACGTGTTCAATTTCGGCTTTTACGAAACAAGCCTGTTCAATTCTTCTTTCGGGTACGACATACCCCGCAACAGCACAACCCGCTATGTACTGGATCACATCGGCATCGATTACCTCAGACCCGTCACCCAGCCTGCTTTCAAAGATATCCTGGATGCCAATCCCTTCCTGGAGCGCAGCTTCGGCAACCAGTTGTTTGTGAGTTTGCTCTTCAGGGAGTTCAACTTAGTGCACAATCGCCGTCCCAACCGTTTTGGAGAATCGGGTTACTACGGCCTCAAATTAGAAATGGCCGGTGCCGAGGTTTGGGCGGTAAACGCCCTGTACAATGCATTTTCTCTTTCCCAGGATACCTTGCGCATTTCCAAAACGGACTTTTCCCAATATCTGCGCATGGAATGGGATATGCGGTACTATCGCGACTATTCCTCCAAGTTGAGTTTCGCTTCCCGGTTTGCCCTGGGGGTAGCCAGACCTTTCGGATACACCACGGATGTACCCTATGTGAAGCAATTTTTCGTGGGAGGCCCCAACAGTATTCGCGCATGGGCGGCGCGGGGACTGGGGCCGGGCGGTTTCCTCGATACCTTGTCGAACAGCCTCACCAATCGCCTGTTGTTTTACCAGACAGGCGATCTGAGACTTGAGATGAACGCAGAATTGCGGTTTCACGTTTTTTCCCGCCTGAAAGGAGCGCTTTTCCTGGATGCCGGCAACGTCTGGACTTTGCGCAACGACCCGGACCGTTGCGGCGCCCAGTTCTTGTTCCGCTCCCGGCCGGGCGTGAATTGCCCGGAGCACACGCCCGTAAATGAGGCTTTTTACAGGCAAATTGCCATCGGTTCCGGCCTGGGCTTCCGGTTGGATTTTACCTATTTCATTTTTCGATTAGACCTCGGCGTGCGCCTGCGCAACCCCCGTCCTATACGCAACCTCATGTCGCCTTCTCCCCGCGAAGCCGATTATTGGGAGGACTTCAAAGGCTTCGGCCTTCGCGAGATCAACTTCAATTTCGGCCTGGGGTATCCTTTTTAGAGCGGTATTCCGATTACGGCATAGGGACTGCCCACCACTCATCCTGTCATTCCGAAGGAATCTCCACACCACTCGCCCTCAACCTTTGGCCGTACACCTCATTACATATTCATCAACCTGTAAAACTCCACTACGCGCTCGTCGGTGCGGATATCGGAAGGGCGCAGGGGTTGGCGCAGTACGATGCCCTCGAGGGTGCGGCAACGGCTGAGCGCCACATAAGTCTGTCCGTGTTCAAAAGCGCCCCTGTCCATGTCGATTATGACTTTGTCGAAGGTCTTGCCTTGCGCTTTGTGGATCGTGACGGCCCAGGCAAGGCGCAAGGGGATTTGAGTGAAGGTGCCGATGACTTCCGTGTTTATCACATCCGGATCGTTTGGGTCAACCCGGTAGCGCAGCACCTCCCAGTCCATGGGTTTGACCTCCACATACCGGCGGGCTTCGCCGCGTTCTTCCACCATGACGGTGGCAGCTTGGTCTTCCAGTTTGACTACTTTGCCAATGGTTCCGTTGACGAACTGCCTGTCCGGGTCGTTTTTCAGGAACATGACCTGTGCGTCGAGTTTGAGCCGCAGCGCAGGATCGGTAGGGTAGAGGGCCGGGTTGAATTCGCCGGAAACAGAGGCTAAGTACCTGTGCTCCTGCAAGGGGATTTTGGCCAATTCTGCCGCGTTGATCGCATCGGCCCTGGCGTTGCGGGAGGACAGGGTGATGAAAAACTCTTCGGCTTTGAAGTCGGGCATACAGCGCGAATTGAGTTCCTCCAATACCTCGTAATCCACTTCGTTGAGCCGCACGGCGTCCAACAGGCGAAGAAAATGGCGCTGTTCCTGCCGGTAAACCTTGCTCATTTCGATCATTTCCATAGGGAACCCTGCGCGCAGCACCTCTGAAGAAAAGAAATACGGCGTGGCATATTGTTGCCGGAAGTATGCAGTTTCCACTTCGGAGGCAAGTACGGGCGGCAACTGGAATAAATCGCCGAAGAACACCACCTGCAAACCTCCGAAAGGGCGCGGGTCTTCCCGGTTGATGCGCAGGAAGTAGTCCATGTGGTCTATCAAATCGGCGCGCACCATGCTGATCTCATCGATGACGAGCACCTCTAAGTTTTTGTACAAGCGCCGGTCGCGGCGTTTTTTTATTTCCTGCCGGGGAAACATGCGGGGAGGAAAGCCGAAGAACGAGTGAATGGTCTGCCCCTGCACATTGAGCGCCGCCACTCCCGTAGGCGCCAGAACTGCAATCTTTTTCCGGGTGGTGTTTCGAAACAACTGCAAAAGGGTTGACTTGCCCGTGCCCGCTTTGCCCGTGATGAACAAATGGGCGCCGGTTTTTTCAATAGCGTCCAAGGCGTATTGAAAATCAGCATTCAGTTCCAACGGTTTTTTATCCAACATCTTTTCAGGCGTAGAGCGTAGAGCATAGAGCAGAGTGCATAGAGCAGAGTGCATAGAGCAGAGTGCATAGAGCAGAGTGCA
>CAZNYK010000111.1:0-13784 GCA_964577215.1 uncultured Saprospiraceae bacterium
GCGAGGTTGAACAGGTCGTACCTGTATTCAGAGGGCCTGAAAAAGGGTATGCCGATCAATTCGAGTTCGGCGGCAGGCAGGAAGCGGTATTTGGCCCTGAGCAGGAAATTGGGCAGGGTTTGGTCGTCCGGCTCCGGCGTGAGCAGGAAGTAGTCGTTGGGAGTGATGCAATTGGCCGGGCTGAAGGCATCGCTGCGGCCCCAGGCCACGATCTGGTTGCCGAGCCGGAGGTCGAACTTTGCCGACTGGTAGCCGGCATAGGCTTCCTTGAGTTGGAGTATGGAATGGCGCTCTCCAAACTGCGCGCCCTCGCGCAGCCGCACATCGGCAAAGAGCCAGGCCTTGCCCTTATTGAGCTTGCCTTGCAGTGCCGCTTCGCCGAATATGGAGGCGTAATCAAACATTTTTGCACCGCCGTAAGCCGAGCCGCGCACGTAGCCGCTCCAGTCCAGGAGGCGCTCCGGTTTTTCACCGCCTGCCGGGCTTGCACCCTCGAAAAGGCTTTGGGCGGCGCTGCGCAGCAGTATGCATAAACTGAGAAAAACGAATGTGATGCGCATATTCCAGGTATTGTTCAATGAATTCTATTCACCTGCAATATGGGCTGCTTTCAAAGAAAGAAAGTCCGGTTCGCGCATTTCGCACCGGTACTTGCAGTGCGAATTTTGCGGTGCAGAAGCTGGAGTAGGTAATTGCTGCCGTAGAGGCGACTTTAGTCGCCGAAAAACTCCTCATGTACAAGGCTTTACCAAATAATGTGGTTTTCCGGCGGTACGCTACAGGCGTATGCGCCGGCACTTGCTATCCGGCGACAAAAGTCGCCGGTACTTCTCCACGCCATGCACCCTGTGCCGAATAACTGGCTCTATGCTCTATGCTCTCTGCTCTCTGCTTTAAAAGCAGCCGGCGTCCTTCCCGTAATGCTTTTGAAGACGGAGAAGAAAGTGGATTTGCTGTTGAAGCCGCATTCAAAGCCGAGCGCCTCGATAGAGAGATGGCGCCGTTTGGGGTCGGCGAGCATTTTTTTTACGGCTTCCACCCGGTATTCGTTCACAAATTGGTAGAAATTTTTGCCCAGGCTGGTATTCAGCACCTCGGTGAGCACATGGCGCGGCACCTTGAGGCGAGCGGCCACGGCGCTCACAGTGAGTTCGCTTTCTAAATAAGGCTTTTCAGAATCAAACAAAGCGAGCAGCTTTTGTTTTACGCGCTCCTTGTAGTCCGACCGCAGCCTTGAACGCCTGTATTTTTCGCTGCCCTCGTCCGGTTCCGGTGTCACGACCTTTTCCTGTTTCAGCCCGTAAAAGCCCAGGATATAATTGAGCGCCAATAAGATAGTATAATTGAATATTCCTACAAAAGCGGCTTTCCCCGTATAGGTGTTGAAAATGCCGATGCCGAGGCTCGACAACCAGTACAGCGTATTGAAAGACAAAACGAATAGCAGCCAACTGATGCGGCGGTAGCTGTCAATGGTGGAGAATTCGTTTTGAAGGTTCATGCGGTGGCGATGCACCGTCAGGATGCTCAAGATGGGATAAATGGCCCAGGAGAGAAAGGCCGCAGCAGCAAAAGTAAACCGGAACCAAAGGGTGGCGTCATTTTCAAAAAAAGCCGTGAGTTCCCGCCGTTCACCCAGCAGATAAGCCCCTCCCTCAAAAACCACATAAGGCAACAAATGGAGCAATTGCGACCAACGAAGCGAAAAATTGTTATCTGTGAGCGCCCTGGAATACATGTACAGGGCCGGGTTGAACAACAAAAATGGATTGCTGATCAAGGTAGGCGGACCGAATACCCGCAGGTCAATCCCATAAGTGGCAAACTCGATGCCCATCAGTATGAGCCATGCAGAAAGAAGATTGTCGGCTACGCTGCGGCCTTTTTTGGTACCGATGATGAGGCCGGAAAAAACAGCCTGGGAAAAACCGATCCATGCAATGATTTCCATACAATTGGAGCTACTCGCCCAAAGTTGCAAATATTTTCCGGAAAGGTAATAGCGTTTACCGGGAGCCGTTCACAGCCGGATCAACCGCTCCGCCCATACGCGCTCCCCGTTGATCCGGATTTCCAGCCAATAAACGCCCCGCTCAAGAGGGGCCAAAGGAATAGGACGGAATTCTTCGCCTGTTTTGATGGCAAAATCCTGGGTAAATACCACCTTTCCTGTTTTGTCAAATATTTTCATTTCGGCCTGACCTTCCACATTGCTGCGCACCCGGAGCCGGCGTTCGCCCGGCCCGTTTCCCGGCGCCACTTCGAAGCGAATGCGTTCTGCCGGAACTTCAATGTTGGCTACCGGGGAGAAAAAATATCCCTCGCTTTTTACCGCTTTTACCCGGTAGGCATAGCGCCGGCCTCTTTGCGTGTTTTCATCCAGGTGTAAGTACGCCGACTCGCTTGCCGCCGGTAGTGCATCTACCCTGAGGATAAGTTCAAACGTACCACCGTCAGTGCTGCGCTCCAATTCATAATGACGGATATCCGGATCGGAAGGAGCCTCCCAGTTCAGTTCTACTACGGCGCTTTCCCGGCGAGCGCCGAAGCGGATTTCCCCGGGCAATATGATGCCGGTTTCGCCCTGCACCCAAATAGAATAGCTGCGCGGCGGCAGTTCAATGTACACGGCATTGGAAATATTGTGCGATACCCCGGCATCCAGCGCCAATTCCGGCGTATCCGAATTGCCCAGCACATCGTGGAAGCGATCGCCGGGCTGTATGTTGGAAGCGTTCAATTCCTGGATGACTTTCAAAGGAGCGTTGCTGAAATTGATCGCCACCAACACATCCCGGCTGCCACCGGTAGCATGGGCGCGTCCGGCCGGCGTGTTGCGTCCCTCTATTTGAAACAAAAGCGCCCGGCGCTCATCAGCACCTTGGGCTTTGGAGAGAAAAACGCTGGAACGGTCGCTTCCCGGGCGGTTGAGGTATTCTATTTCGATGGAGTTGAAGATATACAAACGATGGGCCTCCATCAACTGGTCGATAGCGTCTTTGACATCCAGGTTCCGGTAATCCTCCAAATGCACCATCGGCAGCCCCAATTGGTTGTTGCTGAGCATGTACGCATAGGCGAGCAGCGGATCGGCGATCTTTTCCTGCTCCGGCAGGAAGGAGGCGTTGACAAAGGTCACGGCGTGGAATCCAGTGAGAGAAGAAGCGTCGCGCAAGCCTGCTGAAAAAAGATTCCGTACATCGTAGTTATTATCTGTAGAAGCCTTATACAATGCATCTCTGAGCGGATAATCCAATGCACGGGGGAAAAGGCGCGGTGCGTCGGCATCGGGTATCTGGTCGTACACCGCGTTTATCCAGGCAGCGATTGAGGCTGCATTGCGGCCGGTCCCGGGATCGGCTACTACAATTTCGGGGGCGACATTTTCCGCCAGCGCCACATTGAGAAGCGCCGCGTAGTGCCAGGCTTCCAGCCCGGGGCCTATATGAAAATCGCGTATGCGGTACCTTTCGCGCAGGGTTTTGGCTGCCGCCAATAATGGCCCGGGGTCTCCGGCGGCCGGCGGAGCTGAGAGATAAACCAAGGGCTCCAGCCCGCCCGCCCGCAAGGCATCGCCCAGGGGGCCGAGCGTGGCGGCCTGTGCAGCGGGAATTTCCGGCAGCCGCAGGCCGCTGAAACCAGCGTGTTTCCACAGCGGGGCTTCCCTTTGAAACTGCCGTATATATTTTGACGGCTCCTCGCCCGGGCTGCAATGCCAGAAACAACCTTCCAACAGGAAATCCTGCGCCGCCGACAGGCCGGGCAAAAGCCACAGCGCCGGAAGCGCAATTAAAAACAAGATGAGCCGGTTATTTCGCACGTGGATTCCTCAGCCGGTAATGTTTCGGCTCCTCAAAGCTAAACGTTTTGACCATATTATCGGGCACTTTGCAACATAATTGACAAAGCGTTAACCAACAAAAACCAGACTCGTTCGTTTCCTTCGCAAGTGTTTTCATTTATCTAAGCTCTTGAGAAGGCCTTTTTGTCGTTTCAAGGGCTTTTTTTATTGAAGCCCTTCCCTGTACGCCTGCAAACATCTCTCGCGCGCCATCTTGTGATCCACCATGGGTGCGGGGTAAGCGGGCGTGCCGTACTCAGGAACCCAACGCCGGACGTAGGTCATTTCCGGGTCAAATTTTTGTTGTTGGGCAATGGGATTGAATACGCGAAAGTAAGGGGCTGCATCCGTGCCGCTGCCTGCCGACCATTGCCAGCCGCCGTTGTTGGAAGCCAGGTCGAAATCCAGCAGTTTGCGGGCAAACCATGCCTCGCCCAATCGCCAGTCAATGAGCAAGTGTTTGCTCAGGAAACTGGCCGCTACCATCCTGACCCTGTTGTGCATGTAGCCTGTCGCCGCCAGTTCCCTCATACCTGCATCCACCAGCGGATAGCCCGTGCAACCCTCGCACCAGCGCTGAAATTCTTCTTCGTCATTGCGCCATGCGATCCGCTCGTATTCCGGCCGGAACGCGCCGGCAGCCACATGCGGGAAATTGGACAGGATCATGGAGTAGAAGTCGCGCCAAATCAACTCATTGAGATAAGTATCATTGAGCGTCGCCGCATGGCGGGCCTTTTCGCGTATACTTATGGTGCCGAAACGGAAATGCACGCCGAGGCGCGAGGTGCCGGCAATGCCTGGAATATCGCGGGTTTTGTCGTAGTTGCGTATGATGCCCTGCGCCACCCCGGCAGAGGGAAAAGACAGGCCCGATCGCTCAAAACCCAAGCTGTCAAGACCCGGAACAGGAAAGGGCGGGGTCTTGACAAAATGATCGAAATACTGCTCTACGGGGTAGCTTTCCAGATAAAAAGACTGCGCGAGCCCGGGTAAAGCGCTTTGGGTGCGGCTCAACAGTTTAGCGCGCCATTTGCGCCCGTATGGAGAGAAAACCGTGTATGGGGCGCCATCGTCTTTGACGACCTCTTTTTGCTCGAAGATGACGTGGTCTTTAAAGGTATGGAAAGGGATGCCGCGTTCGGCAAGCAATCGCCTTACCTGTTCATCGCGTTCCAAAGCATACGGCTCGTAGTCCCTGTTGGTATAGACAGCTCCTACCGGCAGCGTTTGAAGGATGTGCTTCCATAATTCTACAGGATTGCCATGATCAACCCTGAGGCTGCTGCCAAGCAAGGCCAATTGCCGCGACAATTCAACAACGTGATCGTGGATAAACTCGACCCGGGCGTCGTTTTTGTCTTCCAGCGCATCCAATATTTGAGTGTCGAAGATGAAGAGAGGCAATACCGGGTAGGGGCCGCGAAGTGCGTGGTACAAACCCGCGTTATCGTGCAGGCGCAGATCGCGCCGGTGCCAAAATATACTGATCTTATCCATACGGCGGCTTGTGAGTGCGAGCATGGAACATGCCGGCCGGCTTATTGTTCAGTGCTTCCAAAATCAAAAAACAGCCTATCTTCGCGCCAAAAGAACACCATCATGAAATATTTTGCCTTTGCCTTACTCGCGGCCTCCGCCTTGGTCTTTTCAGCCTGCGGCAACAAAGCCAAAGACCTTGAAGAGCTTAAGACCTACCTCGCAGGCGCCTACGGCCAACAAGCTACCGATACCCTCATCACGTTGCTCCGGGAAAGTCCCGGCGGACCGAATTCGGCCGACTATGCCTTGCTGCTCGCCGCTGCATACGAGGAAAAAATGCAGGATACTATCTCAGCCATATCTGTATATCAGGCTATTGCGATGGCCCACCCGCGCAGCGACGCCGCCCAAACTGCTGCCGCGCGCATTCCCGGCGACAGCCCCTCGCTGACCGAACGAATTGAAAAGCTCCAGGCTGAGGTTTTCGACCCGCGCACGGTGATGAGCAACGCGAAAAAGATCGGAAGCTATCTCAATTCCTGCATTGCCCATGTATTGCTTTTACCCAAAGACACTCTTTCCTCCTCGCTGCTCAACAAAGCTGCCGAGAATGCTTACTACACGCAACAATACGACAGAGCGCTGTACTTATACGAATGGTTTGAAAAGGCCTACCCCAATGACTCCAAAGCGGCACAGGCTCTTTTTATGCGCGCCTTCATCTACGACAACGACCTTCAGAAATACGAAACCGCAGGCGTGTTGTACGAGGAGTTCCTGAAAAAGTACCCTGATGACGATTTTGCCGACGACGCCGGGGTGTTGCTGGAAAATCTCGGAAAATCCCCCGAGGAAGTGATCAAATCCCTGGAGGAAAAACAAGTGCAGTGAGGAGCGGTGGGTAAAGGGCATAGAGCATAGAGCATAGAGCATAGGGTGTGCTCGTCCCATTTGCCGGCGGCGGCACAGCGCGTGTCAGCGCAACAACCTGACGCTCAATGCTAACTAATAACGATCTCCTTTTTATCAAAAGGGGACAAAGCGGTGCCGCGCACTTTGGCTTCCGCTTCCACGCGATAAATTGATTTGGCGTTGCGCGTCAACTTGGCGGCTTTGGCTATTCCCTTGAACAGGATATTTTTACTGCCGAAAGCCTCCACCTCGGATTTAACTACGTGGAAAGGAAGGACAAACTCCAATTCCACAATTTCACCCGGGTTTACTTCAATATCCTGTACCAATTCCGTTTCTCCCAACAGGTATTCGTCCACGAGCTTTTCATCGCCGCGCCCGCGGGAGTAGCGCTCGATCAACTTTAGCTTCACGTGGCTCACTGTTTGGGCATGCATGGTCTGGAAACGAATTTTGCCCTGAACGGCGCCCTCTTTCTCGCGCACCTCTTCGGGAAGGACAAGTTCTACTTTGATGCCCTCAATTCCGAATAATCTTTTGACTTTTTCTATCATAAGCTCTTACACCATGCGTTTATGCCAGCTCCGGCCGAGCGGCTTGATAAATCCCGCGTCGAAATCGCCCTTGGCGGCCACCAAAGTATCGAACACAGGGGTGTTGTCGTCTATTGCGCCCTCGGCATACAGCCGGGCAAACTCCTCCCGAGAGACGGTGCGCACCTCCTCTCCATCCTTGTAGCTGAACACCATGCGGTTGAACAAATCCCTTTCATATTCAGCTTGAAGCGCCTTGAGAAAAGCAACGGATTTATCAATGGAACAGCCGCTGGCATCAGCCCTGCTTTCATCCACGGCCAGCACGACGAACCGGCCATGCAGCACCTCTCCCGTAGCGCGTAATTGCCTGTTGTGGCTTACCCATTGTGCGGCAAAGTGCTGCAACCTGGTGCGTATCCCGGGTATGTCTTCATCGCGGAAGGGGCGCTCCGCCTGGTATATCCACAAGCGGGAAGTATCGGAAAAATGCTCGATCATGTATCAGTTTTAACAACAAACGCCCTGCCGGGCAGAATGGTTTTTTGCGCAAACAGGCAATATGCTGTAAGTTTGCCGAAAACCGCGCTCATGCTCATCAAAACCCGTGGTATCGTCCTTCGCGCTGTCAAGTACTCGGAATCGAGTATCATAGCCGATGTGTACACAGAGGAACGGGGCCTGCAAACCTATATCGTGAGCGGCGTGCGCAGCGCCAAAAGCAAAACCGGCCCCGCGCTGTTGCAGGTGATGTCATTGCTGGATATGGTGGCCTATCACCGCGACGACCACAAAATGCACCGGGTAAAAGAAATCCGGCCCGCCCATGTGTACCGGCGCCTGCCTTTCGACGTGCGGCGCAGCGCCGTGGGTTTGTTTATGGTGGAGATGGCCCGCAAAACCATCCGCGAAGCAGAGGAAAACCGCCACTTGTTTGATTTCCTCTTCCAGGCTTTCTGCTTTCTGGACGACACGGAAGAAAATATTGCAAACCTCCACCTGCACTTCCTGCTCGAACTCAGCGGCTTTCTCGGCTTTATGCCCGGAGGCGACTATTCCCCCGGCACGCCTTTTTTCGACATGCAGGAGGGCGTTTTCTGTGCCCGCCCGGAGCACGTGCACTGCATGGAAGAAGAATTGAGCGCCATACTTTATCAATTGCACAGTTGCGACATGGCACATTGCCACTTGGTGAGCATGACCGGCCTGCAGCGCCGCCGCCTGCTCAATCACTTGCTCGATTTCTACCGGCTGCAGATCGAAAACCTACCGGAAATACATTCCCACCACATCCTGCACGAAGTATTTGAATAGGATATTCAAACGTTATGAGCCGATTTCGCGTTATACGGACTATTGCCGACCGCCAACTGCACACTCAACAAAATGGAAAGCACCCTCGTCAAAACAGACATACGGCAACTCTCCCGTGAAGCGCTTGAGCAAGCCTTGCTAAGCATGGGCGAACCTAAATTCCGGGGCCGGCAGGTATATGAATGGCTCTGGCAAAAAGCCGCGCACAGCTTTGATGAGATGACCAATCTTCCCAAAACGCTGCGGCAAGCGTTGAGCGACCTTTACAACATCAATGCCATTGCCGCCGACAAGGTACAACGCAGCCTGGACGGCACCATCAAATCCCGCTTCCGCCTGCACGACGGCCACCTCATCGAATCGGTGCTCATCCCCGTGCCGGAGGAACAGCGCTTCACAGCCTGTGTTTCCTGTCAGGTGGGGTGCAGTCTCACCTGTACTTTCTGTGCCACAGGGCGCATGAAACGGGTGCGCAATCTGGACGCGGCAGAGATTTTTGACCAGGTAGTATTGGTCAACCGGCAATCCCTGGAGACTTTCGGGCATCCGCTCAGCAACATTGTGTATATGGGCATGGGCGAGCCGCTTCTGGCCTACAAGCCCGTGATGGAAAGCATTGAGCGCATTACCGCCCCTGACGGGCTGGGTATGTCGCCGAAACGCATCACCATAAGCACCGCGGGTATTGCCAAAATGATCAAAAAATTGGCCGACGACAATGCCAAGGTCAATCTCGCGCTTTCCCTTCACGCCGCCGACGATGCCAAGCGCAACGAGATCATGCCCATCAACGAGCAGAACAACCTTGCCTCGCTCATGGAAGCGCTGGAGTACTTCTATCGCAAAACCCAAAACCGAATCAGCTACGAGTACATCGCTTTCCAGCAGTTTAACGACAGCCTTGACGACGCGGCCAACCTCTTCAAATTGTGCAAGCGCTTCCCGGTGCGCGTCAACATCATCGAATACAATCCCATTGACGGCGCCCCCTTCCTCAAGTCGGCCGCTCATCGCATAGACGATTTCGCCAAATACCTCCGCGACCGGGATGTGATGGTGACCGTGCGCCGCAGCAGGGGCAAAGACATAGACGCCGCCTGCGGGCAATTGGCCAACAAGGACTGATCTCTATTCTCATCCAAAGGATTACGCCAAGCGCCTCATCACCTCTTCCAGCGCAAGCCGCTCCTGCTCGCCGGTGCTCATGTTCTTGAGCGATACCTCTCCGGCTGCCATTTCCTCGCTGCCGATCAGCGCAACGAAAGGCACATTGCGGTCATTGGCGTACTTCATCTGTTTTTTCAACTTGGCCGGTTCGGGGTAGAGTTCGGCATTGAGGCCGGCGGCCCTGATTCGGCCGAGGCATTGAAAAGCGTAGCGGTGCGTTTCTTCATCGAAGGCAATGAACAACACATGCAGGCTGCCGGCGACGTTGGCAGGAAAAAGATCGAGTTCCTCCAGCACGTCGTAGATGCGGTCGGCGCCGAAAGAAATGCCCACCCCGGAAACGCCCTCCAGTCCGAATACGCCGGTGAGATTGTCGTAGCGGCCGCCGCCGCCGATGCTGCCCATCTGCACGCCTTTGGCCTGCACTTCGAAGATGCAGCCGGTGTAGTAGGTAAGGCCGCGCGCGAGCGTGATATCGAAGCGCACCTCGTTGCGGGCGGCGGAGGGATCGAAATAGCTGTAAAAGGTTTCGATCTCCTCAATGCCCTTAAGCCCTTCGGGGCTACCGGCGAAGAGCGGTTTGAGCGCAAGCGGGTCAGAGACCGACAGTATTTGCTCCACCTTGTCGATGGCTGCACCGGGGATGCCTCGCTGCTGCATTTCGGCGCGTACCCCCTCCGGGCCAATCTTGTCCAATTTATCAATGGCGATGGTCATATCCATGAAGCGGTCGGGAATACCGGCGGCCTCGGCAATGCCGAAAAGCACCTTTCGATTATTGAACTTGATGACCACTTCTATACCCAAGCGCCGGAACACCTCGTCGTATATCTGAACCAATTCGGCCTCGTACATGAGCGAGCCGGAGCCTACCACGTCCACATCGCACTGGTAAAATTCCTGGTAGCGGCCGCGTTGCGGGCGGTCGCCGCGCCATACGGGCTGTATCTGGTATCGCTTGAAGGGAAAGGCCAACTCGTGCTGGTGCATCACCACGTAGCGGGCGAAAGGCACGGTGAGGTCGTAGCGCAGGCCTTTTTCGGCGATGGAGGGCGCGAGGCGGCGGGAGTCACGGGCTTGCAGCGCTTCCTCGTCGGCTTTTTCCAAAAAGGGGCCGTTGTTGAGCACTTTAAACAAAAGGCGGTCGCCTTCCTCGCCGTATTTGCCGGTGAGCGTGGAAAGCAATTCCATCGTGGGCGTTTCGATGGGCTGGTAGCCATAGCGCACGAACACCTCGCGGATGACGCCGAAGAGATAATTGCGCTTGAACACTTGCTCAGGACCGAAATCCCTGGTGCCTTTGGGTATGGAGGGTTTCATCTTATTTCGATTTAAGCAGCAAGCTACAAGCTTCAAGCCGCAAGCAATGGTTTTGTTCAAGAGAGGCTTACAGCTTGAGGCTCCGCCATAAAAATTTCTTTACTAAAGTACGGTGGCAAACTGCCTCAAAAACCGCACGTCATTTTCAAACAACAAACGGATGTCATTAATTCCAAACAGGCGCATGGCCTGCCGCTCGATGCCCATCCCGAAAGCAAAGCCGGTGTATTTTTCTGAGTCAATACCGCAGTTTTCCAGCACATTGGGATCAACCATGCCGCAGCCGAGTATCTCCAACCAGCCGGTGCCTTTGGTGAGGCGGTAGTTGTCCTCCGTGTCCGTACCGAGATACACGTCCATTTCGGCGCTGGGTTCGGTGAATGGGAAAAAGGAGGGGCGCAGGCGTATCTGCGTAGCGCCGAACATCTCCTTGGCGAAGTACAGCAGCGTTTGTTTCAGGTCGGCAAAGGAAACGCCCTCATCCACGTACAGGCCCTCCACCTGATGAAACTGGCAATGCGAGCGGGCCGAAATGGTCTCGTTGCGGTACACGCGACCCGGGGCAATGATGCGAATGGGCGGCTGCTGCACGGCCATGAGCCGGGCCTGCACGGAAGAGGTGTGCGTGCGCAACAGCAAGGTATCGCTGCCGCGCAGGTAGTAGGTATCCTGCATATCGCGGGCGGGGTGGTCTTCGGGCGTGTTCAGGGCAGTGAAGTTGTGCCAGTCGTCTTCAATCTCCCGGTCCTCGGCCACCACAAAGCCGATGCGCTCGAATATACGGATGATGCGACTCATGGTGATGGCAATGGGATGGCGCGTGCCCCAGGCCAGCGGTTCGCCGGGCGCGCTCAAGTCTAAAGCGGCGGCGCTGCCTTCCTCCCCGGCGGCTTCCAGCCGGGTTTTCAGCGACTGGAATTTGGCTTCAGCCGACTGCATAGCTTCGTTGATGAGCCGTCCGAAGTCTCGTTTTTGCTCGTTGGGAATGTTGCGGATTTCACCCGACAAGGCCTTGATCACGTTTTTGCTGCCCAAAAACCGGATGCGGAATTGCTCTAATTCCTGGGGTGTTTGGGGCGCGGCCTGCGCGATCTCGGCGATGACGGCATTTACTTGTTCAAAAAGCATGGCAATGTAATATGAGGCCGCAAAGGTATGGAATTATTGTATAGATGAGACCAACCAGTGAACGGGGAATTCCACGTGCTTTCTACCCGCATTACGAAGATCAACACCGGCAAGGCCGAATACAAGCCTGCCGAGGGCCTCCTCACCTGGACGATTGACCTGCCGCCGGGGGCAAAAGAGGAGCGGGTGTTCTCTTACCAGGTCAGGTATCCTGCCGGCAACTACGTGAGGGGGATTTGGTGAGGCATGTCAAGTGTTTGAACCGACTTGATATATTTCCCGTTTTCGTTTTATCGAAATGCTGCTGTATCTTTGCATGGCATCGGATTTAGCGTCCTCAAAACTTACAGTATATGGATTACCGGGAGATCATCACCATAGAGCCAGGCAAAAGGAGTGGCCAACCCTGTATCAGAGGCCTGCGCATCACGGTGTATGACGTGTTGAGCTATCTTGCCGCCGGTATGAGTATCGAGGAGATCCTGGATGATTTCCCACTCCTAACACGAGAAGATATCCTGGCTTGTCTGGCTTATGCCGCCGAAGCAGAAAAAACACGTTTGGTGGCTTAAAGTGGTACAAGCAATGCTACTCTTGGACAACAATCTTTCTCCAAAACTTGTCAAGAAGCTACAAAGTATTTTTCCCGGTATTTCACATGTCATGGATTTCGGATTGGAAGACCAGGACGATCAGCAAGTGTGGGATTATGCGGTCCGAAACCAGTTTCACATACTTACTAAAGACGAGGACTTTGTTCACCTGGTTCATTTACGAGGGTTTCCTCCCAAAGTCATCAGGTTGGTTTGCGGCAATGTTTCAACAGGTTACATTGAACATCTTTTGACAAGAGAAGTCACTACGATTCAAACCTTCATTAACTCTTCCCACCACGGTTTGCTGGTTTTGTATTGAATAAGTATCCAGCCCATGGTCCCGGTACGAGTGAAGGAGCCGTTGGCATTACGACTTTAACCTTTCTCCTTTAACCTTTTTAAACCCCCATCGGCACCTCCATCATCAGTATCTCTGCGTCGGATGATTTTGCTTGCAGCGTCAGCGCGTCCGTATCCCAGATGCCGAGGCCATCGCGCGTGTTCAGCTCGATGCCGTTGAGTGTGAAATCGCCTTTGATGACAAAGGCATATACGCCGTTGCCCTTTTTCTTGATCTGGTACTCGGCGCCTTTGCCCTGCTCGAATTGGCCGAGGTGGAACCACGCATCCTGGTGTATCCACACGCCTGCATCGTTGGGGTTGGGCGAGAGTATCTGCTGCAGCTTGTTGCGGCGGTCGGCGGCGTTCAGTGTGATCTGATCGTAGCGGGGCGTCACGTTGCGCTTGTTGGGAAACACCCAGATCTGGAGGAATTTTACCTGTTTGTCCTTATTCTTGTTGTACTCGCTATGGCGGATGCCCGTGCCGGCGCTCATCACCTGTATGTCGCCGTTTTTGATGACGGTCGTGTTGCCCATGCTGTCCTTGTGTTCGAGGTCGCCCTCCAGGGGGATGCTGATGATCTCCATGTTGTCGTGGGGGTGTGTGCCGAAGCCCATGCCGCCTTGGACGGTATCGTCGTTGAGTACCCGCAATACGCCGAAGTGCATGCGTTCCGGGTTGTGGTAGTTGGCAAAGCTGAAGGTGTGTTTGGAGTCGAGCCAGCCGTGATTGGCGTGGCCGCGGGTATTGGCTTTATGCAAAACGGTATTGGCCATGATCTTTGATTTTGTGTTTTGAATGTGATTGAATCCGAGTGTTTCCGGTTGGGGCATAGGCTCCAGCGGCGCCACTTCATCGATATCGTTGCGGGTCAGGTTGAGCCCCGAAGTGCCGGCTACGAAGATGCCCGTGCCGAGCAGTCCTTTTTTGAGAAATTCTTTCCTGTCCATGACTTTTGAGTGTTAAGTGATGGTGCAAAGATGGGGGTGGATTGAGGTGGAATTCGTTGAAGTAGATTAAGAAACAGGGAGTACGGCGCATGTAAAATGGGCACTCCGAAGTGCCACTTCACTTACCCTGCTTTAATGCTTCAACCCATCGAGATAAGCATGGCTCGAAAATCAATGCATACTTTCCTGCCGATGAAAA
>CAZNYK010000112.1:0-13758 GCA_964577215.1 uncultured Saprospiraceae bacterium
CCCGATTTTTTAAATTTTTATTTGCTTTTTCCGAAAAAGCCGTACTTTTGAAACAAATTTTGTCAGCATGAAGAAACAGGCAACGCACCGCATGTACAACGTGCCCGACGCCGACCTGTACGTTCAGTGCATGGAACGCATCCGCTATGCTTACCGCGACATAGACCAGTTTCAGCAGTATGGCTACGACCTGGAGCGGCTCAAAGCCTTCGGCGCCATGTGCGAGAAGTTCAACGCTCTTCCCGACGACGATGAGATGGTGGGCGACCAGATGCTCATGACTGAAAAGAAAAAGGATGCCGCCGAACGCCTCAAAACCGCCATACGCAGCCTCATGACCCGGGTGGAAATGAAATACAACAACCGGAGCGGCCGCTACCGCAAATTCGGCACGGCCAAAATGGGCGACATGTCCGACCCCCAACTCCTCTTCTGCGGGCGGCGCGTGGTCCGCGTGGCAAGGCAGCAGATCGACTTCCTGGCCGAAACGGGCCTAACAGAGACTATCATTCAGCGCGTCCTGGATGCCTGTCGCGATTTTGAAACCGCCCTCAACATTCAGCAGGATCGCATAGCCGACCGGGACATTGCCGTGGAAAACCGCACCGAACAGGGAAATAAACTCTACCAGGAACTCGTGGTGCTCTGCAATATAGGCAAAGACGTCTGGGCCGAACGCGACCCCGTCAAATACGAGAACTATTGCATTTACGAAAGCAACAATGATCAGAAAATTGCGCGCAAACAGAGGGAAAAAGCATAACCGGCTCATTATACCACAGTATGACAATTCGCGCTACCCCGGCAAATAACCAACAGACCAACACAGCCCTTCAGGAAAGCGACTCCGGTTCCTTCCAAACCAGCATATCATATACCACCTTGAACCAGATGAATATACACGGAACGGCCTTTAAGGCATAGGGCGTGACGACCGCTTCCCGCAAAAACCGCGGAAAAATATCCGTCGGTGAAAGAGATGTGAAAACGAATGCAAAAATAAACAGAGCTACGTTGAGCGCGCTCTTTTTGCTCATCACAAACCACAAAGCCGCCCCGGCCATGGCAATGACAAAGGTAGGCGACTCTGCTTTGTGATTGAATATGACCACCCAAAGCAAGGCGGATGCCAGGAGCAACATGCGAAAATGGAAATCCCTGTACGCCCGGATTTTGAATAAAGGCGCCAAAAACCCGGCAGCGCCCAGCAGCACCACCCAGCGTTTGTCAGCATGTATCCCGAACCAGGCCTGCAACCAACCCATGACGGAAAATCCGTAGGAAACGGAGTGATCCCACGACAGCATCCGGCGATAACTGTCCAACTGCATGAGGTATGTTTCAAAGTCGATAAACAACAGCGGGATGGCAAACAGCGCCGCCGCCCAGGCAAAAGAGTACAAAACCAATCTCCACTTCTGGGGATAAAAGATGAACAGGGCTGCACCCACAATGCCGAAAAGCTTGATATACACGGAACAAACGATGCACAATGCGGCTAAGCTATACCTGCTTTTCTCCAATGACCCGAATGCCAGGATGAGCAGGCCGGCTATCATCGCATTAGACTGATGGCTTTGCATGGAAGTCATCAACTCTATGAGACAAACAGCTAATATCAATCCCTTTTGGCGCAGGCTGATACGGGGAAGGTTGTACACAGCCAGCAGCAAAACGAGCGCGTTGAGCAGGTTCCACAAGCTCAGGCCTGCCACATCGGGCAGCCAGGCCAGTGCGCCGAACAGCGCGGCAAAAGTGGGCGTGTATTTGAACAAATCCCAGTGTGCTTCGGGATAGAGAAGGTATAGATCCCGGCCCTGCCGGAGATGATAAAACGACTCCTTGAAAATGACGTAATTGTTGTAGTGCGTATATTCCGGTCCACCTTCCACGAATACCTTGGGGCCGTTGAACCAGGCCTGCAAACTGGCCGCGAGCGCCAACAGCAGGCAAAGGGAAATCACCACTCCGGGCCTGAAAAAAAAGTCCGCGATCCTGGAAGTCAAGGCTGAAAGCATGTGTTGTATAAATATGAGGCGCAAATTTAATCAAGTCTGGGGTTTAAAGCTGAAGTGCGACTACAACAAAAGCACCTTCACCACAAAGGCGTCCTGGGTATCGCCGGCCCATACCCGCCTGCCAGTGAGCAAAGCGTAGCGATTGATTATATTTTGGAGTCCCATCCCTGTGGAAACTTTTGGAATCGGCCCGGCTGACAGGAGGAATGTGGAAAATATGCCAAAATAACACTTTCGCCTGTCAAAAAGGCTGCTATTGCGCATTGGCATCGCATTTGTACAGTTTGAAATGTATTGAATCACCCAACTCAAAATCCTGGATTACAATGAAACCGCAAGTATCTATATCGAAGGAATTGCTGGCTCAGATAGATCTCTCCAATGCGATAAACGGGGGCGTAGTGCAAGTGAATGCCCAGGGCTGGAAGGATGAGGAGGGATTCCACCTCGTCCTGCAGGCTCCGGGGATCGCTATGGAAAACCTTCGCATTGAAACCGTGCAACAGCGATTCGTAGTGTATCACCCCGTAGAAGTGTTGAACGGCAGTATGCAGTTGCCCTGGTATCTGGTCAATTTACCGCTGTTGCCCATCGTGGACGTGGACCGCATCACGGCACGAATAGAAGATGGGCAACTCCACGTATTCGCTCCGTTCAACGATTGGGCCAAAGGCGCCAGGAAGGAGATATCGCTTGAGGAATAATTAGTGGTAAGGTTTAGAAACGTGCCCTGAATAACTTCCCGGTTCAGGCGGGTTCTTTTTCCATATCACACATGCAGGTAGCCTGGGTTGATTTGTCGGAATCAACACATTTTTTTGTACCCCTTGCATCAAAAATGAGATAACTCTTACTTTCCCTTTTGAACGACTGAAGCGGAGTAGGACTCCCATACCCTTCCTTCTTCCTTCACTTACCACCTTTGATACGGAGATGGGTAGGCTGTTCCCCCTGCCCAAAAAACGCGCTACTGAATTCGGCGCTTGGGATATAGCTTTCTTGGCAGGCCAATTTTTCTCCCGCGAAGGCCTCGAAGTTCAGAAATACATTGTCCGAAAACCATCACGGCCTTTTCCCCGCAGGGGGAACAACCCACGGAGAGGGGACGGATATCCATGAAGGGCGCAGCGCTTTTCGGCCAAGGCCCTTCCGGCTGCCATACCCTTTGGGGCAACCCAACCTCGTCAATCCATTTGCTACTCTACTTCCAAAAATAATTTCTCCAAAACGACATCTTAGTAATTCAAAAAACTATAATTTCGCCCAAGGCGGCCGCATAAAGTTGAAAGTATCCCTATTATGCCCAATAAAACTCCTTCCGAGATAATCCCTGAAAAAAATACAGGCAAGTCGCCCGTATTCATCAGCTACAGGCGCGCGAATAAAGAAACAGCCCACAGGATTTTTAAAGCTTTGCAGGAACGGGGCGTGGATGCCTGGTACGATGCGCTTATCGAACCGGGACGAAACTGGCGGGATGCCATTGTAGAAAACCTTCAAAATGCCGGGGTGATGCTCATACTCCTGTCTGAAAACGCCCTGGCTTCGGAAGAACTTAAAAAAGAGCTTGCGGTTGCAAAAGCTTCAAAGGTACCCCTGTTGGCTGTTCGCCTGGAAGATGTCAAATTAACTGGCGCATTTGCGTATGAACTTGAGGGACTAAACTGGTTTGACTTGTTTGACGCCCCGGAAGAGCGCCTGGCAGAATTGTCCGGTTTTATAGAAGAGTTGGTAAAAAGCCCTAAGGGAGACAAAGAAATCCTCCAAACCTCTATCAAAGCGTTCCGATCAGGCAGGCAGCCATGGCTGCCATGGTATAAGCGATTGTTGTACAATCAAACGGCACTTCTATCGTGGTTCTGCGTCATCAGCATCCTTCAATTTCTTCTTCTCGAATTTACAAACTCGACAATGAAATTACTAATAGAGGAAAATGAGCTTAGCTTTTTTACTGCCTTATTCTATGTGTTGATTGCAGCCACCATAGCCTCCCCGATTTTATTTTTCCAGGTTTTTGTAAATGGAATTACTTTAAAAGTAGTTCCGCTTCTGTTCACATCTGTTATAAATACAATGTTGATGTTTCAAATAATAAGGATATTTTTCAGGCAGCTTCTTTCCAAAATTCGCCCGCCAAAGTCAAAAACAATGATATGAAAACGAGGAAAAATATACAGGCCGGATATGAATATTCGATAACAACCGGTAATATCTCCCGTCTCCCCGGAAAAATATTTATACTTGTCATTCTTTTAACCTTAGTTTGCCCTCATACGATTTTTGCACAAGGGCGGAATGAGGCGGTTTACCCGGTTTTCCAACCATCCAAACCCCATAAATTTTTCTCACTCATTTCTGATAATGTAATTTTTTCCGAGCCGGAGTTGCTAAACCTGGTAAAAGACGCCGATCCGGGCGCCAGGCAATTCGCCATTTTACAACTGGCCGAAATAATGCCCCCCAGCGAAGCTGCAGTGGCCGCAGTCTGCCAAAGTTTAGCGGACCCTGATGAAAATGTTCGTTTCCAGGCTTTGGCAGGCTTGATCAACATTGGAAAACCGGCGACGAAATTCCTGGCGCAGGAAATTTCAACTGACGAAAAGGTCGAAAAAAGCGTCCTTTCACCAACCCAAACCTCAAATTATTCATTCTCTGAAAAAAAATCCGATCTGGCTTTTTGCGCATTGCTGAATACTCAGGAGATTGATGTGGAAGCTTTAGTCAATGTTTTCAAATCATCTACCTTACAGGGAAAAGAACGAATACTCTATTTGTTAAAACATGCGTCAAGCGAACCCACCCCGCCTTTGCGCGAGGCCTTATATGGCGATGAAATGGATTTAGCCATCGCCGTGGCAGGCGTAACTGGAAGGGCGGGAGAGAAAGCAGTGAATGCCATACCAGGGCTGAATTATTTGGTTCTTAACGGCCAACTCAATGCCAAAAAAGCAGCTTTGGCCGCCTTGGGGAATATTCCCGGATTGGGCCATCTCAGGCTACGGGATATCATTGATCACGGGAATTTGGAATCCCGTAAATTGGCGCTCGAAGCATATCCTTATCATGCAGATAGCGCAGCGGCCATTTTGACCGGGATGCTTAATGACCCGGATAAGCAAATACGGGTAGCCGCACTGAAACGCTTTATCGGTAAAAACAGGACTACTGATGAGCTGACAGGCCCATCACTAATTCCTGATAGCCTTTTTTTGGCAACGTTGCCAACAAAAACCAAGCAAGAATTAGTATTGCAATTAAAGGATAAGGACCCTGAGGCCAGGAAGGCTGCCGTATCGGCAGTGGGTTCAGTTGGTTTATGTGATACGACTTTTGGATATACTATTCCGGATTCGCTTTTGAAAATGATATTTGATGCTGATAGAGCGGTCTGCTCAGAGTCGATTGCTCAATTAAATTATTTGGGACAATCAGGCATTACGCCGAAGTCAATTCAAGCAGTACCCCTCATGATCAATTACCTCAGCGAAGCAAATAATCATGGAGATGTTCTTAAATTGGCAAGAGTTCTTAAACAAATGAAATTAAGCTCCCCCTCAGATATTTCCCTTATTGAACGTATGATAAACCTCAGTTTCAAATGGGGTTCCTGCCATAATGAAATCGCTACTCTTTTGAAATCCAACCCGGAATGGGCCGGCGAGGCCGTCAAGTTATTGGTTCACAGGTATCCTGACTTCAGCCGGATCAATGAAATTGCATTCTCAATGCTCCAAATTTTCGGTTACAGCGAAATCAAATCATTCGATAACCTGGAGCGCATGTTAAAAAACCCCAAAATTTCAATCCGGTTAATTGCTGCCATTGAATTATCCGAAAAGGGACTTTTCTCCAATGAGATCACAAGAACATTAGAGGAGGGAGTACGGGCATTTCACCTCTATCCCGAATTACACTCCAAAGCCGCAAATATATTAGCAAACTACTATCCCGGCGGCGTGGATCGTCTCATCGCAATAATAAAAGACTCAAAAACAAACATCGAAATCCGGGAAGAACTCCTTGGCAAGTACATACGGGACATGGCCGGCAGAAATACACAGGCAGCAGCACTTCTCTTACACTTTGCAGCTGAGTTTCCCTATCCCGATTTACAGATCACGGCTATTAAGTCATTGCCATTACTGTATTTACCCGCTCCTCAATTGGAAGCAGTTCTATTAAAAGCCTTTTCCTCCCCGGATGATGATGTGCGAAAGGTTGTGGCAGATGTATGGGAACAATCCAACCTTCCCTCCGGAAGTATTATTCACCGGGTTATGAATGACATCTCTCCAAATGTTCGCGCTGCGGGGATAAAACTCATCGGTCATCTTCCCAAAGGAGACCTGGGTCAAATAACGCTGATGAACAAAGCCATCCTTGACAGCGACTGGAGGGTGGTGAACGAAGCGCTTTATTTCACGGAAAGCATGGGCGAAGAAGGACAAATCATTTTTGAGAATTACATCAAAGCCGGGAAAACGCCAAACAATAATTTTTTTAAGTTCATTCGCCAGCTTTTCCCCCTGAGACAATCCCTGATAACAGCGCTCGAGTCGCGCATTTCAAGAGCGTCGCCAAGTATCCGCGCCGGTATTTACGAGGTATTATTGGAGAATGACGCCAATTACTTCGTTGACGAGAAAGCCCTGTATCGCCTTTTGTATCATCCTGACAGAAACGAGCGATATTATGCGGCGCAAACCCTATTGAACATTCCTGGCCACTCACGAGAAGTCGACCCCTTGGTGGTTACTGTTTTAATGGAATATTATATGCATATTAATGCTAAAAACTATTTAAATAATTTGTACCATTCGGGTTTAAGAGCCAGATCACCAGGGGATTACCAGCCAACTGTTTTTTCTGAAGGAACACCACCATCCTACAATGCGCAGGCTAGTGGTACAACATCTCCCACAAACTACTCCCCCAAAGCGGCTAATGTCACGTTAATTCCATCATACGATTCTGAATTTTTGGCGCTCTCCAACGAAACGACCCCGCCGGCGCGGGATGTAAGTTTCCCATGGCCTCCTCCGCCTGGCTGCGAGCAATATATCGTGGATCATTCGTATTTCCCTCCCGGCTCGACTTCCACGCTGCCAGGCATTCATGGCGCTATAACAAAGGCTTTATTCAAATGTAGTACCGGCTTCAGGCACGGTTCTTTTACGCTTTCAGACGGATTTGCACTGGTGGCAAGGATGGAGCGAATTGAAGCCGACGGCACACCGTTCCCCGGCGAAAGCCGGTGGGCAACAAAGGGCGTGCCCAATCTGAAACTTTTTGATTTTTTAGGCGATCTGTTTTTACAGAAACCAGGCTATTTCCGAATCATTGTTTTTGCAGTGACCTATGATCAATCCCCTCCGGCGAAGCCTACCCCAATGAGGGCCTCAGCGGCGCTCCCCCAGGCTAAAGACGGGCTGCCTGACATTCCTGACGAATTTGCCGATACCGGGCGAACGAATCAGAAAGTCATAGCCTTAGTGTACACCTACCAGCGTAAGCCGAGAGCTGAGGTAGTGCCATGGGAAAGCACGCCATCAGCTTTTCAACATTTAGAAAAGTCCGGTATTTTGTATCATCTCAAAAAATGATCCTTTTACCTGTTATTCATCACCAATTTCAGGCTTTCCCTGTTCCCGTCTTCGAAGAAAACCTCCAGGATATACACACCGGCTTTCAGGTGGGACAGATCCAATGGGGTCTTGAACTGCTGTTCAATGTGGATAATTTGCCCTGAAATATTTCTAGCCTGTATCCTGTTGATATTCGGCAATTCTTCACGGAAATGAACAACCCCGAAGGACGGATTTGGGAAAACCGCCGGGGAGGACCGGGCCTGCAGTCCGGCGGTGGAAGTCAGACAGGCAGCGAGAATAGCAGACTCCGCATTGCAGCTTGCCCCATTGCCCGAAAAAGCGGAAAAAGAGGGCGGGTCATTCAAATAAGCACATACGGCGCTCACCGCGCAATTGGACAAAAGCGGATTGCCGGTTATGACCAATGCCCCCTGGATATTTACGGGATGGTTCAGTGCGGAAATATCGGATAGCTGCATGTTGTCGTAAATGCGCAAGGCCGAACCGATCCAGGAAATCCCGTTCAGTCCATTGATCGTGGAAAGTGCGGGGTTATTGAATACGGCAAGGTCGCCACCCACAAACCTGAGATTTTGCAAGCCGTCCAGACCGGTCAATTCGTTACAGGACCACACCTGAAAGATACCCTGCACGGTATCTAAGCGGCTCAACGCAGCGAGGCCGGCAAGGCTTGCATTGTTTGAGATGTACATGAAATCGCCCGAGACCCTTCGAAGGCTATCCAGGCCCTGGAGCGATTGCAAACCGGCGTTGTTTTGTATGCGTACCGCCCCTCCTATCTCAGTCAGTTTTCCCAAGCCGATAAGATTAGTGAGTTGAGGGTTGTTGCTGATGGTGAGATCGCCGTTTATTCGATGGAGGTTGGCCAGCGGGGCCAGGCTGTTGATGGTTGCACCCTGGATCAGGACATTGCCCTCTATGACGGTACAATTGGGATAACTGGCCGCAAAGGAGTTCAGTTCTGCCTGCGTAGTTACCGTGAGCCCGCCGGGAAGACAGGACTGGCCGAAGGAAACGGCGTGGGCCAAAATGGAAAGGAACAATGACAGATACTTCATAATTCAGGTTTTGGAAAACCAGATGCGAATTGCTCTCTCCTGGAGACAATTCCCGCCGAAAAAACCCCTCCCGAAAGAAACGGCAGGAACCGGGCAGCGCGCCGGATGGCGCCTCAAATATAGGCACTCGTTTTTACCCGGCGGAAAAATGGGGGATTATTTCTCAGGCCGGACCCAGGACTCGATCATACAACTTTTCTAAAGCCGCTTCGCTCCTTTGACTTTTTTGGAAGCGGAAAGGCCTGGAGTTCAGCTTCGCTTCTTTTCTTTTTTAATGAGCAGGGCTACATTGACCTGCTCCCCCTCCTTGATATCTTTGCTGACAACAAGCAGCAAAGTCTCTTTCCCTTTTTGTCTAAAGAAAATTTCCTGACCTATCTTCAAGGAGACCCCGCTGCTCGACAGAGGAGACAGATTGGGATTCATTACGCCGGGAATAACTAGCGGGATGCTTCTTAAGGTATTATTGATCAAGGAAAACTTGATGTATTGTCCAGTTGGCTCATCGTTCAGGGGCGCCGGCTTTTGTTCGGTAAAGCTCAAATTGACCACTGCCGGTTTCATGGAATTATTCTTCAACCTGAGCGATTGCCCAGGCCCGAAGGATAGGTCGGCATCTGCCCTGGCGCCTAAACCGAACCCCTTCAACTGCTCCCCTGAAACTATATCCACTACGGACAAGACAATGCCTTTTGCTGACGTGTTTTGAATATGCACATCCTGAGGTTGGTCGTCGGGACAGTCAACAAGTGCCGTTTTGAAGGGCGCGATTTCTATCTTGCGATCCTGGGCAAGCGCCTGAAGTGAAATGGCGCTGAATAGAAGAAGAACAATGATTTTCATGTGTATATTTTTTTTTGGTGAACATTTTCCCGGTTTTGACTGCCGGGTTGAATAGCGATGCAAAGGTAGAAGGCTGTAAAAGGCCCGGCGTCTTAAATCATAATTTGAGCCGTATCAAAATGCGAATTGATACCGAAACGATACCGCAATGCGTAATTTTACGCCATGACGATCTATACGACACCTTTGCAGTTCGGCTATTTTTTCAGCCTGCTCTTATGGGTAGTGTTTCTCGGCAGGGGTATCCGGGAACAAAGACTCTCCGATAAAATACTGGGTTGGGTCATGTGCTTGCTGGCATTGGAAATGCAAGACTACACATTCGGCTTTTCAGGCATCAATATCTTGTGGGAGGAATTCAACGGTTTTCCACGCAGCGTCCATTACCTTTTCGGGCCGGCAGTCTATTTTTACTTCCGAAGCCAGGTCAACCGGAGTTTTCAATTCACAAAAAAGCACCTCTGGCATTTGCTTCCTTATGCCCTTTATTTTTTTTACAATCTCTTCTTTTACGTGCAAGGGCCGGCAGCGGTGCAACAATTCCAGGAATCTCATCTTTCCCAGGTTACGAATTATATTTACAACGCACTGCTTTTTGTAAGCTATGCGTACTACTTCCGGCTTTGCCTTCGCATTTATCGCGCTTATCGCGCCTGGAGCCTGAACCAATATAGCGATGCAGAGCTCATCAGCTTCAGTTGGTTCCGAAATTTCATTTATGCCATGATCTTCTGGATTGTCTTCCGACAGATCATGTGGGCATTCGATGCATTATTCGAATTGAGTTTTTACCAGGACTGGTGGTGGAACCTGGCCCTCGTCGCAGTGGCGGTGTATATCGGCTTGACAGGATTGACGCAACGGCAACCGGCCAATATCTATTTTGAATCGCTGCCCGATACACGGAAATCTACTACGGATACGGAGCTGGAAGAAGTAAAAAATGAAGTTGCGGACCACGAAAAGGTAGTGTTGAGCCAAAAACTGGCGCAGGTGATGAGCGAAGAACGCCTCTACCTTCAACCGGAGCTGACCTTAAGAGAATTGGCCAAGCATCTGAACACCAACGCATCCTTGTTATCGGCCACCATCAACCAGGTATTTGGGCAGAATTTCAATGACTACATCAATGCGCTGCGGATTGAAGAATTCATCCGGGCCTTCCGCAAAGCAGAAAACCGGAACTATACCATGCTCGCCCTGGCTTTTGACGCTGGTTTCAATTCAAAAGCCACCTTCAATCGCGCTTTTAAAAAGGCTAAAGGATGTGCGCCCAAGGCGTATTTTGAAGCATAAGGAAAAAAATTACTTTCTCTTGGAGGAATTCCCCGCCAGGAAACCCCAGCCGCCCGAGCCGAGCAGAAAGCCGAAATCGTACCAGCCGCCGCTGTTGTTGACGGCATAAATGGCAACCTTTTCGTCAAACAAGCCGGCTACGAAACTCACCGGTGTGATAAAGCCGTGCAACAGGCCATGCAGGAAACCGTATTGCTTGCCCTGTAAACATTCCTGCACCGGCTCCACGCCTGCACAGGACGCCAATGCGAAGCCCATCAATGCCAAAGCGGCTAAAACCATCCAACGGGAAGAAAGCTGATTTTTCATGATTGCGAGTTTTGTGACAGGGTCCAAAATTCGTTGCTGCACCCCACCATTTCAAATTCTGTCGATAAAGGCGCCTGAATCCGGGATAGAAATTAATACCCTATTGATAGGCATCCAAGTCAGCACCTCTTGCTGTTTCGGCAAAAAAGAAATAACTTTGGACGTTGGGCCGATAGTTCACAAATACCCTTTCCCATGGGAAACGATGCTGAAACCGTCAAGCTGCTCCACGAAAAGCTGGAAGCGCTATTGAAAAAGCAGCAAGGTCTGTCGCAAGAAATAGACCAGCTGCGCACCGAGATAAACAGCTTCAAAGCCGGCGCACCACAAAAGCCAATTCCAAAAGACGAGCTGTTGGTGGATTGGTCCCAAAAAGGCGAAGCCGTGGAAACCGCTGCCACTGAAACAAAGGCTCCTGCCCCGCCTCCGAAGCAGGAGCCGGCCCGTTACATCCCGCCTGTTCATGCTCCGGAGCAGCCCCGGCCCGTCAAGGAAAAATCTGACATAGAGAAATTTATCGGCGAAAACCTGATCAACAAGATCGGGATAGTTATAACCGTCATCGGCGTGGCCATAGGCGCCAAATATGCCATCGACCACGATCTCATCAGCCCCTTGGTGCGGATCATCTTAGGCTACCTCGTCGGTTTGGGGTTGCTGGGATTTGCCGTGCGACTCAAGCAGGCGTACGAGAATTTCAGCGCCGTTTTGCTGAGCGGCTCTATGGCCATCATCTATTTTATCACCTATGCCGCCTACAGCTTTTACGCCCTCTACCCTCAGGGAGTAACCTTTGCGCTCATGGTTTGCATCACGGTATTTACCGTAGCTTCGGCGGTGCATTACAACAAAGAGGTCATTGCGCATATCGGGTTGGTAGGCGCTTATGCCGTTCCTTTCCTCTTGAGCGAGGACCCGGAAAATGCGCAAATTCTTTTCACCTACACGGCGATCATCAACACAGGTATTCTTGTACTGGCTTTCCTCAAAAACTGGAAACCGCTCTACATTACTGCTTTCGTGCTCACCTGGCTCATGTTCTGTTTGTGGTTTTTCACTTCGTACCAAACAGATCCGCATTTCAGCCTCGCGCTCGTCTTTCTCACCGTATTCTTTGCCACATTCTATCTCATTTTTCTGGCATACAAGCTCGTGCAAAAAGAGGAGTTTGAGGCTGTGGACGTCATCATGCTGCTCGCCAATTCGTTTATTTTTTACGGATTGGGCTACGATGCTTTAGACGGCCATGAAACAGGAAAACACATGCTGGGGCTTTTCACCCTTGGCAATGCCGTCGTACACTCCATAGTTGGTATTGTCATTTACCAGCAAAGGGAGGCCGATACCAAGCTGTTCTACCTCATTTCCGGCGTAGCGCTGGTGTTTCTCACTATTGCCATTCCGGTTCAATTGGACGGCAACTGGGTCACCTTGCTCTGGGCCGGCGAAGCAGCGGTGTTGTTTTGGATTGGCCGGACAAAGGGCGCGTTGTTTTACGAAACGCTGTCTTACATCCTGGTATTTTTGGCCTTTATCAGCCTGAACGAAGATTGGATACAGCTCTATACGGCGTACCTGCCTGATCCCGAGGCCGCCCGCCCTACGCCCCTGATCAATACCCGCTTTCTCGGTTCAGCCTTATTCATTGCAGCCATCAGCTTTGTATTTTCCCTGCACAAAAAGTCCTCACCTTTTTACCCGGGGCTGACGAATTTAATCACCTATTCCCTCGCGGGCATCCTGCTTTATACAGTTTACAACGCTTTCTCCCTGGAGATCGGCAATTTCTGGGATTTGAAATATGCCGGCTCTGAGATCCGGGTACAAGAAGCAGACAAAGACTATCCCCTGATATACAAGGACTACGACATGCTGAGGTTCAAAACGGTATGGTTGATCAATTACGCGTTGACGTTCGGCGCCGCACTCGCTTTGGTCAATATCCGCAAGTACAGGCACAAAATCCTGGGTCTCATCAATCTCGGGTTCATCGCTCTTGCCATCCTCATGTTCCTGATACCGGGCCTTTACGAACTGAGCGGATTGAGGGAAAGCTACCTGGAGCAAAAACTCCCGGAATATTATTCGAGAGGCGCTTTCCACATCGGCATCCGCTACCTGTCCTTCCCGTTCCTGGCGATGGCGCTTTTTGCCTCTTACCAGTACGTCAAGCAGGAGTTCCTGGGGTTGAATCTCAAAATCACTTTCGAGGTGCTGCTTCATATTTGCATTCTCTGGATCGCCAGCAGCGAGCTTATCGCCTGGATGGATATGGCGCATTCTACGCAATCCTACAAGCTTGGCTTGAGCATTCTCTGGGGCTCTTATTCGCTGTTGCTCATCGTGCTCGGCATCTGGAAAAGGAAAAAGTATTTGCGGATCGGCGCTATCGCATTGTTCGCCCTGACCTTGCTCAAACTGTTTTTCTACGATATGGCACACTTGGACACCATTCCCAAAACCATCGTATTCGTATCGCTGGGCACGCTGCTTTTGATCATTTCGTTTTTGTACAATAAGTATAAGAACGCCATAGCGGATGAACCCTGAACCGGCTCGGGCTCCAGGGTGTACGCTTTCTCGTAATGACAACGGCCATTATTATACCCGACGAAAAATGGTTTG